>JBJHCH010000016.1:0-41887 GCA_050485905.1 Paracoccaceae bacterium | reverse complement strand
TCGAGGCCGGGGTGAGCGCGGGCGTCGTGCTGTCCATCGCCCTGCACCTTTACCGCACCAGCCGTCCCCATGTGGCCGAGGTGGGGCTGGTGCCCGGCACCCAGCATTTCCGCAACGTGCTGCGCCACCGTGTGGAAACCGATCCCACCGTTCTGACCCTGCGCGTGGACGAAAGCCTTTATTTTGCCAACACCCGATATCTTGAGGATCTGATCCAGACCCGTGTGGCCGAGGAAAGCCCGATCCGTCATGTCGTGCTGATGTGTTCGGCGGTGAACCACATCGACTTCAGCGCGCTGGAAAGCCTTGAGGTCATCAACGAGCGGCTGACGGCGATGGGCGTGGGGTTGCACCTGTCCGAGGTGAAGGGGCCTGTGCAGGACCGGCTGGAGAAGACCGATTTCCTGACGCATCTGAATGGGCGGGTGTTCCTGTCCCAGTTCGACGCGCTACGTGCCCTGTCGGGTGACCCGGCGCCTGACCGGCCAGATGCTCAGACCGCGAGCTGACCCAGCAGCGCCTCGCGGCTCAGGCTGTCGCGCGTGCCGGACAGCCGCACCTCGCCCCTGACCAGCACGGTGAAGCGGTCTCCGAGGTCGTAAGCGAAATCGAAATATTGTTCGACCAGCACGATTGCCATGTCGCCCCGGTCGCGCAGCAGGCCGATCACCCTGCCGATCTGTTGGATGATGTTGGGCTGAATTCCCTCGGTCGGTTCGTCCAGCAGCAGGATGCGCGGTTTCATTACCAGCGCCCGCGCGATGGCAAGCTGCTGCTGCTGCCCGCCCGACAGGTCGCCGCCGCGGCGATGGGCCATATCGGCCAGAACCGGGAACAGCTCGAAGATCTCCTCCGGCACCCGCCGTTCACTGCGCGGAAGCACGGCAAAGCCGGTTTCCAGGTTCTCTCGCACCGTCAGCAGGGGAAAGATCATCCGGCCTTGCGGCACATAGCCCAGCCCGCGACGCGCCATCGCCTGGGGCGAGGCGCGCGCAACTTCCTCACCATCAATCTTCAGCGTGCCACCTGATCGCGGATGAGTGCCCGACAGCGCCTTCAGCAGGCTGGTCTTGCCCACGCCGTTGTTGCCCAGCACGCAGGTGACGCGGCCCGGTTCGGCCACAAGGTCGATCCCGTGCAGGATCTGTGATCCGCCGTAGTGCAGCGTCAGTCCTGTCGCTTCCAGCATCGCCTACCGCCCCAGATACACGTCGACGACCTGCTGGTTGCGGGTGACATGGTCGAGGCTGCCCTCGGCCAGCACCGCGCCCTCGTGCAGGACGGTCACCCGGCAATCGAGGCGGCGGACGAAATCCATGTCATGCTCCACCACCACCACCGCGCGGGTCTTTGCGATCTCGACCAGAATCTCCGTCGTCGCCTCGCGCTCTGCCAGTGTCATGCCGGCGGCCGGTTCATCGACCAGCAGCAGCTTGGGCTCCTGCGCCAGCAGCATGCCGATCTCCAGCCATTGTTTCTGCCCATGGCTCAACTCGCCTGACCTTCGCTCCAGCACATCGGCCAGCCCGATCCGGGCGGCAAGCTCTGCGACGCGCTCTCGATGGGTTTGTGCCGGCCGCCAGAACAGAACCCGAAACGGGCCGCGTCGGGCCTGCAGCGCCATCATCAGGTTCTCGGCCACCGTCTGATCCTCGAACACGGTGGGGCGCTGGAACTTGCGGCCTACGCCCGCCTGCGCGATCTGCGCCTCGGACATACGCAGGAGCGAGACGCCCTTTTCGCCCCATTTTACCGATCCCGCGTCGGGGCGGGTCTTGCCGGTGATGACGTCCATGAAGGTCGTCTTGCCGGCACCGTTGGGGCCGATCACGGCGCGCATTTCGGCCTCGGCAATGCGGAAGGTCAGGTTGTTGAGCGCACGGAACCCGTCAAAGCTGACCGTCACGCCCGACACCTCCAGCAGTGTCGCCCCACTCACGCCTCGGCCTCCTTCTCGCGCAGGGCACCCTGATCGGGGCCAAGCGGTGCGCCGTGGCGGCGCGGCGGGCGCAGATGGGCCAGCAGATCGACCAGCCCGCCGATGCCGCGCGGGGCGAACAGTGTGACCAGCACGAAGGACAGGCCCAGCACCACCGACCACCAGTCCACCCAGACGATGCGGACGAAGCCCAGATCCACCGTCGGCACCTGCCCGCCGGTGAACCACGAGGACAGCAGCGAGACGAAGGCCGCCCCGATCACCGCGCCGTAAAGCCGCCCGCGCCCGCCAATGGCGACCCAGACGGCCAAGTAGATAGACGCGATGGGGGCGAGTTCGGCGGGATTGATGATGCCCGCCTGCGGATAGTAGAGCGCACCTGCGATAGCGGCGATCACCGCCGTCAGGGTGAAGATGAAAAGCTTGTAACCCTCCACTGGGTAGCCGAGGAAGCGCACCCGCGCCTCGTCGTCGCGAATCGCGCGCATCACCGACCCGAACTTTCCCGACACCATCAGCGCGCAGACCAGATAGCCGATGGCCAATGCGGCGGCCGAGGCCCAGAGGAACCAGATCGAGATCACCGACTGCGGCACATGGTCAAGGCCGGGCAGGTTCTGCAGCCCCGACAACCCGTTGTTGCCGCGCAGCCCGCTTTCGTTCTGGAAAAGCCACAGCGCCAGAGCCAGAGTACCCGCCTGGGTCAGGATCGACAGGTAGACCCCCGTGACCCGGCTGCGGAAGGCCAGCCAGCCGAAGACCAGCGCAAGCAGCCCTGGCACCAGCACGACCAGTGCAAGCTGGATGGGTAGCGAGCCTGCGAAGGCCCAGATTGCCGGTAGTTCTGACGAGCCCACGACGCCGAAGATCTGCGTGGCGACGCCCGCCTGCACCTCTTCCGGCGTTGGCGGCAGCACGCCGCCCGACATCGAGCCGATGACGATGCCCTCGGTCCGGGCATACATCAGCCACATGCCGATCATGTAGCCGCCCAGCGCAAAGAACGCCATGTGACCCAGGCTGAGCACACCCATGTAGCCCCACAGCAGATCCATTGCCAGCGCCACGAGGCAGAGGCAGAGCGTCTTGCCCAGCGTCTTGACGAAGGAGGTGGAAATCGCGCCGGTGCCGAACGCCTCGGACAGTGCGGTGACGGTCAGGGTGAAAACTGCCAGCGCCAGCAGCATCACCAGCACGTGCGGGTGGCGGACCACGAAGGGGCGGTGGTCGGTTGCGGCATAACTCATGGCGTCAGTCCCCCGCCGCCCGACCGCGAAGGGCGATGATCCCGCGTGGCCGGAACTGTATGAACAGGATGATGAACAGGATCATGAAAGTCTGTGCGGCCAGTGTGTTCGACGGGTTGAAGCTTTCGATCACCTTCTGCAGCGATCCGATCAGTCCGGCACCCAGCAGCGTGCCCCAGATGTTGCCGACACCGCCCACGACCACGGTCATGAAGCTTTGCACGATGTAGTCGTTGCCCAGTTCCGACGTGACCTTGGCGAACAGCCCGATGGCCACGCCCGCGATCCCCGCGATGCCGGAACCGAGGCCGAAGGTCAGCATGTTGATCCGGTCGGGGTCGATCCCCATCGACGCCGCCATGCGGGGGTTCTGGGTCACCGCCCGCACCTCCAGCCCCAGCCGGGTGCGGTTCATGACGTATAGCGTCAGGCAAAGGAACATCACCGCCATCACGAAGATCGCGACCCGGATGTTCGAGATCGCCACCACGTCGTTGAAGGCAAGCTGTCCGTCCAGCCAGCTTGGCGCCGTCAGCGGCCGGGCCTGGGTGCCGAAGATGTTCTTGATGACCTGCTGCAGCGCGATGGAGATGCCGAAGGTCGCCAGCAGCGTTTCCAGCGGGCGGTGGTAAAGATGCCGGATCACGAGCCGCTCCATGGCCACGCCAGCGGCAAAGGTGACCGCAAAGGCCAGCGGCAGCGCCACGGCGATGCTCAGCGTGTGGTTGGCAATGAAGGTCTGGGTGACGTAGCCGGTATAGGCGCCCAGCATGATGAAATCGCCATGCGCCATGTTGATCACCCGCATCACGCCAAAGGTGATGGCAAGGCCGATGGCCGCCAGAAAGAAGATCGAGCCGAGCGACAGCGCATCCAGTGCCAGATCGGCCAGTTGCATGAGCTGCACGCGAAAGCCGATACCGGCCAGCGCGGCGCGGGCGGCATCGGTCACTTCCGGATTCGGTTCGGCATAGACCTCCCAGAAGGCATGGGCGTCGAGCGCGGCGGAAACTTCTGCGGCGGTGGCCGCTGCTGGAACGCGACCCTGGGCCTCCAGCGTCTCATAGGCGCGGTCGCGGGCGGCTTGGGTGTTCAACTGGTGCAGTGGAATACCGGCGACAGCACCGTTCTCCACGTTCTCGGCCAGCGACCGGCGCTGGTCGGTGGCCTCCAGCAGTGGCGGGGCGCTGCCTGCCTGAACCAGCATGTCATATGCTTCCTCGGGCGTCAGGTCGCTGCCGATCTGCAACCGCGCGGCGATGTTGCCCGGCGGTTCCGCCCCGTCGGTGACGACCCGGCGCGTGGCGACCAGCGGGTTCAGCGCGCCGCGCAGGTCAAGCCCGGTGTCGGGGCCGAACCCCTCGATCGCTGCGATGCGCGCCGCCGGGTCGCGGTCGAAGCGGATCGTCAGCACGCGTTCCAGCCGCTGTTTGCGCGCGGCCAGCGACGGGTCCGGATCGTCCAGCGCCTCGCGCAGCGCGTCCAACTGGTCCGCATCGGGGCTGCGCGCAATGGCTGTCAGCGCGGCGGCGCGGCGGCTGGCGTCGGGATCGGAAAGCTGGAATTGCACCAGCGCGCTAGCGATCGCCGACCGCACGCCGCCGCCGGGGCGCAGTTGATCGAAATCTGCGGAAGGTGCAGTCCCGGCATCCGCGCCGGTAGCGGCGTCGGTCAGTTGCAGCGGGTCCGATCCCCGCCCGATGAAGGCCGCGCCATCCGTCTTGCGCAGGTACAGCCGCCGGTCGGCCCAGGCTTCCAGCAGCGCCGGCGCGTTCGCATCTCCCGTCTCGACGATCGCGTCGAGCAGCGGGCCGACGCTCGCGCGCTGCGGTCGTTCCAGCGTCTCGCGACTCTCGGCAAGCAGGTCGGCCAGCGTCTGTGGCTGAGCCATGGCGGCAAGGGGCATGAGCAGCGCCAGCGCCAGAAGAAGGATCGGCATGATTTTCATGATCCGGGAATTGTGCGGGGGGCCGGACCGGCCCCCCGGCATCCTGTCAGTAGTTCGACTGCATCTGCACGCAGGTCTGCGTCTCGGTGTTGTACATGCCGCAGCCAAGCGTCTGCCAGTCTGCTTCCAGCACCGCCGACTCCGGCAGGTAGTCGGTCCAGGCATCGCCCGGCACCGGCTCTGTCTGGCTTATGATGTCGAACTGGCCATCGCTGCGGATCTCGCCGATCAGCACGGGCTTGGTCAGGTGATGGTTCGGCAGCATCGTTGCTGTGCCGCCGGTAAGGTTCGGGACTTCCTGACCCCACATCGCTTCGCGGACCGCATCGACCTCGGTCGTGCCGGCCTGCTCGACCGCGTTCACCCACATGTTGAAGCCGATGTAATGCGCCTCCATCGGGTCGTTGGTCACCCTGTTCGTATCGCCGATGAAGGCGTGCCAAGCCTCGATGAAGGCGGCGTTTTCGGGCGTGTCGGCAGACATGAAGTAGTTCCAGGCCGCCAGATGCCCCTCAAGCTCTGTCGTGTCGAGGCCCGAAAGCTCTTCCTCACCGACCGAGAAGGCGACGACGGGGATATCATCGGCCGAGATGCCCGCGGCGGCCAGTTCCTTGTAGAAACCGATGTTCGCATCGCCGTTGATGGTGGAGATCACGCCCACTTTCTTGCCATCGGCGCCGAGAGCCACGACGTCGGCCACGATGCGCGACCAGTCGGAATGGCCAAAGGGTGTGTAGTTGACGAAGATGTCCGACTCCGGGATCCCCTGCGCGATCAGATAGCTTTGCAGGATGTTGTTCGTCGTGCGCGGATAGACATAGTCGGTGCCCAGCAGCGCGAATTTCTCGACGCCCAGTTCCTCGAGGAAATAGTCCGTCGCCGGGATCGCCTGCTGGTTCGGCGCGGCGCCGGTGTAGAAGACGTTGCGGCTGGATTCCTCGCCCTCGTATTGCACCGGATAGAACACCAGCGCGTTCAACTCCTCGATCACCGGCAGCACCGCCTTGCGGCTGACACTTGTCCAGCAGCAGAAGATCACATCCACGTTCTGCACCGTGATCAACTCGCGCGCCCGTTCGGCGAACATCGGCCAGTCGGATGCCGGATCGACCACCACCGCCTCCAGTGGCCGGCCCAGAACGCCGCCCTTGGCGTTCTGCTGCTCGATCAGCATTTCCATCGTGTCCTTCAGCGTCGTCTCGGAAATCGCCATCGTGCCCGACAGCGAATGCAGCACGCCGACCCTGATCGGGTCCTCGGCCGCTGCAGTGCCGGCGACCAGCGCGAGCATCGCCGAGCCGGTCAGTAGATACTTCATCCCCATGTCCGTTATCCCTCCTAGCGCCGGGGCTTCCCTTTGCGGGTTCAGGCCCCTAGTCTGGCGCGGCAGCCAAAGGTTGCACCCGTGCGGCGGTGCCGGACTTCCACATCGCGCGCCGCCGCACATCCCATCCGGCGACGCAACGTCACCGTGCAGCTAGGCGAGCATCGTTTCCGCAGCGCAGCAATCAGGCGCGGGGCGAGGCGGGGCGGGATGATGCGGAACGCCCAAACTTTGGTCAGTTCGTTGCATCGCGCCACGTTTCGCGGCACCACAGGGATGAGCAAGACGTTAACTGGGCCGACTCAGGCAGAGCCGCCTAATTCCAGGGCGGTGCCGGGCAATCGCGCAGGTTTTGCCGGGTCAGGATGCTGCGTCGGTTGTCGCGCCCGGCGCGACGCGGGCCAGTGTCGTCTCGATCATGGCGACCATGCTCGCGGCCTTTTCCAGATCTCCGGCCCGCACCAGCCCCACGGCAGCCGTGAAGGCCCGTTCGAGCTTGGCCGCCGCCGGGCCGGGCGCGGCCTGAAGTCCGGATTGCAGAGAGCGCAGCCGCACCGCCAGATCCCTGGCATCCTGTCCGCCGGCCGACGGTGCCGCTGCGGCGGGTGCCGCCGCCGCGGGCTCGGCGGCGGGCATGCTCGTGCTTTCGGCCGCATCGTCTTCGGTCGTTTCTGTATTGTCGGTATCGTCGTCCAGAGCCGGGTCAGGTTCGATATCCTCGATGACCGAGTCGATCACCGTGCCGGACTTGTCCAGTATCTGCACGTTCAGATTCATCTTGTTCAGCCGCAGCAGCTTCTTCACCCGCTTTGCCAGTTGCGGGAGCTCGCGTTCGCAGTGCAGCGCCACGATGTTGCCGTTGACTGAAAGCGTGCCAAAGGCGGATTTCGTCCCGGCCCCGTCGTGCAAGGCGATGCGGCCGAGCACCTCGGGCGCCTTGCGCTTGTGCAGCGCAAGGAACTGGTCGGCGTCGTCGGTGGTGCCGGGGTTGTAGCCAAAGTTCAGCGGAATCTTGCGCGCGAACTTGAGCAGCTTCTTGAGCTCGTCGCCTTCTGTCGGGAATTCCTTCATCGGTGCGCCCCCGGTGCCAGTAGCGAAGTGTTCTCCTCGCCGGGGCATCGGTCAACCGAAATCTCGCAGTGTGGTTACGCCGCGATCGGGCGCAGATCCATCGGGCGCTCGCGGATCGGCAGATGCACGATGGCCGAGAACGCGCCGACCGCGACGCCGATCCACCAGACCATCGTGTAGTCACCGGTCACATCATACATCCGCCCGCCCAGCCAGACACCCACGAACGAGCCCAACTGATGGCTGAAGAAGACGATGCCATACAGCGTGCCCATGTAGCGCAGCCCGTAGATATGCGCGACCAGACCGCTGGTCAGCGGCACCGTGGCCAGCCATAGCGACCCCATCAACACCGAGAACACGATCACCGACCCCGGCGTGATCGGCAGCAGGATGAACCCCGCCGCGACCACGGTGCGCGCGGTATAGATCCCCGCCAGCAGATACTTGCGCGAGAACCGTCGGCCGGCCCAGCCGGCAGCGATGGTGCCGGCGATGTTCGCCAGCCCGATCAGCGAGATCGCTACCGCGCCCAGCGCCGATGTTGTGGTGATGCCGATACCGGCCAGCATCCCGTTCGGGTCGATGGGGCCGCACATCTCGGTCACGAAGGCGGGGAAGTGCGCGGTGACGAAGGCAAGCTGATAGCCGCAGGAAAAGAAGCCCAGGAAGATCAGCGTGAAGCTGGGATCGCGGAAGGCGCGCGTCAGCGCCGCACCCATGGTCTGTTCCAGATCCGCGCGGCTGGCGGGCGCGGGGCTGCGCATGATCGGCAGCACGACCAGCGAGGCAAGGATCGTGGCGGCAAAAATCAGAAAGACATTCTGCCAGGGCATCATCGTGAGCAGCCATTCCGCTGCCGGGGCACCGAACACCTGCCCGGCGGAACCCGCCGCAGTGGCGATGCCCAGCGCCATGGAGCGGTTGTCGTCCGACGCCGCGCGCCCGACGACCGCAAGGATCACGCCAAAGCCCGTTCCGGCGATGCCGAATCCCACCAGAATCTCAAGCCACTGATGCGCGCCGGGCGTCACCGCATAGGCCGACAGCGTCAGCCCCAGCGCATAGACAATGGCGCCCGCAATGATCGCGCGGCGGTCGCCGAAGCGTTCGGCCAGCGCGCCGAAGATCGGTTGCCCGATACCCCAGGCCAGGTTCTGGATCGCGATGGCAAGGCTGAACTCTGCTCGCAACCAGCCGAATTCCTCGGCGATGGGGATCTGGAAGACGCCAAAGCTCGCCCGGACGGCGAAGCTGAGCATGATGATGACACATCCCCCGATCAGGACAGGGGTGAACAGCGGGGCCTTTGCCATGCCATGCTCCGGCGGGTAGGCGGGCGGCGACCTGCCGCCCGCCCGAACTCGTTACACCCGGCGACGGTACAACAAAAGACCACCCAGCGCCGAAATCAGCAGCCAGCCCGCCGCAGGCAGCGGGATCGGGGCGAGGGTGCCGTCATCCGGCAGCAGCGCGTTGCGGCTGGCCAGCGACCGGTCGGTGTAGTCGGTGAAGAAGCCATCGACGCCCAGCGCGAACATCCGCAGCATCTGTTCGTCCGACTGCTCCTGCGTCAGGGGGCGCAGCGTGTAGGCATGGACCAGCAGGCCAAGCCCGTGCGCCGCCTCGACGAACTCGCGCGTCAGGCTGTTGTTGTTCGACACGCCGACGCCCTGCGCGATCTCGGCAATCGCCGACAGGTTCACGCCGCCGACGCGGTATTCGCCGCCGACTAGGCTGACGCCGCCCAGCATCACCAGCTGCATGTCGGTGCCGCGATCCGCCTGGATCTGGTCCATCTCCAGCAGGGCGGTGAAGTTGAAGCTCTGGATGAACACCTTGTCGGCGGCCGAGTTGTATCCCGCATCGCGCAGCTGATCGATGATCTGCGTGTTCATCGAGGTGCTGTTGGGGTTCTTGGCTTCCGGGTAGATCCCGATATCGGTGCCATTCGCGGCGTTGTAGTCGTTCAGGAAGGTCAGCACTTCCTGAAAGGTCGGGATCTTGTAGGGATCCGGCATGCTGGGGGTGAAGCCCGGATACTCGTTGCCGGCCTGCGGGCCGACCGGAATCACCGTCAGTTGCTTGATCTCCTCCAGCGTGAACTGGTTGATCGCATAGCTCGGGCGGCCGGGGAACAGCTCCTGCACGTTGGTGGTGCGGATCAGCGTGGTGTCGTGCATCGCCACCAGATGGCCGTCGCTGGTCAGCAGAAGATCCGGTTCGATGTATTCCGCGCCAAGCTGGATCGCCAGCTCGTAGCCGCCCAGCGTATGTTCCGGCAGATAGCCGGGTGCGCCACGGTGCGCGATGACGATCGGCGCCGCGCCATCAATCGTGTTGAGCGTCGATCCCTGCGCCGTTCCTGACAGCATCAGCCCCAGGGCCGCGGCGGCCAGCATTGCATGAAGTCTCATTGTCTTCCTTCCCGTCATGGTTGAATCCGCCCCCCGAACTGGTCGGGGAACGGGCGGGCAACCTCGCACGGTCAGGTAACACCTTTTACAAGTTAATGAGAATTTTCCATGAAACGTCGGTAGTTCGCCGATCCGGTCGTCATATGCTGGCAACGTTCTGCCGATTGCGGCCTGTCTTGCCCGTTGCTGGCGAATTCCCGGTAATACAACCAGAAGGCTTTACCTTGCGTCACCCGGCGCGGCGGCGCCGGTCACGCAATCCCGCGGCCATCAGGCCGCGGTCAACCCCACAGTCACCTGATTGCGGCCCTCTGCCTTGGCGGCGAGCAAGGCACGGTCGGCGCGGCTGATGACCTCTTGGGCACTGGGCGCGTCGTTCGGCCGGTCGCAGCCGCCCATCGCCACGCCGATCGATAGGGTGATCGAGACCTTGGACTGCGCGGACACGCAGATCGGCGTTTCCTCGATCCGGCTGCGCAGCCGCTCCGCGATGTCCTGCGCCTCGTCCAGCGTGGTGTCGGGCAGCACGATCAGGAACTCCTCGCCGCCGATCCGGGCGATCATGTCCGAAACCCGCAGACTGTCGCGCAGCCGATTCGCCACCTCGACAAGAACGGCGTCGCCGGCGGCATGGCCATGGGTGTCGTTGATCGCCTTGAAGCGGTCCAGATCCAGCGCCATCACCGCATAGCCGCGCCCGCCTTCACGCGCGCGGGCGTCGATCCGGTCCAGATGCGGCATCGCGTAGCGCCGGTTGTAAAGCCCGGTCAGCGGATCGGTCACCGCAAGTCGCAGCCCGTTGCGGACCGATGCGCGCAGCCTGTCCGCCTGCCGCTTGCGCTGCAACTGCAGCCGCAACCGCAGCGCCAGTTCCGCCGCATCGAAGCGTTCCGGCACCAGATCGGTCGCGCCCAGATCCAGCGCCATCGCGCCGGATTCGCGCCCGTCCGGGGGCAGGATCATGCAGATCACCGAATGGCGGCTCGCCGCGCGGCTGCGCAGATCCGTCAACAGCCGCAGCCCGTCGCCGCGCGCGGCCAGATCGGCGGCGATCACATAGATGTCGGCACCGTCCCGGTCCAGCGCGCCCGCCAGCGCGTCGGTGCGGTCGATCACCTGCAGATGATCGGTGGTATGGGCCTCCAGCGCGCGCTTCCAGGCCATCGCCACCTCGGTCCGCGGCGCGATCAGCGCGATACGGCCGGGCTGCGCGAATTCCTCGCCCGCCTCGGCAAAGCCCATCTCGGTGCAGGTGGCATCGCGCAGGCGCAGTTCCTCGGCGGTTTCGCGCGCCCGCAGCAGGCTGCGGATCCGCGCCAGCAGGATCACTTCGTCCACCGGCTTGGTCAGCACGTCGTCGGCCCCGGCCTTCAGCGCCCTGACCCGCGTCTCGTGATCGGACAGGGCGGTGATCATCACCACGGGGATATCCCGCGTTGCCGGATCGGCGCGCATGGTCTGGCAGATCGTGATGCCGTCGGTATCCGGCAACATGATGTCGAGCAGCACCAGATCGGGTTGCGTTTCGCGAATCATGCGCATCGCGCTGGTGCCGTCGGCGGCCTGCGTGCTTTCATAGCACGCGGCTGCCAGCTTCACCTTGAGTATGATGCGGTTCGTGGCAACATCATCCACGATCAGGATCTTACCCGCCACCGGCGTGCCTCTTTGAATTGCCCGTTCTACACCCGTAAACGGTGCGGTCTGAATGGTTAAGGAAGTCTTGCGGAACTTGGCACAAATTTACACGAAGGTGCTGAACAAAGGGTGAAGCGAATGGATGCGCGGGAATCTGCCGAAACCGTTGCGCTGCGCGCGCTGGGCTGGCTCGTGGCGCGGGACGACCTGCTCGGCCTGTTCCTCAATGCCTCGGGCGCCGACCTGTCGGACCTGCGGGCGCGGGCGGGCGAGGCAGAGTTTCTCGCCTCGGTGGTGGAGTTCGTGCTGTCCGACGATGCCTGGGTGATAGCTTTCGCGCAGGAAACCGGCCTGCCCTATGATGCGCTGGCCCGCGCGCGGGCTGTGCTGCCGGGCGGCGGGCTGCCGAACTGGACCTGATGGCCGGCGCCATGTCGCACACGTTTCACGCGAATCTTGCAATGAAGGCGGGGCTGGGTCACTCTCGCCCGGCTTGGGGAGGAAGCACGATGTCCGATATCCGCGGCATCCTGTTCGACAAGGACGGGACACTCTTCGATTTCCACGCAACCTGGGGCGGCTGGACCGCCGCGCTGCTGTTCGACCTGACCGGCGAGGATCCGGATCGCGCCGCCACGCTCGGCGCAGCGATCGGCTACGATCTGCACGCGCGGCGATTCGCGCCCGACAGCATCGTGATCGCCAATACTCCTGACGAGATCGCGCAGGCGCTGCTCCCGCACCTGCCCGGTGCCACGCCCACGGGGCTGGTGAACCGGATGAACCTGCTGGCGGCGCAGGCCGTGCTGGCACCTGCCGTGCCGTTGGCGCCGCTCTTCTCCGGCCTGCGCGGGCGGGGGCTGAAGCTGGGCCTTGCGACCAACGATGCCGAGGCCCCGGCGCGCACCCATCTGGCCAGTGTCGGGGTGCATGATCTGTTCGACTTCGTCGCCGGATTCGATTCCGGCTTTGGCGGCAAGCCCGCGCCGGGCATGCTGCTGGCCTTTGCCGACCGCTTCGGGCTGGCCCCCGCGCAAGTGGTCATGGTGGGCGACAGCCGCCACGACCTGATCGCCGGGCGGGCGGCGGGCATGCGCACCGTGGGCGTGCTGACCGGCATGGCAGCGATGGCGGAACTGGAGCCGCTGGCCGACGCGGTGCTGCCCGACATCGGCCACCTGCCCGAATGGCTGGAAGAGATGAGCCCGGTGGAATCCGCCGCCTGAGGCCGGAAAACGACGCCACTCGTCGGCTTTGACATGCCCGCCCGCACCGTGCTGCTGGCATCCTGACCCCATTGACGGGGGCGGGACATGGCCGACGACGCGAACCAACCGGACACACGGCGCCGCCGCGCGGGCGGGCGGGCGGGGCACAAGGCGCGGGCCGGCACCGCCGCCATCGACCAGATGCCGTGGTCGATTCCCGTCAACACCGACCGCCCCATCGAACCGCTGGACGAGGATGGCGTGCAGGCGATTCACCGCGGCTGCCTGCGCATCCTGCGGGAGATCGGGATCGAGTTCCTGAACCCCGAGGCCTGCGCGATCCTGCGCGAGGCCGGCTGCCGCGTCGATGGCACCAACGTGCGGATGGACGAGGGCTTCGTCACCGAAATGCTGGCCCGCGCGCCCGGCCCCTTTACCCTGACCCCGCGCAACCCCGCCCGCGCCGTGCCGGTCGGCGGCCGGCACATGGCCTTCGTCAACGTCTCCAGCCCGCCCAACGCCTGGGATCTGGAACGCGGCAAGCGCCCCGGCGATTTTCAGACCTTCCGCGAGTTCATGAAGCTGACGCAGTATTTCAACTGCATCCACATTGCCGGCGGCTATCCGGTCGAACCCATCGACATCCACCCCTCGGTCCGCCACCTCGACTGCCTCTATGAAAAGCTGGTGCTGACCGACAAGGTCGTCCACGCCTATAGCCTCGGCGCCGAGCGGGTCGAGGATGTGATGGAGATGACCCGCCTCGCCGCCGGGCTGACGGCCGAGGAGTTCGCGGCCCGCCCGCATATGTATACCAACATCAACTCCGTCTCGCCGCTGAAGCACGACTTCCCGATGATCGACGGCGCGCTGCGCTGCGCGCGAAAGGGGCAGGCGGTGATCGTCACCCCCTTCACCCTGGCGGGCGCGATGGCGCCGGTGACGATGGCGGGCGCCGTCGCCCTCTCCCTCGCCGAGGCGCTGTCGGCCATCGCGCTGCTGCAATACGCGGCCCCCGGCTGCCCCGTCGCCATCGGCACCTTCACCTCCAACGTGGACATGAAGACCGGCGCGCCGGCCTTCGGCACCCCGGAATACATGCGCGCCACCCAGATGACCGGGCAGATGACGCGGTTCTACGGCCTGCCGCTGCGGTCCTCGGGCGTCTGCGCGGCCAACGTGCCGGACGGGCAGGCGATGTGGGAGACGTCGAACAGCCTCTGGGCCGCCGTGCAGTCGGGCACGAACATCGTCTATCACGCCGCCGGCTGGCTGGAGGGCGGGCTGATCGCCAGCCCCGAGAAGTTCGTGATGGACTGCGAGGTGCTGCAGATGATCCAGCGCTATTTCGATCCCGCGATCACCGCCACGACCGAGGACGACATCGCCATCGACGCGATTGCCGAGGTCGGGCCGCAGGGACATTACTTCGGCTGCCGGCACACCCAGGATCGCTATACCACCGCCTTCTACGCCCCCATCGCCTCGGACTGGCGGAATTTCGAGGCGTGGGAACTGGACGGGTCGGTCTGGACGGCGGAACGGGCGCATCGGATCTACAAGGCGATTCTGAACGAATTCGAATCCCCTCCGATGGACGAGGGGCACCGCGAGGCGCTGGCCGAGTTCGTGGCCCGGAGAAAGGCCGAGGGCGGGGCGCCCACGGATTTCTAGGCTCTGCTCACGGTCTGCTCACGCGTGAGCAGAATCGCAACCCGTTGAAAATGAACGAAATCGCTTTTTCTGTTAACCTGAACGCAAGCATTTGCGCGGCCCGGCATCGGCAGACTGCCGCTCATCCGCCCCACTGTCGCGGTCGTTACTTTGGAATCCCCCGCACATTCCCCATGTTGTTAAGTAAGCGAAGAGCCATCATTAGACCTTCTGTTTCCCAAAAGCTTCAGTTGCGACTTTGACGACCCTGAGCCAGGCCGCCGCAATCCTGCGGGTGGCAACAACTATGGGGGAGGCACCACCATGACCACAGGCACGGTAAAGTGGTACAACGCCACCAAAGGCTACGGATTCATCGCCCCTGAGGGCAGCCCGAGGGATGTGTTCGTCCATGTGACCGCATTGGAACGTTCCGGCATCGACCAGCTTGTCGATGGCCAGCGCGTGACCTTCGATCTGGAAAGCGACCTGAAGGGGCGCGATTCCGCGACGAACATCGCCCTCGGCTGACCTTCGGTTCGGCTGACAGAGATTTGGATGGGGGCGGCGAAAGCCGCCCCCGTTTTCGGTTTGGGCACCGGCAGCCCGCCGCCTACCGCTCTGGCACGCCAAGGGCGACGAAGGTGCCGAAGTAATCCTCGTTTGCAAAGGCCGCGTCTGGAAGCGTCTGGCGCATGTATTCGACCGTCAGCCCCGGATAGTGCCGCATGAGTTCGGTAATGGCCGCCCTCGCCTCGTCCTCGCGACCCGTCGCCCGCAGACTGGCGGCCAGCATCCGCCAGGCCCAATGCGCGCGCGGGTTCAGGTCCAGCGCCGCGCGGATCAGCGTAAGCGATTCGTCTTTTCGGTCGGTCCAGTGATAGAGCGTCGAGGCTCGGCCCAGCATCATGTTGAAGCGGAACGGATCCAGCGGGCTGAGTTTTTCGGCCCGGTCCATCGCCGCCAGCGCCCCCGCCACATCGCCGCCAAAGGCGCAGCCCCAGCCGCGCCGCATCCAGGCCCAGGCGTTGTTCGGGTCGATGGCCAGCGCCCGGTCGATATAGCCCGCCGCGCGATCCCCGTCGCCGGTTGCGACGCCGATGGCCCCCGCCACTGCGGTCAGCACCGCCGGATGATCGGGGGCCAGCGTCGCGGCGCGTTCGGCATGGGCCAGCGCGCGGGCGCGTTCCGCCGCCGGATCATCCGTCCACATGTAACTCAGTTGCTGGGCGTGCGCCCAGCCCAGCAGCCCCAGCGCGCGGGCTTGGCCCGGGTCGCGCGCCACTGCCTGTTCCAGCAGGTCGATGGCGCGGGCGTTCTCGTCCCGGCCATGGGCGCAGATCAGTGGCAGGGCGGCCAGCGTCAGGTCATAGGCGGTGCGGTCGGCGGGCGGGCGGGTTTCGGCCCGCGCCACCTCGGCCGTGCGCAGGCTGGGGGCGATGCGCCCCGCCACCTGCGCCGCGATCCGGTCCTGCAGGTCGAACAGATCCGCCAGCCGGTCGTCGAACCGTTCCGCCGCGATGGTGTGCCCGTCGTCGCCGCGCGCCAGATGCACCGACACCCGCACCCGGTCGCCCGCGCGCCGCACCGTCCCCTCCACCAGATAATCCGCGCCCAAGAGCCGCGCCGCCGTGGGAATGTCGGGCCGCTTGTCACGCAGGGCAAAGGCCGATTGCCGGGCGATGACGTGAAATTCCCGCACCTGCGCCAGCGCGTCGGTGATCTCGTCCACCATGCCGTCAGCCAGCATGTCGCCGGGGCCTTGGGCGGCATAGTCGAAGGGCAGCACCGCCAGTGTCGGGCTGTCGTCGCGCACCCGCGCGGGCAGGGCCGGGGCCGGGCTGTCGTCCGTCACCGGCACCGCCAGCCGGAAGCCGCGCCGCGCCACCGTCTCGATCACCGCCTGCGCCTTGCCGCTGTCGCCCACCGCCGCCCGCGCGGCGCTGATCCGGGCGCTGATCGTGGCGTCCGACACGTTCAGCCCGCCCCAGACGGTGGCGACCAGATCCTCGCGCGAGACCAGCGCGCCGCCAGCCTCCACCAGCACGCGGATCAGGTCGAAGACCTGCGGTTCCAGATGCAGCGCCGCGCCCGCCCGTTCGAAAACGTGGCGCTGCGGGTCGATCAGGCAATCTGCGAATCTATGGGCCATCGCGGCGGTATTCCCCTGTCGCCCGCAGGCATGGGCCAAAGGACAAGGAAAGCACAAGGGTTTCTTGTGGTGGCGTTCAAGCGGCCGGTCGCTGCCCGTGGCAGGGTGAAAGTATCGAGGAAAGGAGCCACCGATGCAGACGCTGACCCAGACCACCCGCCCCGCCGTCACCCTCGGCTCGCTGGCGCTCAGGCTTCTGAACCGTCTGGCCGGGATGGACGCCCGCTACCGCGAAGGCTGCCGGATGGCCGATCTGTCGGACGAGACGTTGCGCGATATCGGCCTGACCCGCGAGGATCTGGACCGCGCCCGCCGCCGCGCCTGACGGCGTGCACGGGGTTAAAATCCGGTAAAGAAAAAATGCGAAATCACGCGATTTCAATGGCTTGAGTTTTTGTGCACGCGTGCACACCCGTGCACAGACCCGCTCAGGGCCGCCGCAGCTGCAGCCGCGACAGGTCATAGCCGTTCCAGTCCAGAATCTCCCGCGCCGCCGCCAGCCGGTCGCCACTGATCCCGCCCGGCCGGTTCAGAACCGCCCCGATCCGCCCCGACGGCGTGCCCACCACCATCGTCCGATAATCGCCATCGACCCACAGCAGCCACAGCGGATCCGCCAGCCCCGCCACCGAGATCCGCCCCGGCGCCACCCGCACGGCCTGCCGCGGCCCCGTCACCCCCGCCACCGACCCGCCCCGGCAGCCGGAAAGCAGGGCATCGAAGCCCCCGTCCTGACGCGCGTTCAGCCGCAGATCCCCCAGCGCGCAGCCTTCTCCGGGGCCGTGAAAGCCCGCGACCTCCACCCACTCGCCGGCCAGCAGCGCGGGGTCCAGCACCGCCATCGACGAGATCGACGCCCCCGCCGCGCGATAGCCCGCCTGCGGCGCGGCGCAGGCGGCCAGCAGCAGCAGAAGCGGCAGCGCGCGGATCAATAGGGCAACGGATGCGCGCGATGCGCGGCGTCGATATCGGCCAGCACCGCCTCATCCAGCCGCATCCCCGCCGCCCCGAGCGCCAGCTTCAGCTGATCGGTGCTCGTGGCGCCCAGGATCGGGATGGTCTGGCAGGGCCGCGACCGGGTCCAGGCCAGCGCCATCTGCACCGGGTCCAGCCCGTGATCGGCCGCAACGCCCAGATAGGCCGCGACCGCCGGAAAGACCCGCGGCGTGATCCGATTGCTCAGCGTCGGGTTCAGCGCCCGCCGCGACCCCTCGGGCGTGACGTCGCCGGCGTATTTCCCGGTCAGCAGCCCGGCGGCCAGCGGCGAGAAGGCCAGCAGCGTCACATCCTCCATCACCGACAGTTCCGCCATGTCGGTGTCATAGTGCCGACAGAGCAGCGAATATTCGTTCTGCACCGACTGCACCCGCGGCAGCCCGTCGCCGGCCTGGTGCAGCCATTGCGCCGTGCCCCAGGCGCTTTCGTTCGACAGGCCGAAGTGCCGGATGCGCCCGGCCTCCACCTGCCGCTGCAGCACGGCCAGAACCTCGGCCATATGGGCCTGGGTCTCGGCCCGGCTGGTGCCGCGGGGATCATAGGTCCAGTGCTTGCGGAAGTGATACGAGCCGCGGTTCGGCCAGTGGATCTGGTAGAGGTCGATCACATCCGTCCGCAGGCGCTTGAGCGAGCCCTCGATCGCCTCGACCAGCGTGGAGGCCGTGATCGGCGCCCCGCCCCGCACCGCCGGTTGCCCCTCGCCGGTGATCTTGGTGGCGATGATGACATCGTCGCGCCGCCCGAATTTCGCCAGCCACGAGCCGATGACCTCCTCGGTCCGCCCGGCGGTTTCGGCGGCGACAGGGTTGACCGGATACATCTCTGCCGTGTCGAGGAAGTTGACGCCATGATCCAGCGCCATGTCGATCTGGGCATGGCCCTCGGCTTCGGTGTTCTGGCTGCCCCATGTCATCGTGCCGAGGCAAAGCTCGCTCACCAACAAATCGCTGCGGCCCAGGCGCAGTTTCTGCATCGCATCGTCCCCGTGATCGTGACCCGCGCGGACCCTAGTGCAAGCCGAGGCCAAGTTCCAGCGGCCGCGGATCGGCGGGGGCTTGCACTTTCCGCATGCCTTTGCCATTGCGCTTGCCGCGGTCAGGGGCATACTACCTGAGGATGAACACAGCCGAGGGGGGGCTTTGAACGGTAAGGGGCGTCAGGCGCGATCCCGCGCCGTTTGCCCGTCGTGGCTGTCCCTGCCGGTTGGCGAGGCGACGTGAAGGTGATCGAATGAAGCCTGTTGTTCTGGTTCTGGACGACGAGGCAGAGATACTGATGCTGCTGCGAACTGCGCTGAGTGACGCTGGCTATGACGTGCTCACGGCGGCTTCGGTGCGTGAGTTCGACGAGATTTCACAGGATCATCACGTCGATGTCTACCTGGTCGATGTCGGCCTGCCGGACGGCAACGGCTTTTCGCTGGTGCGCGACCTGCGGCCCCGGACCGACAGCGGCATCATCCTGCTGACCGGGCGCGACAATGAAACCGACCATGTCGTCGGGCTGGAACTGGGCGCCGACGACTATGTGACCAAGCCGTTTCGCCCGCGAGAGTTGTGCGCGCGCGTCGGCGCTGTCCATCGCCGCACCGGCCGGCGTCGCGGCGGCGTCACGGCCGCGTCCGAACTGGCGGCGCCTGCGGCGGACATGATGGCCGCCGCCGACCATGTGTTCGATGGCTACAGCGTCTATCTGGCCGCCCGCCGGGTGATCGACGGCAAGGGCGCCGACATCGACCTGACCACGGCCGAGTTCGAACTGCTGTCGGCGCTGCTGCACCGGCGCGGCCAGGTGCTGAGCCGCGATCAGATCATGGCCCAGATCAAGGGCCGCGAATGGGAGAGCTATGACCGGGCGATCGACGGTCTGGTCAGCCGCCTGCGCCGCAAGCTGCCGGCCCATGACCGGCCGAACCACTTCATCCGCACCGTGCACGGCGTCGGCTATTCCTTCACCGCCTGAAGGCTTGGCTCAGCCGCGGCCCATCGCCTGCGACAGCGCGGCCTGCAGGTCGGCCCGGCGATAGGGCTTGGCCAGCAGCAGCGGCGCGCTGGTCGCATTGTCCGGCAGCGCCTCGTCCGGATAGCCCGAGGTCAGCAGCACCGGCAGGCCCGGCACGATATCCCGCGCCTTGACCGCCAGTTGCGCGCCGCTGATCCCGCCGGGCATCATCACGTCGGAAAACAGCAGGTCGAACCGGCCATCCGCCCGCAGCAGGTCCAGCGCGCTGGCGCCGTCGCAGGCTTCGACGGTTTCGTGCCCCAGACTTTGCAGCAGTGCCACGACATGATCGCGCACCAGAGAGTCGTCCTCGACAACGAGGATTCGTGCGCCGTGCTCCGACCCGCGCTGCCTGTCGGCCATGCTGAGCGATCCTGTCCCGATACCAGACGTGCAGCCTTCTAGCAAAATCGCAGCCGCAACCACAGTGCGAAGTGTTGAACGGTTTGTGAAATGTGTTTGTAACCTGTGATCGATTCGTGCAGTGCCGTGTGTTCGTTCTTGCAAGGTTTGCGGCTTCTGGCGATCCGTGCGTGCGAAATTCAGGTATGCACGTAGTATGCACGGCAGATGCACGTGAATCATACGCGGGTGCATATGCCGAACTGATGCCATTGCAGCCGGGCGCAGGATTGCTAACATCGCCGGGAAAACGGGGGGCGGGAATGCTGAAGGGCATCGATCATCGGTTGAATGCGGACGTGCTCTATGCGCTGCGCGCAATGGGCCACGGCGATCTGCTGGTGATTGCGGATGCGAATTTTCCGGCCCTGTCGGTGGTGCGCTACACCACGCTCGGGCGGCTTCTGCACATGGACAATCTGACCGCTCCGCAGGCGGTGCAGGCGATCCTGTCGGTCATGCCGCTGGATACGTTCGTGGATGATTTCGCCGCCCGGATGGAGGTTATCGGCCAGCCGGACGAGGTGCCGCCGGTGCAGGCAGAGGTGCAGGCCGCCATCGACGCGGCCGAGGGCCACCCGCGCCCGATGGTCGGTGTGGAACGCTTTGAATTCTATGATAAGGCCCGCGAGGCCTTTGCCGTGATCCTGACCGGCGAACGGCGTTTCTACGCCGATTTCCTGTTGCGCAAGGGCGTGATTCCCCCTGCTGAATAAGGCATCGATGGGCGGATACAGCCCGCGCCGGCACCCGTCCCGCAATGTCGATGACCCGCAACCGATGAAGGTTCCCGCATGAAACGCTCCCACATCAACCGCGCGCTGGCCGAGGCGCGCGAGACGCTGGCCGCCCATCGCTTTCCGCTGCCTGACTGGGCCGACTGGACGCTGGCGGATCACGCGGCCAACCCGGAGCAGTCGCGCTTCCTGGCCGACCGGCAGATCGGCTGGGATGTGACCGATTTCGGCCAGGGCCGGTTCGAGGAGCGCGGTCTGACGCTTCTGTGCCTGCGCAACGGCCATCAGAACGTGCCCGGCGAAAGGCCCTATGCCGAAAAGGCACTGTTCGTGGGCGAGGGTCAGGAAACGCCGTTTCACGCCCACAAGGTGAAGCTGGAAGACATCATCGTGCGCGGCGGCGGCAACCTGATGATCGAGTTCACGCGCGAGGGCAGTTTCGAGATCGGTGACTGGCAGCCGCGGGTCGACGGCCGCGCGGTCGATCCCTTCGCCGGACCGATCCGGCTGATCCCCGGCGCCTCGATCACCGTGCCGCGCGGGTTGCAGCACCGCTTCTGGGGCGAGGAGGGGCAGGGGCCGGTCTTTGTCGTCGAGGTCAGCCAGTGCAACGATGACCTCCACGACAATTTCTTCCTGGAACCGCTGGGTCGGTTTTCCCAGATCGAGGAGGACGAGCCGGCGATCCTGCCGCTGTGGAACGAGATCCCGCGCGGCTGACGGCGGGCGCCAAACGCCCCGCGCGAAGCGCCGGCCATGGCGCGTGCCTGTTGCAAGTTCTGCGCAATCTCTGCACGTTGCATCCGGGGATGGAGACGCCGATGAACGCGCGAGACACCGCCGGGCGGGACGAGACCATGCAGGATACTTTCGCCCGCAATCCGGGCATGGCGGTGACGCCGGACTGGTTCGAGGCGGTGCAGGTCAACCTGTCGGCGACCGAGCGCCGCGCGGCCAGTCTGACGACGCGCCGCACGGTGAAGAAGGACTGGCAGGCGGCGTGGCTGTTGCAGGCGATCCGCTGCATCGATCTGACCACTCTGGCGGGTGACGATACGGCCGCGCGGGTTGCGCGGCTGTGCGCCAAGGCACGCCAGCCGGTGCGCGGCGACCTGCTGGCGGCGCTGGGCGTCGGACCGATCACCGTGGGCGCGGTCTGCGTCTATCCGACCATGGTGCCACATGCGGTGCGCGCGCTGGAAGGGTCCGGCATTCCTGTCGCGTCGGTTGCGACAGGCTTTCCCGCCGGGCTGACGCCGCTGCCGCTGCGTCTGGCCGAGATCACCTATGCGGTGGAGCAGGGGGCCGACGAGATCGACATCGTCATCACCCGAGAGCATGTGCTGACCGGCAACTGGCAGGCGCTTTATGATGAGGTTGCGGCGATGCGCGAAGCTTGCGGCGCGGCGCATATGAAGGCGATCCTGGGCACTGGCGACCTGCGCACGCTGACGAATGTCTATCGCGCCTCGATGGTCGCGATGCAGGCGGGGGCGGATTTCATCAAGACCTCGACCGGGAAGGAGGAGGTGAATGCCACCCTGCCCGTGTCGCTGACAATGGTGCGCGCGCTGCGTGATTACCGCGACCTGTCTGGACACTGGGTCGGGTTCAAGCCCGCAGGCGGTTTGAAGACCGCCAAGGACGCGATGGCCTGGCTGATCCTGATGAAGGAGGAGATGGGCACCCGCTGGATGCAGCCCGACCTGTTCCGCATCGGTGCCAGCTCCATGCTGGGCGATATCGAGCGGCAGTTGGAACACCATGTCACCGGCCGCTACTCAGCCGCCCATCGCCACGCCACGGCCTGAGGGGACACCCATGCCCGCGATCAAGGACATCATGCAGACCATGGATTACGGCCCGGCCCCGGAAGCGAATGACGAGGTACTGGCGTGGCTGGACGCACAGCCCGAGGTGATCGGGCATTACATAGACGGCGCCTTCACCACGCCCGAAGGTGCGCCGATTGAGGTCATCAATCCCGCGACCGATGAAGCATTGGCCCGTATCGCCGCCGGGACTGGGCCCGAGGTGGACGCCGCCGTCGCCGCCGCCCGAGCGGCCTTTCCGGCCTGGTCGGCGCTGCCGGGCCACGCCCGCGCGCGATATCTCTATGCGCTGGCACGTCACGTGCAGAAGCGTGAGCGGTTCCTGTCGGTCTTGGAGTCGATGGACAACGGCAAGACCATCCGCGAGACGCGGGACATCGATATCCCGCTTGTCGCGCGCCACTTCTACCACCACGCGGGCTGGGCCGAACTGGTGGAAAGCGAGTTTCCGGGTTACGTCCCGGCGGGCGTCTGCGGGCAGGTGATCCCGTGGAACTTTCCCCTGCTTATGCTGGCGTGGAAGGTCGCGCCGGCGCTGGCGGCGGGCAACACGGTGGTGCTCAAGCCCGCCGATCTGACGCCCTTGTCCGCCCATGCCTTTGCCCAGATCTGCGCCGAGATCGGGCTGCCAGCGGGCGTTCTGAACATCGTCCACGGCGGGGCCAAGACAGGCGCGGCGATCTGCGGCCATCCTGGCGTCGACAAGGTCGCCTTTACCGGTTCGACCGAGGTGGGCCGCGCGATCCGCCGCCAGACCGCCGGGTCGAGCAAGAAGCTGAGCCTGGAACTGGGCGGCAAGTCGCCTTTCATCGTGTTCGAGGATGCCGATCTGGACGGCGCCGTCGAGGGTGTGGTGGATGCCATCTGGTTCAACCAGGGCGAGGTCTGCTGCGCAGGCTCTCGCGTGCTGGTGCAGGAGGGGATTGCAGAGCGGTTCTTCGCCAAGCTGCGCGCACGCATGCAGACGCTGCGGGTGGGCGATCCGCTGGACAAGACGATGGACATGGGCGCGGTCGTCTCGCGCAAGCAACTGGCCCGGATCGACGGGCTGCTGGAGCAGGGGCAGGCGGAGGGGGCGACGCTGTGGCGGGCCGATGTGGCGATGCCAGAGAAGGGCGTGTTCAGCGCGCCGGGGTTCTTCACCGGGGCGGAGCCTGCGGCGAGTGTGTCGCAGGTGGAAATCTTTGGCCCCGTCGCCGTCACGCACACGTTCCGCACGGCAGAGGAGGCGGTGGCGCTGGCCAACAATAGCCGCTACGGCCTCGCGGCCTCTGTCTGGTCGGAGAGTCTGAGCCGGGCGGTGGAGGTTGCGGCGAAGCTGAAGGCCGGGGTGGTCTGGATCAACGAAACCAACATCTTCGACGCCGGCGCGGCATTCGGCGGCTACCGCGAAAGCGGGTTCGGGCGTGAGGGTGGGCGCGAGGGGATGCTGGAATACCTTGTTCCCGCGTGGGAAAATGCGGACCGGCCAGAGCGGTCCGCGCCCAAGACGACGCCCGATGCCGCGCCGCACGCCGGGGCATCCGCAAGGAACGCCGCGCCGGGCATCGACATCACCGCAAAACTCTATATCGGCGGCAAGCAGGTGCGCCCCGACGGTGGGCAATCCTATACCGTCACCGGGGCTTCAGGTGCGGGGATCGGACAGGCGGGGATCGGCAACCGCAAGGATATCCGCAACGCGGTGGAGGCCGCGCAAAAGGCCGGCGGTTGGGGTGGCGTGACCGGGCATAACCGCGCGCAAGTGCTTTATTTCCTGGCTGAAAACCTGGATCAGCGGCGCGACGAGTTTGCCGCATTGCTGGAAACCAGCACGGGGGATGCGGGCGAGGAGGTCGACCTGACGATCCGCCGGGCGTTCCGCTATGCCGCCTGGGCCGACAAGTTTGACGGGGCCGTGCATGCGACGAAAACCCGGAACGTCACGCTGGCGGTGCCGGAGCCCTTTGGCGTCATGGGGATCGTCTGCCCCGACGAGGCGCCGCTTCTGTCGATGATGTCGCTGATCCTGCCGGCGGTTGCGATGGGCAACCGGGTGGTTGCGGTGGCGTCGCAGGACCATCCGCTGATCGCGGCGCGGCTTTATCAAGTGCTTGAAACATCTGATATTCCGGCCGGCGTCATCAACCTGATCACCGGCCCGGCGATGCCGCTGGCCAAGACGCTGGCGGAGCATGACGACGTGGCGGCGCTCTGGTATTGCGGCACCGCCGAGGGCGTGACGATGGTGGAGGCCGCGTCGGCGGGCAATCTGAAGCCGGTCTGGGCGGATGGGCGTCTGCGCGACTGGGCCGATCCGGTTCAGGGCGAGGGCGCGGGCTACCTGCGCCGGGCGACGCAGACTAAGACGATCTGGTTGCCATATGGCGAGTGAAATCAAGGGGTAAGGCATGGGGCGGCTGAGCGGCAAACGTGCGCTGGTGACGGCGGCGGGGCAGGGGATCGGGCGGGCGAGCGCCTTGGCGATGGCGCGCGAGGGGGCCAGTGTGCTGGCCGCCGACATCAACGCGGGCACGCTGGCGGAACTGGCGGGCGAGGGGATCGAGACGCGCGTGCTGGACGTGCGCGACCCGGCGGCGATTGCCGAAATCGTCGAGGCCGCGGGGCCGGTGAACGTGCTGTTCAACTGTGCCGGCTTCGTCGCCAGCGGTACGATCCTGGACTGCGACGAGGATCAGTGGGCGTTTTCGGTCGATCTGAACATGACGGCCATGTATCGGATGTGCAAGGCTTTTCTGCCGGGGATGATCGAACGCGGCGGGGGCAGCATCATCAACATGGCCTCGGTCGCGTCCAGCGTGATCGCGGCGCCGGGGCGGTTTGTTTATGGGGCGACGAAGGCGGGGGTGGTGGGGATGACGAAATCGATTGCCTGCGATTTTGTCGGGCAGGGGATCCGGTGCAACGCGATCTGTCCGGGGACGGTGCAGAGCCCGAGCCTGGACGAACGGCTGCGGGCGACGGGCGATTACGACGCGGCGCGCGCGGCCTTTGTCGCCCGCCAACCCATTGGCCGGATTGGAAAACCCGAGGAGATCGCGGCGCTGGTCGTCTATCTGGCGAGCGACGAGAGCGGCTATACCACCGGGCAGGCGCATGTGATCGACGGCGGCTGGGCCAACGTCTGACCGCCCCCGCCGACCCCCGGAAGGCGTGTGCACACAACGTATGATTCACGTGCATCTGCCGTGCATATGACGTGCATACCCAAAAAACGCACAGAAGCGGGCCTGTAGCAGCAGAAATGCACAGAAGTGGCGGTCTGGCGCGGTTTCCGGCCCTGCGGCCGGGGTTTCGGCGGGGCGTCGGTCGGCGGCGCGCAGGGTTCAGGGGGCGCGGGCGGGAGCTGATATACCTTATCGGGTATATACCCTAAGCGGTATATACCCAAAACGGTATATACCTTTTCGGGTATGTTTCATGCACACCTGCCGGATGGGGCGTTGCGCCCTGCCTTGCGAGGCCCCGGCACCACCCCGAACAGGGCGCCGAGTTTTTCATTTGGGCCGCGCGCCGCTTTGGCGTTAACCTTTCCCCATTCAGCCTAGGGGGATTTCGATGACGCGGCGCTTGCAGGATTTCGACCCGCTCTGGCCCGCCGAGCAGCGGCTGGTGGAGTGGATCCGGGCGGGGAACATGGATCTCTGTCCGATCTCGGACGGCCTGCCGCCCGAGGATGCACCCGATGACGTGAAGCTGCGGGCGAGTTTCGTCCGCTATCTGGCGCTGGGCGGCTGTGACGAGTGCCGGGTTTCTGAGAAGGGGCTGCGGGTCATCGGGGCCTATATCGTGGGCGACGGCAAGGACGGGGCCGAGACGCCGGGCCTCGACCTGGAAGGCTGCGACCTGCCGCGCGATCTGGCGCTTCTATATTGCCGCTTTCCTGATCCGCTGCTGCTACGCAGCGCTAGCCTGCTCAACCTATTTCTCAGTGGCTCCCATCTTCACGGTGGGCTTTCCGCCGACCGGCTGGAAGCCAAGGGCGGCGTGTTCCTGCGTGGGCTGGAGGCGCAGGGGGCGGTGCAGTTGCTTGGGGCGCGGCTTGGCGGGGACCTCGACTGCGAGGGCGCGCGGCTGACGGCGGGGGCGGGGGGGTATGCGCTTGCCGCCGACGGGCTGGAGGCGAAGGGCGATGTGTTCCTGCGCGGGCTGGAGGCGCAGGGGGAGGTGCGGCTGCTGGGGGTGAAGCTGAGAGGGGACTTGAATTGTGCGGGCGCACGGGTCACCGCAGGAGTGACGGGCAACGCGCTGACCGTGAGTCGGGCAGTGATCGACGGCGTATTCGTCCTGCGGGATGGTGCTCGCGTGAGCGGGATGTTGAATCTCGCATCCTCACGTATCGGCGAAATCCTTGACGACGAAGAGCTCTGGCCCTCTGCCGGAAACCTGATCCTCAATGGTTGCGAGTATCAGGCATTCTCCGGCGGCTCTCCGACTTCGGCAGAGGCCAGATTGCGATGGCTGGAGTTGCAAGACCCGACGGAATTTGGCGATCCGTTCTGGCCGCAGCCCTACAATTACCTCGCCACCTACTTTGCCGATCAGGGGCTTGATGAAAGCGCGGGCAAGGTGCTTTTCGAGAAGGAAGTCCAGAAGCGCGTCGCATTGCGCAGACCGCTTCCATTGCCGCTGCAGTGGATTCTTGGTCTGCTACATGGGATGCATCGGTATGTGAACGGCTTCGGATATCAACCGTTCAGGGCATTGTGGCTGATTGTTCTATTCGCCTTGGTTGGCTGGCCGATTTACAGTCATGCTTGGAGTACGGGCGCTTTCCGTCCTTCCGCAGCGGTAATCTTGCGAAGCCCGGAGTGGTCCTTGTGTTCTGTGGCAACGAGCGAACGGGTCTATCTGTCTTCGCTCAATCAGACTCGCGCCGGTCGCGCCAAATCGATCGGGGAAGACCGGGAGAGCCAGCTTGCCTGCTACTTGCGGCAGCGAGAGGGACAGTCGTTGCCGTCGTTCAGGCCGTTCTTCTATTCAATCGACACGATCATACCGAGTTCGGTTCTCTCTTTGCAGGACACTTGGGCACCCGACGAAAGGCACTCGACACTCGGCTACTGGGCTAGGTTCTTTCTGTGGTTCCAGATCGCCGCGGGATGGGCGTTGTCTTTCTTCGCCGTCGCGGGATTTACAAGATTGCGTGGGGACTGATGCGACTGGTTTGCGTCGGAGAACTTGCATCTATTCTGGCTGCATATCGCGGCGGGATGGTTTCTGGCGCTTCTGGCCGTTGCCGGGCTTTCGGGCCTGATCAAGCAGGACAGCAAGTGACCGTGCGGGCTTGCGCGGCGGGGGCGCGGGCGGGTAGGGGCAGGCGATGACCCACAGCCTCACCCTGCGCGTCTATTGCGAGGATACCGACCTTGCCGGGATCGTCTATTACGCGAACTACCTGAAGTTCATCGAGCGCGCGCGCACCGAATGGGTGCGCGGGCTGGGGATCGACCAGGGGGCGCTGAAGCGGGACGCGGGCGTGGCCTTTGCGGTGCGCCGGGTGGTGGCGGATTACCTGTCGCCCGCGCGGTTCGACGATGTGCTGGTGGTGACGACCGATTGCCAAGCGGTGACCGCGGCGCGGATCGTGCTGGACCAGCGGGTGTGGCGGGACGGGGCGGTGCTGTTTTCGGCCGAGGTGACGCTGGTGGCGCTGCTGGAAACGGGGCGGCCGGCGCGGCTGGACGCCGGGATCCGCGGGAAACTGGCCGGGACGGGCTGAAAAGCGGACATTCGCGCCAAACTGACGCGGATGTGTTGGCATTCGGCCTTCAGACCGGATAGAATCAGTATAAGAGCCGCCGGCAGAGCGGCCCCCCTTGAGCGAGCAGACAGATGGAAACAGAAGCCCTTGCGATGGCGCAGGAGATCGATTTCTCCTTGCTTGCCCTTTTCGCCCGCGCGACGCCGACCGTGAAGCTGGTGATGATCGGGTTGATCGTCATGTCCTTCTGGTCCTGGGCGATCATCATCCAGAAACACATCAGCTTCCGCATGGCCCGGCGCGAGGCGACGATCTTTGACCGCGCCTTCTGGTCGGGCGAGCCGCTGGACGAGTTGTTCGAGCGGCTGGGGCCGCAGCCCGATGGCGCGTCGGAGAAGATATTCGCCTCCGGCATGCTGGAATGGCGGCGCAGCCACCGGCAGGATGGCGGGCTGATCGCCGGCGCGCAGTCGCGCATCGACCGGTCGATGGACGTGGCGATCGCGAAAGAGGCCGAGGGGCTGAACAAGGGGCTGAGCTTTCTGGCCACCACCGGCTCCACGGCGCCGTTCATCGGCCTCTTTGGCACGGTCTGGGGCATCAAGCACGCGTTCGAGGAGATCGCGATCGCGCAGAGCACCAACCTTGCGGTCGTCGCGCCGGGGATCGCCGAGGCGCTGCTGGCCACGGGCCTTGGGCTGCTGGCCGCCATTCCGGCGGTGGTGTTCTACAACAAGCTGACCGCCGACAGCGAGCAGATCGTATCGGGCTACGAGGCATTCGCCGACGAGTTCGCAACGATCCTGTCGCGCCAGCTGGATGCGGCCTGAGCCATGGGGGCGACAGTCGTCAAACCGGACGGCGGGGGCGGCCGGCGGGGCCGGCGGCGCGCGCTGCGCAAGAAGCCGATGTCGGAGATCAACGTCACGCCATTCGTGGACGTGATGCTGGTGCTGCTGATCATCTTCATGGTGGCCGCACCCCTGCTGACCGTGGGCGTGCCGGTGCAACTGCCGGAAACGGCGGCCAGCGCCCTGCCGACCGAGCAGGAAGAGCCGCTGACAGTAACGCTGACGGTGGACGGGCGGGTGCTGATCCAGACCACCGAGACGGCGGATGGCGACCTGATCCCGCAGTTGCGCGCCATCGCGGCGGAGCGGCGGGACAACAAGCTGTTCCTGCGCGCCGACGGGGCGATCCCCTATCAGCGCGTGGTGCAGGTGATGGGGGCGCTGAACGCCGGCGGCTTCCGCGACATCGGGCTGGTGACGGAAACCGGCGGGCCAACCTTCGACGGGCGCGGCGGCTAGGGGCCAGCGTTTATGGATACCGGCACGAAACTCTCTGCAATCGGGCACGGCGGCCTGATCCTCTGGGTCATGGTCGGCGGCTTCTTCAACGCGCCGCCCCCGCGGGCGGTGGAGGTTGCGGACGTGTCGATCATCAGCGCCGAGGAATTCGCCGCGTTGCAGGCCGCGGCGCAGCGCCCGGCCGAGGTGGCGCCGCCCGCGCCGGAGCCGGCCCCCGCACCCGCACCTGAACCCGCACCGGCCCCGACCCCGGAGCCTGCGCCGCAACCGGCCCCGGCGCCAGAGCCGCAGCCCGCGCCGCAACCCGAGCCGACCCCTGCGCCGGAGCCGGCCCCCGAACCGGCGCCCGCCCCCGCGCCGACACCCCCCGCCGCGACGCTGCTGCCCGACGTGGCGCCGCGCCCGATGCCGCGCCCGGTGGACCGCGTGGCCCCGCAGCCGACCGAGGCGCCGCCGCCCGACGCGCAGGTGGCCGACACCCCGCAGGAGGCCGTAACCGCTGAGGCGGAGGCCGAGCCCGAGACGCCGCAGGAGGAGCAAGAGGCCGCCGCGCCCGAGGAGGCGACGACCGAGATCGTGACAGAGGCGACCGAGACGAGCGACACGCTGACTGCCGCCGTGGCCCCGCCGGTGATCGCACCGGAAACCAGCCCCCGGCCGCAGTCGCGCCCGGCGCGGCCCGTGCCGACCCCGGTGGCCGAGGCCCCGGCGCCCACGCCGACCCCAACGCCCGCGCCGACCCCGGAACCGGAGCCGGAAAGCGATCCGCTGGCCGATGCCATTGCCGCCGCCGTGTCCGAGGCCGCGACGCCGCCCGCGCCGACGCCCGCCCCCTCTGCCCCGTCCGGCCCGCCGATGACCGGGGCCGAGCGCGAGGCCTTCCGTATCGCAGTGTCGAACTGCTGGAACGTCGGCGCGCTGTCGACCGACGCGCTGGAGGTGACGGTGACCGTCGGCCTGACCATCGCGCGCGACGGGCGGCCGGAACAGAATTCGATCCGGCGGATTTCCGCCTCGGGCGGGACGGAAGCCGGTGCCGCGCAGGCCTTCGAGGCCGCCCGCCGGGCCATCCTGCGCTGCGGTGCCAATGGCTTCAACCTGCCGCCGGACAAGTACGACCAGTGGCGCGATGTCGAACTTGTGTTCAACCCCGATGGTATGCGCCTGCGATGAATCCCGTTAAGACAGTGCCCAGCCCCCGGCTGACGATCCCAATGAGGCCCCGAATGACCCTGATCCGGACACTTGCCGCCGCCCTTGCCCTCGGCTCTGCCCTGTTCGGGCCGCTGGCCACGAACGCGCAGGCCCAATCCGGCCCGCTGCGGATCGAGATCACCGAAGGGGTGATCGAGCCGCTGCCGCTGGCCGTGCCCGAGTTCCTGCCTGAAAGCGCGGCGGCGGCCGATCACGCACGCAACATCACGCGGGTGGTGGTGAACAACCTGGTCAACACCGGACTGTTCCGCGAGATCCCGTCTACCGCCCATATCGCGCGGATCACCAGCTTCGAGGCGCCGGTGCAGTATTCCGACTGGCGCGCGATCAACGCCCAGGCGCTGATTACCGGATCGGTCGGCATGGGGTCGGACGGGCGGATCACCGTCAAGTTCCGGCTGTTCGACGTCTTTTCCGGCCAGCAGATGGGCGAGGGGCTGCAATTCGCGGGCTCGGCGCAAAGCTGGCGGCGGATGGCGCACAAGGTATCCGACGCGGTCTATTCCCGCATCACCGGCGAGGGCGGCTATTTCGACAGCCGCGTGGTATTCGTGGCCGAAAGCGGGCCGAAGGACCAGCGCGTGAAGCGGCTGGCGATGATGGATCAGGACGGTGCGAACCTGCAGTATCTGACCGAGGGCCGGTCGATCGTGATCGCCCCGCGGTTTTCTCCCACCGGCGACCGGATCCTGTTCACATCCTACGCGACGGGCTTTCCCGCGATCTATGTGATGGATGTGGCGACGCAGCAGGTGCGCAACCTAGGCGAGCAGCCGGGCACCATGACCTTTGCCCCACGGTTTTCGCCCGACGGGCAGACCGTGGTCTTCAGCCTGTCGCAGGGCGGCAATACTGACATCTATACGCTGAGCCTCGGGTCGGGGAACCGCAACCGGCTGACCACGGCACCGTCGATCGAGACCGCGCCCAGCTTCTCGCCCGATGGGCGCGAGATCGTCTTTGAAAGCGACCGCTCGGGCACGCAGCAGATCTATGTAATGCCCGCCTCGGGCGGCGAGGCGCGGCGGATCTCGAACGGGCCGGGGCGCTATGGCACGCCGGTCTGGTCGCCGCGGGGCGATCTGATCGCGTTCACCAAGCAGCATCAGGGCCGGTTTCATATCGGCGTGATGCGCACCGATGGCAGTAACGAGCGGTTGCTGACGGCCAGCTTTCTGGACGAAGGCCCGACCTGGGCGCCGAACGGTCGCGTGCTGATGTTCACCCGCGAGACGGCGGGCGAGGGCGGCGCGCCGGCGCTGTTCTCGGTCGATATCTCGGGGCGCAACCTGCGCCGGGTGCCGACCGATACCTATGCGTCCGACCCTGCGTGGTCGCCGCTGCTGCAATGACGGCCGATTCCCATACCCCGCGCAGGGTGCTATGATATGCGCAACCGGGCAGAACCTGAAAAGGGACAGGACATGATGACTTTCACGAAGGCACTTCTGGTGGTGGCGGCCCTTGCGGTCGCGGCCTGTTCGAACCCCGACCGTTTCGGATCGGGCGCGGGCGGGCCGGGCGGCGCCGGGGCGGGCGGTATCGACCAGATGGGGCTGGGCGATCCCAACAACCCCTCGTCCATCGCCTATTTCAACCAGACCGTGGGCGACCGGGTCTTTTTCGCCGTGGATCAGAGTACGCTGTCGCAAGAGGCGCAGATGACGCTGAGCCAGCAGGCGCAATGGCTGAACCGCAACCAGGGCTACCAGATCATCATCGAGGGCCATGCCGACGAGCAGGGCACGCGGGAATACAACCTCGCGCTGGGCGCGCGGCGGGCGACCTCGGTGCAGGAATACCTGATCTCGCAGGGCGTCGGATCCAACCGTCTGCGCACCGTCAGCTACGGCAAGGAGCGCCCGGTCGAGGTCTGCTCGAACGAGGCCTGCTACAGCCGGAACCGCCGGTCGGTGACGGTGATCACCCAAGGCATCGGATCCTGAGGCGGCGATGAGAGCGATCCGCGTTCTTCTGGTCGTGGCGCTGGCGGGGCTGTCCGGTCCCGCGCTTTCGCAGGACCGCGCGCAAAGTCTGGCCGACATCCGGCAGGAGCTTTCGGCGCTTTTCGATCAGATCTCGTCGCTGCGGTCGGAACTGGTGGCCAGCGGCAGCCAGGCGGCGCCTGTGTCGGGCAGCCTGCTGGACCGGATGAACGCGATCGAGGCGGAACTGACGCGGCTGACCGCGCAAACCGAGGCGCTGGAACAGCGGATCGAGCGGGTGGTGGCCGACGGGACGAACCGGATCGGCGATCTGGAGTTCCGGATCGTGGAGCTGGAAGGCGGCGACATCGGCGCCATTGGCCAGACGCCGACACTGGGCGGTGGAACAGGGGCCGCCCCCGCGCCGCGCCCCGCGCCGAGCGAGGCGCCGCAACTCGCCGTGGGCGAACAGGCCGATTTCGACCGGGCCCGGGAGGTGCTCGGTCAAGGTGACTTTCGCACCGCCGCGGACCAGTTTGCGACCTTTGCCGAGACCTACCCGGGCAGCCCCCTGAGCGCCGAGGCGCATCTGCTGCGCGGCGAGGCACTGGAGGGGCTGGGAGAGCAGTCGTCGGCGGCGCGGGCCTATCTGGACAGCTTCTCTTCCGATCCCGACGGGCTGCGGGCGGGCGATGCGCTGGTGCGGCTTGGCACGGCGCTGCATGGGCTGGGGCAGGTGCAGGAAGCCTGCGTGACCCTGACCGAGGCGGGCGTGCGCTTTCCCGGCACCGAACCCGCGGGCCGGGCCATCGAGGCGATGAACCGGCTGGGGTGCAACTGATCGACCCTGATGCGATTGGCGCGGCGCTGGCCGCGCTTTGTCCCGAGGGTCTGCCCGAACGGCTGGGCGTCGCCGTATCCGGCGGCAGCGATTCCACGGCGCTTCTGGTTCTGCTTGCCGAATGGGGTGGTGCCGACATGCGGGCGGTGACGGTCGATCACGGGCTGCGCGCGGGGTCAGCGGACGAGGCACAGGCGGTGGCGGATCTGTGCGGCCGGCTGGGGATTCCCCATGTGACCCTTCGCTGGACCGGCTGGGACGGGCACGGCAACCTGCAGGATGCTGCACGGCGGGCGCGATACGGGCTGATCGCGGACTGGGCGCGGGGGCAGGGTGTCGGCGCGGTGGCGCTGGGTCACACCCGCGACGATCTGGCCGAAACCTTCCTGATGCGGCTGGCGCGCGGCTCGGGGCTGGACGGGCTGTCGGCGATGGCCGCGCGCCGGCGTGATCATGCGGTGGACTGGCTGCGCCCGCTGTTGGGGCAAACGCGCGCCGGGCTGCGTGCGGCGCTGACGGCGCGGGGGATCGGCTGGGCCGAAGATCCGTCGAACACTGACCCACGGTTCGACCGCACCAAGGCGCGGGCGGCGCTCGCACCGCTGGGCATCGACACGGAGAAGCTGGCCGCGACGGCGGAACGTCTGCATGCGGCGCGGGCGGCACTGGCCGCGCTGATCGCGGCACGGGCGGCGAAGATCGCGCGGGTTGAAGGGGCGGATCTGGTCCTTTCGCCAGAGGTTCTGGACGAGCCGCGCGATGTGCGCGAGCGGCTGGTGGGGCATGGATTGCGGTTGATCACCGGCACCGACTACCGCCCCCGCCACGCCCCGCTTGCGACCCTTGTCGATGCGCTGGAGGCAGGGCGCGGCGGCACGCTGCATGGCTGCATTGCCACCTCTGACCCGCAAGGCTGGCGCCTCACGCGGGAGGCGCGGGCCGTCGCCGGGGTGACGGCGGCGGTCGGGGAGATCTGGGACGGGCGATGGCGCGTCACCGGACCCGAGGCACCCGATCTGACAGTCGCCGCACTGGGCAAGTCTGGGCTGGCAGAGCGGCCAGGGTGGGCGGCCGCTGGCGTGCCGAAGGAGACGCTGCTCGCCTCTCCGGCGGTGTGGCGGGGGGGCGATCTGGCTGCCGCGCCGCTGCTGGATGGACCGGCGGAATGGACTGCCGAGCCTGCGCTGACGCTTGCCGACTATCTGTCGGTGATCAAGGCGCATTGAACCCCCGGCCGATATCTCTATCTTAGGCACAGGCTGCTGCCCGGTTCTGGGCGCAGGGATTGAGGAGATCAGCGTGGGCAACGCAAGAAACATCGCCTTCTGGGTCGTGCTATTCCTATTGATCCTGGCGTTGTTCAACCTGTTCAGTGGTGGCCAGTCCACCATGGCATCGAGGTCGATCAGCTATTCGGAATTCGTGCAGCGCGTCGATGCGGGAGAGGTGGCTAGCGTCACGCTGGATGGCGAAAAAGTCCTTATCCGCGGGAGGGATGGCCAGCAGTACCAGACCATTCGCCCCGATGGCGACGACATCACCGACCGGCTTCTCGCCCGGGATGTATCAGTCGAGGCGCGGCCGCAGCAACAGTCGGGCTTTTTCTCCATCCTGTCGCTGTGGCTGCCGTTCCTGATCCTGATCGCGATCTGGATCTTCTTCATGAACCGGATGCAGGGTGGCGGACGCGGCGGCGCGATGGGATTCGGAAAATCCCGCGCCAAACTGCTGACGGAGAAACACGGTCGCGTGACCTTCGACGATGTGGCGGGGATCGACGAGGCCAAGGACGAGTTGGAAGAGATCGTCGAATTCCTGCGCAACCCGCAGAAGTTCAGCCGTCTGGGCGGCAAGATCCCGAAAGGCGCGCTGCTGGTCGGCCCGCCGGGAACGGGTAAGACCCTGCTGGCCCGCGCCATCGCAGGTGAGGCTGGAGTGCCGTTCTTCACCATCTCTGGTTCTGACTTCGTCGAGATGTTCGTGGGTGTCGGTGCATCCCGTGTGCGCGACATGTTCGAACAGGCAAAGAAGAACGCGCCCTGCATCGTGTTCATCGACGAGATTGATGCAGTGGGTCGGTCGCGCGGCGTGGGCTACGGCGGCGGCAATGACGAGCGCGAGCAGACGCTGAACCAGCTTCTGGTCGAGATGGACGGGTTCGAGGCGAACGAGGGCATCATCATCGTCGCCGCGACCAACCGGCCTGACGTGCTGGACCCTGCGCTGCTGCGCCCGGGCCGGTTCGACCGTCAGGTGCAGGTGCCGAACCCCGACATCAAGGGGCGCGAGAAGATCCTCGGCGTTCATGCCCGCAAGGTGCCGCTGGGGCCGGATGTGGATCTGCGCATCATCGCGCGCGGCACGCCGGGTTTCTCGGGGGCCGATCTTGCCAACCTTGTGAACGAGTCGGCGCTGATGGCCGCGCGCTTTGGCCGCCGCTTCGTCACGATGGAGGATTTCGAGAACGCCAAGGACAAGGTGATGATGGGCGCCGAGCGGCGGTCCATGGTCATGACCGAGGACGAGAAGAAGCTGACCGCCTATCACGAGGCTGGGCATGCCATCGTCGGCCTTAACGTCCCGCAGCACGATCCGATCCACAAGGCCACGATCATCCCGCGTGGCCGTGCGCTGGGGCTGGTGCTCAGCCTGCCGGAGCGTGACCAGTTGTCGGTGACCAAGACCAAGTACAAGTCCAAGGTCGCCATGGCGATGGGCGGCAAGGTGGCCGAGGAGTTGATCTTTGGCGAGGACAATGTGACCTCCGGCGCGACATCCGACATCCAGCAGGTGAGCAAGATCGCCCGCGCGATGGTCACGCAGTTCGGTATGTCGGACAAGCTGGGCAACATCGACTATGCCAACGAGCAGCAGAGCTTCCTTGGCAACTATTCGTCGGGCCCCAGCGCCAGCCCTGACACCCAGCGCGAGATCGACGCCGAGGTGCGCAAGATCGTGGATGAAGGCTATGCGACCGCCAAGCGTATCCTGACCGAGAAGATCGATGACCTGCACAGGCTGGCAAATGGGCTGCTGGAATACGAGACGCTGACCGGGCCGGAGATCATGAAGGTGATCCGTGGCGAACCGCTGGATCGTGGCGATGACGCTGACGATGCGCCCAGTGGTGGCGACACGCCCAGTGTCACGGCGATTCCGAAGACGTCGAAGCCGCGCGGCCGCAAGCCCGGAAGCGGGCTGGAGCCCGAACCAAGCGCCTGAGCCGGGCACAACTGGCGACTAGTTCCTGAAACGCCCCGGCGGACCATGATGGCCGCCGGGGCGTTTCACATTTGGAGTTACCGAATTGCTGCTTGTCGTTCCGCGGGCTTCGCGGCAGTGTCGGCGCGTTTCACCGCCAGAGGATGCCATGCCCGCCCTGATGCCGACTGATTTTACCGGGACCATCGCCTGGCTGGGGCGAGTATCGGAGCGAGCGGCCAGCCTTCAGGCGGAACCGGTGGACGCACTGATGGCGCTGTTCGCGGGGCCTGAGGGCGAGGATCATGGCGGGCTGACCCGCCCGTCCTGCTCGCGCGTCGCCGCGCAGTATCCGCGCGGAACCGAAATCCGGAATGTCCGCCAGTTCTCGATCCTCGGCGCGGGCGATCTTGCGGCGATTGCGGCAGAGATGGGACTGTCGGCGCTGGACCCCGCCTGGCTGGGCGCGTCGATGGTGATCGACGGCATCCCCGATTTCACGCTGGTCCCGCCGTCATCGCGCCTGCAGGCGGAGGGTGGTGCGACACTGGTCGTCGACATGGAGAACCGCCCCTGCACCCTGCCGGCCCCGGTCATTGAGGCCGCGGCGCCCGGTTTCGGGCGGAAGTTCAAGGCCGCGGCAAAGGGTCGGCGCGGGATCACCGCCTGGGTGGAGCGCGAGGGGATGCTGAAGCGCGGAGACCGTATCCGGCTGCACATCCCCGATCAGCCCGCCTGGCCACATCTGGCCACCATCCACGCCGGTTGACGCGACTGGCGGTTCCGGCGCGGGATTGGTCGGAAACGCTGCTGTGCCGGTCGGCATCGCCGGATATGACCGACCCGACAGGGCACGCCCGGAATGGAGGCAGGGATGGCATTCAAGACCGACATCGAGATCGCACGCGAGGCGCAGAAGAAGCCGATCCTGGAGATCGGCGCGAAACTGGGCATCCCGTCTGAACACCTGCAGCCCTATGGTCACGACAAGGCCAAGGTCGGGCAGGACTTCATCCGCGCCCTGTCGGACCGCCCGCAGGGCAAACTGATCCTTGTGACCGCGATCAACCCGACGCCCGCGGGCGAGGGCAAGACCACCACGACCGTGGGCCTTGGCGACGGGCTGAACCGGATCGGCAAGAAGGCCGTGGTCTGCATCCGCGAGGCATCGCTCGGCCCGAACTTCGGGATGAAGGGTGGCGCGGCGGGCGGCGGCTATGCGCAGGTCGTCCCGATGGAAGAGATGAACCTGCATTTCACTGGGGACTTCCACGCCATCACCAGCGCCCACAACCTGCTGTCGGCGATGATCGACAACCACATCTACTGGGGCAACGCACTGGATATCGACCAGCGCCGCATCGTCTGGCGCCGGGTGATGGACATGAACGACCGGGCGCTGCGCGACATGGTTGTGGGGCTGGGTGGCGTGGCCAACGGCTTTTCGCGCCAGACCGGGTTCGACATCACCGTCGCGTCCGAGGTCATGGCGATCCTTTGCCTGGCGCGCGATCTGGACGATCTGCAGGCACGGCTGGGCGACATCGTCGTCGCCTACCGGCGCGACAAGACCCCGGTCTATTGCCGCGACCTGAAGGCCGAGGGCGCGATGACCGTTCTTCTGAAAGATGCGATGCAGCCAAACCTGGTGCAGACGCTGGAAAACAACCCCGCCTTCGTGCATGGCGGGCCATTCGCCAATATCGCCCACGGCTGCAACTCGGTGATCGCGACCATGACAGCGTTGCGTCTTGCCGACTATGTCGTGACCGAGGCCGGCTTCGGCGCCGATCTGGGGGCAGAGAAATTCTTCGACATCAAGTGTCGCAAGGCCGGGCTGTCGCCGTCAGCGGCGGTGATCGTCGCCACGGTGCGCGCGATGAAGATGAACGGCGGCGTGGCGAAGGCCGACCTCGGGGCCGAGAATGTCGAGGCCGTGCGGAAGGGCTGCGCCAACCTCGGCCGTCACATCGGAAATGTGAAATCCTTTGGCGTTCCGGTAGTGGTGGCGATCAACCACTTCGTAACCGATACGGATGCCGAGATCGCTGCGGTCAAGGAGTACGTCGCATCTCAAGGCGCGGAGGCAATCCTTTGCCAGCACTGGGCGAAAGGAAGCGAAGGTATCGAGGTTCTTGCCCGTCGCGTGGCCGAGCTTGCCGATTCAGGTGTGGCGAACTTTGCCCCACTCTATCCCGACGATATGTCGCTTTTTGAAAAGATCGAGGCTATCTCCAAGCGCATCTATCATGCCGACGAAGTGCTCGCCGACAAGTCGATCCGGGATCAGTTGAAGGCATGGGAGGCAGCCGGTTACGGTCATCTGCCGGTCTGCATGGCCAAGACGCAATACAGTTTCTCGACCGACCCGAACCTGCGCGGTGCGCCGACGGGCCATTCCGTTCCGGTGCGTGAGGTGCGGCTGTCGGCCGGGGCGGGCTTCATCGTGGCGATCTGCGGCGAGATCATGACGATGCCCGGCCTGCCGCGGGCGCCGGCGGCAGAAACAATCCGGTTGGACGTTGACGGCCGGGTCGAGGGGCTGTTCTGACCGGTTCGCGTTGCGGCGCCCGGTCGGGGGCGCTAGATCGCTCCTGAGGGGATGTTGTCGAGGAGCGTCATGAAACCGCCCGAGCAGTGCCGCGACATGACCGAACTGCGCGCCGCCATTGACGAATTGGACGCAAGGCTTGTGGCGCTGCTGGCCCGGCGCGCGGGCTACATAGACCGCGCGTCAGAGATCAAGCTGGACATCGACCTGCCGGCGCGCATCCCCGTCAGGGTCGAGGAGGTCGTGTCCCATGTCCGCGCGCGCGCGGAGCAAGAGGGGCTGGATCCCGATCTGGCAGAGCGACTTTGGCGCCAGTTGATCGACTGGTCGATAGCACGAGAGGCGCAGGTTCTGGGTGAGCCAAGGGAGGGCGGACAGTGACGGCACGTTTGATCGACGGCAAGGCATTCGCCGAGCAGGTGCGTGCGCGGGTTGCGGAGAACGTGGCGCGGCTGCGCGATATCGTGCCGGGTCTTGCCGTGGTTCTGGTCGGCGACGATCCGGCGTCCGAGGTCTATGTGCGGAACAAGGGCCGCCAGACGGCCGAAGCGGGTATGGCGAGCTTCGAGCATCGGTTGCCGGCCGACGCTGACCAAGCCACTCTGCTGGCGCTGGTCGCGCAACTGAACGCCGATCCAGCAGTCCATGGCATCCTTGTACAACTTCCGCTGCCCGCCCATCTGAACGCGGAGTTGGTGATCAACGCGATCGACCCCGCCAAGGATGTGGACGGGTTCCATATCTCGAACGTCGGGCTACTGGCGACGGGGCAGAAGGCGATGGTGCCTTGTACGCCGCTAGGCTGCCTGATGCTGCTACGCGACCTGCATGGGACGCTTTCGGACATGGAGGCTGTGGTGGTTGGGCGGTCGAACATCGTGGGCAAACCGATGGCGCAACTATTGCTGGCAGACAGTTGCACCGTGACCATCGCGCACTCCCGCACCCGCGATCTGGCCGCGACTTGCCGGCGCGCGGATATCCTGATTGCCGCGGTGGGAAGGCCTGAGATGATACCCGGCGACTGGATCAAGCCCGGTGCAACTGTGATCGATGTCGGTATCAACCGGGTGGTGCGGGACGGTAAGAACCGACTGGTGGGAGACGTTGATTTCGCCAGCGCCGTGCAGGTGGCCGGCGCAATCACCCCGGTGCCCGGCGGTGTGGGGCCGATGACCATTGCCTGCCTGTTGGCAAATACGCTGACCGCCTGCTGCCGCGCCAACAATCTGCAAGAGCCTGAGGGGCTGACCGCCTGATCCGCGTCAGGGAACTTCCGCCTCGGGCGTTGTAAGCAGCAGAACCTCGGCCGGCCCGCGGCGCAACAGGCGGAGCGGCTGCGGCGTGGGCTCTGGCGGGCCTGCCTCCTGTGCGGCGATGGCGCGGCGCAGGTTCTCGCGGATCTCGGGCGAGGCGCCACTGTCCAGCGCAAAGGCAAGCTGGAACACCCGCCGCGCCTCTCCGATCCGGCCGCGTTCCATCAGAACGACGCCAAGGTTGTTGTGTGCTGGCACGAACCGCTGATCATCCTCTATTGCACGGCGCAGATACTGCTCGGCTTGGCCCAGTCGACCCAATCTCAGGTTGGCCGACCCGATTGCGGACAACACATCGGCGTTCACCCCGACCTCACCCGCTGCGCGGTGGTAGGCGCGTAGTGCAAGGTCGTATTCGCCCGCCGCCATCAATCGGTGCCCGACCTGAAGCCCGTCGACCGCATCTCGCACGAGCGCCGTGCCGGGAGGCGCGTCCGGCCCAACCCGTTCGGTGGACAGGCCCGCCGGTTGGCAGGCCATCAGTATCAGAGCGGCAAGAACCGGGCCGCTAGGGGATCGAAGCATCTAGATCAGCGCATGTTGCCCATGGTTTCCATGATGCCGTGGACCGACGGCCCGATCAGAATGATCAGAAGCGGTGGCACTGTAAACATCATCGTTCCGAGCGTCAGCTTGGTTGGCAGAACGTTGGCCTTCTCCTCGGCCCGCATCACTCGCTTGTCGCGCATTTCCGAAGCGTAGACCCGGAGCGCGTCCGACATCGACGTGCCGAAGCTGGCGGACTGGATCAGCACGGTGACGAAAGAGGCCACATCCGCCACGCCCGCACGACGGGACATGTCCTTAAGCACTTGGGTGCGCTCCTTCCCAGCCTTGACCTCTTGGCTGACGATCTCGAACTCTTCGGACAGTGCGGGATAGGCGGGCTTGATCTCTCGCGCGACGCGCAGGATCGATTGGTCGAGCGACTGACCGGCCTCCACGCACACCAGCATCATGTCGAGCGAGTCGGGAAAGCCGTCCTGTATCTCCTGCTGGCGGGCGGCGCGGCGCTTGTTCACCCAGTAGCGAGGCGCGTAGTAACCGAGCAACCCGGGCAGCAGGGCTGTGAGTAGCATCGACTGGGTGTCGACAGAGCCTGTTGCGCTGCGGATCATGACGACGATCAGGCCAATAAGCAGGAACCCGATCCCGAGGGCGAACTGTATCGCATGGAAAGTGCGGACAGAGCCTTTCGAGCGGTAGCCGGCCTGCAGCATGTGCAGCCGCGCCGTCGACAGTTCTTCGGCATCCTGTGG
>JBJHCH010000015.1:0-42968 GCA_050485905.1 Paracoccaceae bacterium | reverse complement strand
TCGCGGCCCCGATCCGCGCGATTCGTTCTGGACCTGGCGGCAGCTGATGTTCCGCTTCCTCGACCGGCTGACGCCCGAGGACGTGGAGGCCATCGCCGCCTTCGTGCAGATGGAAATGCTGGAGGCGGGCTATGCCGCGGTGGCCGAGTTCCACTATCTGCACCACGCCCCGGGCGGCACCCCCTACGCCCGGCCGGCCGAGATGTCCGAGCGCATCGTCGCCGCGGCGCGCGACAGCGGGATCGGGCTGACGCTGCTGCCCGTTCATTACCAATACGGTGGATGCGACCAACGGCCGCTGGGACCGGGGCAGATTCGGTTCGGTACCGACCCCGAGCGGTTCGCGATGCTCGTGGACGCGGCGGAAAAAGCGCTGACCGCCCTGCCCCCCGACGCGCGCCTCGGCATCGCGCCGCACAGCCTGCGCGCCGTCTCGCCCGACGGGCTGGCCGCCTGTATCGACCTGCGGCCCGGCGCGCCCCTGCACATGCATCTGGCCGAACAGGTGGCCGAGGTCGAGGAGGTGCTGGAAGCCTATGGCGCGCGCCCGACCGAATGGCTGCTGGCGAACGCACCCGTGGATCGCCACTGGTGCCTGATCCACTGCACGCAGATGGAACGCGCCGAAACGCTGGCCCTGGCCGCGACCGGCGCCGTGGCCGGGCTTTGCCCGATCACCGAATCGAGCCTTGGCGACGGGATCTTCGACGGGGTCGCCTGGACCGGCGCAGGCGGCGCGTTCGGCATCGGGTCGGACAGCAACATCCGCATCGCGCTGAGCGAGGAGTTGCGCACGCTCGACTATTCGCAGCGCCTGCGGGATCGGTCGCGCGCCGCGCTCGCGACGCCGGAACGCTCCACCGGACGGGTGCTGCTGGAGGGCGCTGCGCGCGGCGGCGCGCAGGCCGCGGGACGCAACGCCGGGGAACTGGCCGAGGGCCGGCTTGCCGATATTGCCGCGCTCGATTGCCGGCAGGTCGACCTGGACGGGCGCGCGGGCGACATGCTGCTCGACGCCTGGATCTTTGCCGCCGATGACCGCGTGGTGGCGGATGTCTGGGCGGCCGGTCGACACCGCGTGCGCGGCGGCCGGCATGTGGCGCGCGAGGGGGTCGAAAAAGTCTATCGCGCGGTGCTGCGGCGGCTCCGGGACCTCTGATGGAGCGCCCGGCGACCTGGCAGGCGGTTCGTGCCGAGGCGCTGCGGCGCATGCGCGCCGGGCTGTGGCCCCCGGGCGAGCGAATCCCCGACGAGGCGGAACTGGCCGCCGAGTTCGGCTGCGCGCGCGCGACCGTCAACCGGGCGCTGCGCGATCTGGCCGAGGCCGGGCTGCTGGAGCGCAAGCGCAAGGGTGGCACGCGCGTCTCGCTGACCCCGATTCGCAAGGCCACGTTCGAGATCGCGATCATCCGCCAGGATGTCGAAGGCCGCGGCCAATGCCACGGCTACCGCCTGATCGACGACCGGATGCAGCCGCCGCCGGACGCGGTGCGCGCGGCGCTGGACTGGCAGGGGGGCGAGATGCGCCATGTCACCGCGCTTCACCTGGCCGATGACCGCCCGTTCTGCCTGGAAGATCGTTGGCTGAACCCGCAGGTGGCCCCCACGCAGGTGACCGATTTCGCCGCGATCAGCGCCAACGAATGGCTGGTGCGCAACATCCCCTATTCGCATGGCGGCATCGGTTTTCAGGCCCGCAGTGCGGGGGCGGAGGCGGCGCGGTTTCTTGATTGCCCGCAGGATGCGGCCCTTTTCACGATCGAGCGCACGACCCGCAGCGACGAGCGGCCGATCACCTTTGTGCGTCTGACCTATGCACCGGGCTACCGCATGGACGCGACGCTCTGACCGGTCAGGACCCCATGGGTGTCCAGGGCCAGGGTTTGACGTCGCTCGCCGCCGACTGGAAGCGCGCCGCCTTGGCGATCCAGGCCCCCACCATGCAGCCGAAATCCGCCAACTCCTCGTTCGGCTTGCCGTTGTTGGTCAGCATGATGACGATTTGCACCACGGCGACGAGAACCAGCAGCGACTGCGCCACGTGGATCATCACCGCAATCACGATGATCCAGAGGATGCGCGGCCATGCCTCGCGCGGGATCGGATCGTCATCGCGCCGGCGGGCGGGGTCGTCCTGGTCCATGCGGCTCATGCCGGCCTCCCTGAAAGATGCGCTCAGACTGCGGCAGAGCGGACGCTCTGGCAAGCCTTCGCAGCGCCGTCAGGCCGCGTCGAAGGCGATGGCACGGCGCAGGAAGGTGGTGGCCCGATGGCCAACCGCGACCGGGTCGCCGCTGGTCAGAAAACGGGCGCCTCGGCCTGACCCCAGCATGTCGCCGTGGCGGTTCAGATAGTCCTCCAGGCTGGCGGCGACGATCTGGGGTTGCGAATAGACCTTCACATCCGGGCCGAGGGCGGCGCGGAAGACATGTTCCATGAGCGGGTAATGCGTGCAGCCCAGCACCGCCGCCTCGGGCCGCGGCATCCGGCGCTTGAGGGCGGCGACATGCGAATGCACCAGCGCCTCGGCGAGCAGCATGTCGCCCTCCTCGATCGCGTCGACGACGCCGCCGCAGGGCTGTGCCTCGACATCGACGCCGATGGCGCGGAAGGCCAGTTCGCGCTGGAAGGCGCGGCTTTGTACGGTGGCGGGCGTGGCAAAGAGCGCCACATGCTTCACCGCGACTTCGCGTGGCGGGGAATTGTCGCCCCATTGCCGTTCGGTCAGCGCCTCGATCAGCGGGACGAAGACGCCGAGGACGCGCTTGTCGGCGGGCACCCATGTCTCCTGCATCCGGCGGAGGGCCGCGGCGCTAGCGGTGTTGCAGGCGAGGATCACCAGATCGCAGCCCTCGGCCCACAGCCGTTCGACGCCGGCACAGGTCAGCGCGAAGATGTCGTCGGCGTCGCGCACGCCATAGGGGGCGTGCAGGTTGTCGCCGAAATAGACCAGCGGCACATCGGGCAGCCGGCGCGCGACCGCGTCATAGACCGTCAGACCGCCCAGCCCCGAATCGAAGATACCGACCGCCATGCCCCTGCCCCCGGTTGTCGCCGCGCCTGTGGTGGGACTCGAACTCGAACCCGAGTGCGGTGGAATCGAGCGGCCCCGGCGACAAGTCATAGGTGGCCCGGCGCAGGAAATCCATCATCGCGCGCGGGTCGGCATGCAGGGGGGCGAGTGTGGCGGCGGGGATCGGCGCGCCCACGGCCAGCCGCACCGGGCCGCCGATGCGGGCGCGAAACTCGCGGATCAGCAGGCCCAGCCGCAGGGTCTGGTGCAGGTGGCTGGCGAGTTGAAAGAGGCGGCTGTTATGCCCCTCGAACCAGATCGGCACGACGGTGGCGCCGGATTTGGCGATCATCCGGGCGGTGAAGCCGCGCCAGGCCGGGTCCATCGGGCGGGCAAAGGGGCGGGCGGCGGTGCTGACCGTGCCACCGGGGAAGATGCCGATGGCCCCGCCCTGCCCCAGATAGCTGAGCGCCGTGGCGCGGGTTTCCAGATTGGTCTGCTGCGCGGCGCGGGTGCCGGCAAAGTCGATGGGCAGGATCACGCGGTCAAGCTCCGATGCCCGGCGAAAGACCTGATGGGCGAGGATGCGGAAGTCGCCGCCGCGCCGGCTGGACAGGATATGGCCCAGCATCAGCCCGTCGAGGATGCCGTAGGGGTGATTGGCGATGACGATCAGCGGGCCGGTGGCGGGGATCAGATCCAGATCGCCCGCGATCAGCTGCGCCCTGAGGCCGTAGCGGTCCACCATCACCTGCCAGAAGTCGCCGCCTGCGGCGACCTCGTCCTCGTAGCCCCGGGCGCGGCGGATCAGGCCGATGCGGCCGGTGGCGTTTTCCAGCGCGCGGATCACCGCCCGCCCGCCGCGGGTGGCGGCGGAACTGGCATAACTGATGTCGCGGGTCACGTCGGCGCGGGGCATGGCCAAGGGTTTTGCCACGCCCCGGTGACGGTTTTGCGACGGATTGCTATTCTGCCGCCTGTTTCAGCGGCGCGCCGCCCGCGCGGATCGTGGCCAGAAGTTCCTCGCGCCGTTTCGCCGCCTTGCCCTCGTTCGCGGCCTTCACCGGGCCAAAGCCGCGGATCGAGAGCGGCAGTTCGGCCAGCGCCACGGCGGCGTCGCGGGTCTCGGGCGAGAGTTTCGGCAGCACCTCGGCCATGTCGGCCTCATACTGCCTGATCAGGCCGCGCTCCATCTTCCGCTCAGCCGTATAGCCGAAGGGGTCGAGCGGGGTGCCGCGCAGGGGCTTCAGCCGCGCGAGCAGGCCAAAGGCGCGGAGGATCCACGGGCCGAACTTCCGCTTCCTTGGCCGGCCGTCGGAGCCCATACGCGACAAGAGCGGCGGGGCGAGGTGGAAGGCGGTGGTCAGGTCGCCGTCGAACTCGGCGCGGACCTTTTCCATGGTCTGCAGGTGCAGGCGGGCGACCTCGTATTCATCCTTGTAGGACAGGAGCTTGTGATAGCCTTTTGCAACCGCTTCCTTCAGCCTCGGGTCGGTCACGCCATCGACCAGCTTGCGGTAGCGGCGGGCGAGGCGGGCAGACTGATAGCCGGTCAGGTGATCGGCGCGGAAGGCGATCTTTTCCTCCAGCGACTTCGGCTTCGCCACGACATTCGGGGTGATCGCGGCGGCGGCCTGATCGGGGTGCAGGACGGCCCAGCGGCCGAGTTCAAAGGCGCGCTTGTTGCCCTCAACCGCCGCCTTGTTCAACTCGATCGCGCGCAGGATCGCATCGTGGCTGAGCGGGATGAGGCCGCGCTGCCAGGCGGCACCGAAGACCATCATGTTGGAATAGATCGAGTCGCCCAGCAGCACGCGGGCCAGTTCGGTGGCGTCGAACAGCGTCAGGCGATCCTTCAGCCGCGCCTGAAGAGCGACCTCCAACCGGTCGTGCGGGATGCGGAATTCCGGGTTGCGGGTGAATTCGCCGGTGACGATTTCGTGGCTGTTCACCACCGCGCCGGTGCGGCCCTGCCGCATCAGCGCCTGGGTGCGCGCGCCGGCGGTGACGACCAGATCGCCGCCGATGACGCAATCGGCCTCTCCCACCGCGACGCGGATCGCGCTGATATCGGCCGGCTTTTCGGCGATGCGGCAGTGGATATGGACCGCGCCGCCCTTCTGCGCCAGGCCCGCCATCTCCATCATGCCCGCGCCCTTGCCATCGACATGGGCGGCCATCGCCATGATCGCGCCGGTGGTGACGACGCCGGTGCCGCCGACGCCGGTGATGATGACGTTGTGGGTGCCGCGGATCGCCGGCAGTTGCGGCGCGGGAAGGTCGGGCAGGTCCACCTGAGCGGTCGCGGCCTTTTTCACCTTTGCCCCGGTCAGGGTGACGAAGCTGGGGCAGAAGCCCTTGAGGCAGCTGTAATCCTTGTTGCAGCTTGACTGGTCGATGGCGCGCTTGCGGCCCAGTTCGGTTTCCACCGGCACGATGGAGACGCAGTTCGACTGCACGCCGCAATCGCCGCAGCCCTCACACACGTCGGTGTTGATGAAGACACGTGTGTCGGGGTCGGGGAACTCGCCACGCTTGCGGCGCCGGCGCTTTTCGGCGGCGCAGGTCTGGATGTAAAGAATGACAGACACGCCCTTGATCTCGCGGAACTTCTTCTGCACGGCCTCCATCTCGGCGCGCTCGTGCTTCTCGATCCCCTTGGGGAACAGGCTGAAGTCGGGTTCTTCCTTTTCGTCATAGACCACGGCGAGGTGCTGGACGCCCATCGCCAGAACCTCTCGCGCGATACGGTCGGGGCTGAGGCCGCCCTCGTTCTTTTGCCCGCCGGTCATGGCGACGGCGTCGTTGTAGAGGATCTTGTAGGTGATGTTGGTGCCTGCGGCGAGAGCCGCGCGGATCGCCAGCACGCCGGAGTGGTTGTAGGTGCCGTCGCCGAGGTTCTGGAACACATGGCCGGTGTTGGAAAACGGCGCCTCGCCGATCCAGTTCGCGCCCTCGCCCCCCATCTGGGTGAAGCCGGTTGTGTTGCGGTCCATCCACTGCACCATGTAGTGGCAGCCGATGCCGGCATAGGCGCGCGAGCCCTCGGGCACGCGGGTGCTGGTGTTGTGCGGGCAGCCGGAGCAGTAATAGGGCAGTCGCGCCGCCAGGTCCTGCGCATTGTCGGCGCGCCGTGCCTCGGCCAGCATCGACAGGCCGGCCTTGACACTGTCGGTGCCGCGGCCCTCCTCGATCAGGATCTCGCCCAGCCGTTCGGCAATCAGGATCGGGTCGAGCGCGTAGCGGGTGGGGAACAGTTCCACCTGCCGGCCGTGTTCCCAGGTGTCGCCCTTGTGCCAGCCATAGACGCGGCGACCGCGGCGGTCGTCAAAGATCGCCTCCTTCACCTGCACCTCGATCAGCTTGCGCTTTTCCTCGACGACCACGATCAGCTCCAGCCCCTCGGCCCAGTCGTGGAAGCTGGCCATGTCCAGCGGGAAGGTCTGGCCGATCTTGTAGGTGGTGATGCCCAGCCGTTCCGCCTCGCCCATGTCGACGCCCAGCAGGTGCAGCGCATGGGTCAGGTCCAGCCAGTTCTTTCCCGCCGCGACCAGCCCGATCTTGGCGCCCGGCCTGCCCCAGACCCGGCGGTCCATGCCGTTGGCGCGGGAAAAAGCCTCGGCCGCGAAGCGCTTGTAGTCGATCATCCGCACTTCCTGCGCCTGTGGCGTGTCGATCAGGCGGATGTTCAGCCCGCCCTCGGGCAGCTTGAAATCGGGGGTGACGAAGGACAGGCGGTGCGGGTCGCCATCGACCACAGCCGTCGCCTCCACTGTATCTTTCATCGTCTTCAACCCGACCCAGACCCCGGCAAAGCGGCTGAGCGCCCAGCCATAGAGGCCGAAATCCATCAGCTCCTGCACGCCCGCCGGGCTGACCACCGGCATGTAGGCATCGACCATGGCCCAGTCGGATTGATGCAGCGTGGTCGAGGATTCGCCGGTGTGGTCGTCGCCCATCGCCATCAGCACGCCGCCGTGGGGCGAGGTGCCGGCCATGTTGGCGTGCCGCATCACGTCGCCGGAGCGGTCGACCCCCGGCCCCTTGCCGTACCAGAGGCCGAATACGCCGTCGTATTTCCCCTCTCCCCGCAGTTCTGCCTGCTGGCTGCCCCAGAGCGCGGTGGCGGCGAGGTCTTCGTTCAACCCCTCCTGAAACCTTACGTTGGCCTCATCCAGCAGCTTGCGTGCCCGCGCCATCTGCAGATCGACCCCGCCAAGGGGCGAGCCGCGGTAGCCGGTCACGAAGCCCGCCGTGTTCAACCCCGCCGCGCGGTCCCGTGCCGCCTGCATCAGCATCAGCCGCACCAGCGCCTGCGTGCCGTTCAGCAGCACCGGCGATTTGGCCAGATCGAACCGATCCGAAAGGCTGACATCCTGCCTGCTCATCGTGACCTCCCCTTCACATTGGCTTAGGCGCATTATAGGTCAAACTTTCTGACCTACAAAGCGGTTTTCCCGTGCCCGCTTTTCTTTGCACCCGCGGAAACAGTCCTTTAGGTTGCGTTTCGCGGCGGGGCCGTTCTGGGAAAGATGGTTGCGATGATGGATTGGGACAAGCTCAGAATATTCCATGCGGTGGCCGATGCGGGCTCATTGACCCATGCGGGTGAAACGCTGCACCTGTCGCAATCGGCCGTCAGCCGGCAGATCCGTGCACTGGAAGAAATGCTGGATGCGACGCTGTTCCACCGTCATGCGCGGGGACTGATTCTCACCGAACAGGGCGAGTTGCTGTTCGAGGCGACAAAGTCGATGGCAAAGCGGCTGGAAACCACCGCCGCGCGGATCCGCGACAGCGAGGACGAGGTCTTTGGCGAGCTGCGGGTGACCACCACCACCGGGTTCGGCACGCTTTGGCTGGCACCGCGCCTGACGGCGCTTTACGCGAAGTATCCAGACCTGCGGATCGACCTGATGCTGGAGGAGCGCGTGCTCGACCTGCCGATGCGCGAGGCCGACGTGGCGATCCGCATGAAGGAGCCCAGTCAGGCAGATCTGATCCGCCGGCGACTGATGAGCGTGAACATGCGGCTTTACGCCACGCCGGAATACCTGGCCGACCGCGGCACGCCGCAGAAGATCGAGGATCTGTCCGACCACCGCCTGATCTGCCAGAGCCTGGCCGCCGCGCAGGTCACCGCCGGATCGATGCTGGTGCGCCATCTGCTGAGCATCGACATCCGGTCCACGCTGACCGTCAACAACTATTTCGGCGTGCTGCAGGGTGTGCTGAATCACCTCGGCATCGGTGTGCTGCCGGACTATGTGATAGAGGACTTCCCCAGGATCGTTCGGGTTCTGCCCGAGGTTGAGTCAAACGAGGTGCCGGTGTTCCTCGCCTATCCCGAAGAGTTGCGCCATTCCAAGCGGGTCGCGGCGTTTCGCGATTTCGTGACGGAAGAGATTTTTGCTTACCGCAAGCGGCGGCGCGAGGAGGCGGGCGAGTAAGTCCCCTGCTGCATGCAGAGGCAGAAACCGAGGCATTCGCACAACGCATAGCCGAAATGTGAATCTCGCAGTACCATTTAACTTGAACAGAATCGAATGGAGACCTAAGTGCAGTCATGAGGCGGCGCGGGGTTCCCGTGTGCCTCTTACCTCCCTGTTGGACTTGGCCGAGCTTTGCGCTCGGCCTTTTTTTTGGCCCTGGCGTCTCGCGCAGGACGCGAGCCGCCCGACGGCCCCTTTTCCCGGCCCCTGCCCTGTCGTAAAGACCCCGCGACAGCAAAGGACGGCACCATGCAGGAACCCGAGATCACGCCCGACTTGATCGCGGCCCACGGGCTGAAGCCCGATGAATACGACCGCATCCTGCAGATCATCGGCCGCGAACCCAGCTTCACGGAACTCGGCATATTCTCGGCCATGTGGAACGAGCACTGTTCCTACAAGTCGTCAAAGAAATGGCTGCGCACCCTGCCGACCACCGGCCCGCAGGTGATCTGCGGCCCGGGCGAGAATGCAGGCGTGGTTGATATCGGCGACGGGCAGGCGGTGATCTTCAAGATGGAGAGCCACAACCACCCCAGCTACATCGAACCCTATCAGGGCGCGGCGACCGGGGTGGGTGGCATCCTGCGCGACGTGTTCACGATGGGCGCGCGCCCCATCGCGGCGATGAATGCGCTGAGCTTCGGCGAGCCGTCGCATCCGAAGACGAGGCAACTGGTCAACGGCGTTGTCGCCGGCATCGGCGGCTACGGCAACTGCTTCGGCGTGCCGAACGTGGGCGGCGAGGTGCGGTTTCATCGTTCCTACAACGGAAACTGTCTGGTCAATGCCTTTGCCGCCGGACTGGCCGAGACCGACAGCATCTTCTATTCGGCCGCCAGCGGCGTGGGCATGCCGGTGGTCTATCTGGGCGCCAAGACTGGCCGTGACGGCGTGGGCGGCGCAACGATGGCCAGCGCCGAATTCGACGACACGATCGAGGAAAAGCGCCCGACCGTGCAGGTCGGCGACCCCTTCACCGAAAAGCGCCTGCTGGAGGCCTGCCTGGAGCTGATGGCATCGGGCGCGGTGATTTCCATTCAGGACATGGGCGCGGCGGGCCTGACCTGTTCTGCGGTGGAGATGGGCGACAAGGGTGGCCTCGGCATCCGGCTCGACCTCGACCGGGTGCCGGTGCGCGAGCCGAACATGACGGCCTACGAGATGATGCTGTCGGAAAGCCAGGAACGGATGCTGATGGTGCTCCGCCCCGAAAAGGAGGACGAGGCGCGCGCGATCTTCGACAAGTGGGATCTCGACTTCGCCGTGGTGGGTGAGACGATTGCCGAGGATCGCTTCCTGATTATCCACGGAAACGAAACGAAGGCCGACCTGCCGCTGCGCGCCCTGTCGGGCAACGCGCCGGAATACGACCGGCCGTGGGTAGAGACCCCTGCCCCGTCCCCGCTGGGCGAGATCCCCGCCATCGACCCGCTTGATGGGCTGCGCGCGCTGATCGGCAGCCCGAACCACGCCCACAAGGGCTGGGTTTGGGAACAGTACGACCATATGGTGATGGCTGACACGATCCGCGCGCCGGGGCTGGGCCCGGGCGTGGTGCGGGTGCATGGCACGAAGAAGGCGCTGGCCTTCACCAGCGACGTGACACCGCGCTATGTGAAGGCCAACCCGGTCGAAGGCGGCAAGCATGCGGTGGCCGAGGCCTATCGCAACCTGATCGCCGTTGGCGCCCGCCCGCTGGCCACAACCGACAACCTGAACTTCGGCAACCCCGAGAAGCCCGAGATCATGGGCCAGTTCGTCGGTGCGATAAAGGGGATCGGCGCGGCCTGCGCGGCGCTGGATGTGCCCATCGTGTCCGGCAACGTGTCACTCTACAACGAAACCGACGGCCAGCCGATCCTGCCAACGCCGACGATTGGCGCGGTAGGTCTGATTGCTGACGTGGCGGATCTGATCGCGGGGCAACCGGCCGAGGGCATGACCGCCGTTCTGGTCGGACAGCCCGGTAGCCACCTGGGTCAGTCCGCACTGCTGGCAGAGACGGCGGGGATCGAGGCGGGCGACGCCCCCCCCGTTGATCTGGAGGCCGAGCGGCGGGCCGGTGAGTTCATCCTTGCCAACCGCGCACGGATCACGGCGGCAACGGATCTGTCGGATGGCGGCCTGGCCCTTGCAGCGTTCGAGATGGCGGCCAATGCTGGCGTTGGCGTTGCGCTGACCCCCACGGGCCTGCCGGAACTCTTTGGTGAGGATCAGGCGCGCTATCTGCTGGCCTGCGCACAGCGCGATGCCGAGGCGCTCCTGGCAGCGGGGGCAAAGGCCGGCGTGCCCGTTACAGTCGTCGGAACCTTCGGCGGCGACGTGGTGCGGCTGGGCACGCAAGAGGCGCCGCTTTCGGAACTGGTAACGCTCTGGCGCGGCACCTTTGCGCGTCTCTTCGACTGACAGCGGACCGGTCAACCTTGCACCCGGCAGAACCGGGTTCTACATTTCACGCTGAAGACGGGGGTGACACGATGCCGATGCAGGCACAGGAGATCGAGCGGCTGCTGCGGGAGAGCTTTCCGCAGGCAAAGATCACGATCACCGACCTGGCTGGCGACGGCAACCACTACGCCGCTGAAGTCATCGACGAGAGCTTTCGCGGGATGAACCGGGTGCAGCAGCAGCGCGCCGTCTATGCGGCGCTGAAGGGCAAGATGGACGGCAGCCACGGCGAATTGCACGCGCTCGCGCTCACGACGCGCGCACCGTGACAAAGGCGCGCGGATGATCCATCTGGCCTTGATCCTTCTCGTTGTGGTGGCGGTGGTAATGCTGGCGAGCAGGCTGAGGGCACAACTTCCGCGTAACCGCGATGACGACGACGATGATGATGACAATGGTCCGGGCGGGCCGCGTAGGGCTCGGGTAAAGGTCCGGACAGACAGAAGGGGATGACGATGGCAGACGTGGCAGACCGAATCCGCGACACGGTGACGACGAATGACGTGGTGCTGTTCATGAAGGGCACGAAGTCGATGCCGCAATGCGGGTTTTCCAGCCGCGTCGCAGGGGTGCTGAACTTTATGGGCGTGGATTTCGCTGACGTGAACGTGCTGGCGGACGAAGGCATCCGGCAGGGCATCAAGGATTTCTCGGATTGGCCAACGATCCCGCAGCTTTACGTAAAGGGAGAGTTCGTGGGCGGCTGCGACATCATCACCGAGATGACGCTCTCGGGTGAACTGGATCAGTTGTTCGATGCCAAGGGCGTTGCCTATGACAAGGCCGCCGCCGACAAGATCCGCGAAGCAAATGCCTGATACGGTCGCCGGGCACTATTGCGCCCGGCAGCCGCCCAGCAAGTCGGTCTCGGTATCCTCGGATCCGTCGCGCCAAAGCAGCATCGCCTCGTCACCCTGACTGCACCAGATGTAGTGCGACCCGCCCGATGGCCAGCCATAGCGCGCGCCAGATCCGGTTTCTTCCGAGACAAGGGCGATCTGCTGCCCCTCGACGTTCAGCACCACCACCGATCCGCCCTGCCCGTCGTTTACATAGGCCGCCGGGATTTCCACACCGCGATCACAAAGATAGCGGACGGTCTTCAAATCGAGATCGGCCAGAGCCGGAGTGGCGCAGGACAGGCCCAACGCCACGATTGCGACAACAACCCGGATCATGCGCGCTTCCGCTGGTCCAGCCGGTCGGCCAGCGCCTCTGTCCGGGCCGCGATTTCAGCCATGCTTTCGTTGATCTCGGTCGGGATCACCGGAACCTCGACACGCTCGGGTCGCGGCGCGGGCTGCGCCTTCAGCCGCGCGATCTCGGCCTGCGCCACGCGCAACTGATCTTCCAGCCCGGCGGTGCGGTCGGCCAGCATAAGGCCCGACATCAGCAGCATCCGTGCCTCGGGCAACCGGCCAATCTGGTCGGTCAGAACGGATGCCTCGGCATCCAGCATGGCGGCGGCGGCGTGCAGGAACTCCTCCTCGCCATCCTGACAGGCGACCTCGAACTGCTTTCCCCCTATGGTGATGGTCAGTTCAGGCATCTGCGGCCTCCCCGATCAGCGGTTTCAGTTCTGCGAGGATCTCGTCCATCTCGGCAATCTCTGCCAGCCGCGCGCTGCGCAGCGCCTCTACCTCGGCCTGGAGCGCACGGTTGACCGAGGCCGCGTCGGTCATGCCGGATTCGGCCGCCTGACGCAGCGCGCGCAGGGTTTCGGTCAGTTGCGTGTTGGTCTTCTTCAGCCGTTGCAACTCCAGCCCCTGCACATCCAGCTGACCGGTTAGCTTTTCGACCTTGCGCTGAAGTTGCGCGGCCGTGCCCGTGGGTTCGCGCGGGGCATTGCGCAGCTTCTCGGCCAACTGCTCCGCCTTCGCGCGCTCTGCCGCCAGCGCCGCCTGAAGTTCAGCCACGTCCGCGCCATCCTGCGCGGCGCCGCCCTCCGGCACCGGCGCGGACTCGATCCCGCGCGCGATCCGGTCCAAAGCATGATTGATGCGCCGTTCAAGCTCGGCCAGTTCCTTCATTCTGCCTGTCCTCTCGCCTTCTTTGGGGCGCAACGCGCATCAGCACGAATCGCCCGGGGCCCCTCTGACCCGATCTTAGCGCAAAGACACAGGGCTTTGCGCCCCTTCTTTCATCCTGTCGGCGAAGACCGGCGGGCCTATGCTTGCACTTGCGCCCCACGCTGGTATCTAGCCGCCCAACGTCGACGGTAACAGCGAAGGAAGACCCAAGTGGATATTGCACGCCTGCGCGCCGACCACCCCGAGCACTGGATGAAGGCCTGCGCGATCCGCGCCCTTGCGATGGATGCCGTTCAGGCGGCGAACTCCGGTCATCCCGGCATGCCGATGGGCATGGCCGACGTGGCAACCGTGCTGTTCGAGAAGCACCTGAAGTTCGACGCGGGCAACCCCGACTGGCCCGACCGTGACCGCTTCATCCTGTCGGCCGGCCACGGCTCCATGCTGCTTTACGCGCTGCTGCACCTGACCGGGTATGAGGACATGACGCTGGATCAGGTGAAGAACTTCCGGCAATGGGGGTCGATCACCGCAGGCCACCCGGAATATGGCCACGCAAAGGGCATCGAGACGACGACCGGCCCGCTGGGTCAGGGGCTGGCCAATGCGGTCGGTTTCGCCATCGCTGAAGAAGCCCTGCGCGCCCGGTTCGGGGCCAAGATTGTCGATCACTACACCTATGTCATCGCCGGTGACGGCTGCCTGATGGAGGGCATCAGCCACGAGGCGATCGGGCTGGCCGGCATGCAGAAGCTGTCGAAGCTGATCGTGCTGTGGGACAACAACGACATTTCCATCGACGGCCGCATCGGCCTGTCCGACGTGACCGACCAGCGCGCCCGCTTCGCCGCCGCCGGCTGGAAGGTGCTGTCCTGCAACGGCCACGATCCGGTGGATATCGACCGGGCACTGACCGCAGCAAAGGGCGCCGACCGCCCCGTGATGATCGACTGCAAGACCCATATCGGCTTCGGCAGCCCCAAGAAGCAGGACACGGCAGGCGCCCACGGCTCGCCCCTGGGCGACGCCGAGATCGCCGTGGTGCGCGAGATCTATGGCTGGCCGCACCCGGCCTTTCATATCCCCGATGATATCCGCAAAGCATGGGCCGAGATCGGCGCGCGCGGCAGCGCGGCGCGTGTGGAGTGGGAGGGCCGGTTGGCCGCGCTCTCGTCCGGCCGCCGTGCGAATTTCGAACGCCAACTCTCTGGCGACGCGCCGAAAAAACTGTCCGCGACCATCCGCGCCCTGAAAAAGCAGGTGAGCGAGGGCAAGCCCAAGGTCGCCACCCGCAAATCATCCGAGATGGTGCTGGAAGTCGTCAACCCGATCATGCCGGAAACGCTGGGCGGATCGGCCGACCTGACCGGGTCCAACAACACCAAGACCCCGGATCTGGGAATCTTCGGCCCCGACAACCGCAAGGGCCGCTACATCCACTACGGCATCCGCGAACACGGCATGGCGGCGGCGATGAACGGCATGGTGCTGCACGGCGGCATCCGGCCCTATGGCGGCACCTTCCTGTGCTTCACCGATTATGCCCGGGGCGCGATCCGCCTGTCGGCGCTGATGAAGCAGCCGGTGGTCTATGTGATGACGCATGACAGCATCGGGCTGGGAGAGGACGGGCCGACGCACCAGCCGGTCGAGCATCTGGCCATGCTGCGCGCCACGCCCAACATCCACGTCTTCCGCCCCGCCGACACGGTGGAAACCGCCGAGGCATGGGAACTGGCGCTGACGTCGAACGAAACACCCTCGGTCCTGGCCCTCAGCCGCCAGAACCTGCCGACCGTGCGCACGGATCACACCAACCGCAACCTCACCGCCCAGGGCGCCTATGTCCTGGCCGAGGCCGAGGGCAAGCGGCAGGCGATCCTGATGGCCACCGGGTCCGAGGTCGAGCTTGCCCTGGCCGCCCGCGACCTGCTGCAGGCGGATGGCATCGGCACGCGCGTCGTCTCGATGCCCTGCTGGGAGTTGTTCGAGGATCAGCCCGCCGCCTATCGCCGCCGCGTCCTGCCCCCCGGCCCCGTCCGCGTGGCGGTCGAGGCCGCGATCCGCTTCGGCTGGGACCGCTGGCTTTACGGCGAGGGCGGCAAGCGCGAGAAATCCGGGTTTGTCGGCATGCACGATTTCGGCGCCTCGGCCCCGGCAGAACGCATCTATGCCGGGCTTGGCATCACCGCCGAGGCGGTGGCGGAAAAGGTGAAAACCCTTCTGGGCTGACCCGCTGCAGAGTGTCCAACCCGCACGAGATAACCCCGGGCGGCAGTCGCCCGGATGCGCCGCCCCGGCGGCGAACCTGACCGGTGCATGACGGTGGCGTGACACCGCGCCGCCCCTGATCGGGCATCGGTAACAATAGATTAACAGGACGTTAATTTCGTTGTCATGGCCGACGCGCATATCCGCGCGTGACGGGGCGCACCTGCCCCGATCCCAGTCATGGAGACAGCGATGCGACAAATCCCCGCCATCCTTTTCACGACCGCGCTCGTCGCGGGCTTCGGCGCCGCCGCCCCGGCGGCGGCTGACTGCATCGCCGGACTCGACGGCGGCACGCCGACGCTGACCTGCACTGGCGCCAGCGGCGCGAATGCCAACAACGGCACCGCCGGCCTTGCCATCACGGTCGAGGGTGGCGCCACCGTGACCGCCAGCGGCAACGGCAACAACACCCGCCCCTTCACCCTGTCCGGCCCCGACCAGAGCCTGGACAATGCCGGCGTGATCGAGAACACCAACCCCGCCAACAATGCCGACGCGATCCGCGTGCTGGGTGACGGCCTCTCGGTCGTCAACTCGGGCACCATCATCGGCGGCGACCGCGGCATTCACCAGACCGCCGGCAGCCAGGGCTTCAGCCTGGTCAACACGGCCGACGGCGTCATCCGGTCTCGCCGCCAGGCGGTGCGCACCGACAGTGACGCCTTCGGCATCCTCGGCACCTCGGTCGTGAACTTCGGCCTGATCGAAAGCCAGAACGGCCGCGCGGTGCAGGCCCGCGGCACCGGGTCCAGCGTGATCAACCACGGCACGATGATCGGCGGCGAAGAGGTGATCGAGGGCCGCGTCGATTTCACCCTGATGAACTATGGCACCATCCGCATCGGCGACCCCGCGACCACCCGCGACGAGGACGGCGTGCAGTTCTCCAGCGGCGAGGCGCACAACTGGGGCACGATCCTTGCCACCGACGACGGCATCGACATCGACGAAGGCTATGTCCACAACTACGCCACCGGCGTGATCCGGTCGGACGGGTTCGAGAACGGGCGCGACAGCGGCGGCATCGACGCCGACGCCTTCTTCCAGATCGAGGGCAATGACGCGGCCCGGCCCGCCGGCGCGCTGACCATCGTGAATGAGGGCCTGATCGAGGGGCCGCGCGCCATCACCTCGGACATCGAGCGCACCGGCGCCATGCATATCACCAATTCCGGCACGCTGATCGGGGATGGGATCGCGATCGACATGGCCCCCGGCATGACCGACAGCAGCCTGTCGATCCTCGGCGAAAGCCGGATCGTGGGCGACGTGATCTTTGGCGGCGGCGATGACCTGCTGACCATCGGCGCGCTGACCTCGGGCACGTTCATCGAGGGCATCTTCGACGGCGGCGCGGGCGAGAACACCGTCGTTCTGGCCGGCTACGCGCTGTCCGCGATCAAGGCGTTCGACCTGCTGGGCGATACGGTCAGCCTGACGCTGGCCACCCTGTCCGGCAATGTCTCGGCCAGCTTCGCCAACTTCGGCTTCTGGGAGGTGGAGGGCCGCCGCTACTCTGCCGCCGACCTGGCAGAGGTCGCCCCGATCCCGCTGCCGGCCGCGCTGCCGCTGCTGCTGACGGCGCTGCTGGGACTGGGCATCCTGCGCCGCCGCCGGACCGCCTGATGCAACCGGGGGCGGGGAGTTGACCCCGCCCCCGGCTTCATGCACTACCCCTCGCGTTGGCGACAGCAGCATTTCACGGCAGCGGCCCGGCCCCGGTCGGCCCACCGTTCAACAAGGGGGACAGAGATGGCAGTCAAGGTGGCGATCAACGGGTTCGGCCGCATCGGGCGCAACGTGCTGCGTGCGATCATCGAACAGGGCCGCACCGATATCGAGGTGGTTGCGATCAACGACCTCGGCCCGGTGGAGACCAACGCGCATCTGCTGCGCTTCGATTCGGTCCACGGCCGCTTTCCGGCCGAGGTGACGACGACCGAAGATTCGATCGACGTCGGCCGCGGCCCGATCCGCGTGACGGCGATCCGCAATCCCGCCGAACTGCCCTGGGGGGATGTCGATGTCGCGCTGGAATGCACCGGCATCTTCTCCGACCGCGACAAGGCCAAGGCGCATCTGGACAACGGGTCAAAGCGGGTGCTGGTCTCTGCCCCCTCCAACGGCGCGGACAAGACCATCGTCTATGGCGTCAACCACGACGTGCTGACCGCCGATGACCTCGTTGTCTCCAACGCCTCCTGCACCACCAACTGCCTGTCGCCCGTGGCCAAGGTGCTGCACGACGCCATCGGCATCAGGCGCGGCTTCATGACCACGATCCACAGCTACACCGGCGACCAGCCGACGCTGGACACGATGCACAAGGATCTCTACCGCGCCCGCGCCGCCGCCCTTTCCATGATCCCCACCTCCACCGGGGCCGCCAAGGCCGTGGGTCTGGTGCTGCCCGACCTGAACGGAAAGCTCGACGGCGTCGCGATCCGCGTACCGACCCCCAACGTCAGCGTCGTCGACCTGACGTTCGAGGCCTCGCGCGACACCACGGTGGACGAGATCAACGCCGCGATCCGCGCGGCCGCCGACGGGCCGCTGAAGGGCGTGCTGGGCTATACCGACCGGCCGAACGTCAGCGCCGATTTCAACCACGACCCGCATTCGTCGATCTTCCATCTGGACCAGACCAAGGTGATGGACGGCAACTTTGTCCGCATCCTGTCGTGGTATGACAACGAATGGGGCTTTTCCTGCCGCATGGCCGATACCGCCGTGGCGATGGGCAAGCTGATCTGACACAACCCTCAGCGCTGCCCGGTCCGTTGGACCGGGCGGGTCGCATACTCACTCTCCCGCCCCGCTTTCCCATTTGTGCCCATCCGTCCCTTCGCCTAACCTGCCGCCGAATTCCAGAAGGGGGGATATCATGAGCGACCGCACCTACGGCTTTGACACGCTGCAGATCCACGCAGGCTCCCGGCCCGACCCGGCCACCGGCGCCCGCCAGACGCCAATCTACCAGACCACCGCCTATGTGTTCCGCGATGCCGAACACGCCGCGGCGCTGTTCAACCTGCAAGAGGTCGGCTTCATCTATTCCCGCCTGACCAACCCCACGGTCAGCGTGCTGCAGGAACGCATCGCCACGCTGGAGGGCGGCGTCGGCGCGGTCTGCTGCTCCTCGGGCCACGGGGCGCAGATCATGGCGCTGTTTCCGCTGATGGGGCCGGGGCGCAACGTCGTCGCCTCCACCCGGCTTTATGGCGGCACCGTCACCCAGTTCAGCCAGACGATCAAGCGCTTCGGCTGGTCGGCGAAATTCGTCGATACCGAGGATCTGGCGGCGGTAGAGGCTGCCATCGACGATGACACCCGGGCGCTGTTCTGCGAATCGATCGCCAATCCCGGCGGCTACATCACCGACATTCCCGCGCTGGCCGAAATCGCCGACCGCCACGGCATCCCGCTGATCGTCGACAACACCTCGGCCACGCCCTACCTCTGCCGGCCGATAGAGATGGGGGCGACGCTGGTCGTCCATTCGCTGACCAAGTACCTGACCGGCAACGGCACCGTCACCGGCGGCTGCGTGGTGGATTCGGGCAAATTCGACTGGTCGAACGGCAAGTTCCCGTCGATGTCGGACCCCGAGCCCGCCTATCACGGGCTGAAGTTCCACGAGACCTTCGGCCCGCTGGCCTTCACCTTCCACTCCATCGCCATCGGCCTGCGCGATCTGGGCATGACGCTGAACCCGCAGGCGGCGCATTACACCCTGCTGGGGATCGAGACGCTGAGCCTGCGCATGGAGCGTCACTGCGCCAACGCCCGCAAGGTGGCCGAATGGCTGGAAAACGACCCGCGGGTGGAATTTGTGACCTATGCCGGCCTGCCCTCCAGCCCCTATCACGGCCGGGTGGCGAGCATCTGCCCCAAGGGCGCGGGTGCGATCTTCACCTTCGGCGTCAAGGGCGGCTACGAGGCCTGCGTGAAACTGGTCGATGCGGTGGAGATCTTCAGCCACGTCGCCAACCTCGGCGACACGCGCTCGCTCATCATCCACTCCGCCTCCACCACCCACCGGCAGCTGACGCCCGAACAGCAAAAGGCCGCCGGTGCCGCGCCGAACGTGGTGCGCCTGTCCATCGGGATCGAGGATGCCGACGACCTGATCGCCGACCTCGACCAGGCGCTGGCCAAGGCCATCGGCTGAAGCCAGCCCGCACCCAGCGACGCCCCGGCCCGCGCCGGGGCCTCGCCCCTTCGGCAGCCACCGCTACCGTCCCCGCGCAGGCCGCCTCGCTGTGCACCAGCGCACAACCGGCGCCCTCATGTGCGTTTTTTAGGTATGCACGTTGTATGCATGGCAGATGCACGTGAATCATACGTCGTGTGCACACGCCGCTCTCGGCCCCGGCGTTGCGGAAGCCGCCACCCCACCGCGCGCAACGTATGCACGTAGTATGCACGCAAGATGCACGTGAATCATACGTGGATGCACACCGCGTTTTCAGCCGTATTGCGCCAGCATCGCCTTCAGATCGTCCAGCGTGTTCACCTCGTCCACCGGCTTGTCCCGCCGCCACCGCAACATCCGCGGAAACCGCAGCGCCACCCCCGACTTGTGCCGCGAACTGGCCTGAATCCCCTCGAACCCGATCTCGAAAACCAGCGCCGGTTCGACCCGCCGCACGGGACCGAACCGTTCAAGGGTATTCTTGCGAATCCAACGGGTTATCTCGTTGAACTCGGCATCCGTCAGCCCCGAATAGGCCTTGGTGAAGGGCACGAACTCCGCCCCGTCCCGCACCGCGAATGTATAGTCAGTGAACAGCGTCGCACGCCGTCCATGCCCCGCCTGGGCATAGACCATGACCGCATCCACGCTGAACGGATCGAGCTTCCATTTCCACCAGTCCCCCCGCCGCCGCCCACCCAGATAGGGCGCCGACAACCGCTTCAGCATCACCCCCTCCGCCCCCCGCCCCCGCGCCCCCTCCCGCACCGCCGCGAGGCCCTCCCAACTGTCGAAACGGATTGCCTGCGACAGCCCGACCGGGGCCTGTTCCGGTATGTTTTCCAATGCCTTGGCAAGAATTTTCCGCCGTTCCCCGAAGGCCAGATCGCGAATGTCCCGCCCCTGCCATTCCAGCAGATCATTGGCCAGCATCCGCACCGGCGCCTCGGCCAGCAGCGTCTTTGGCACCGTCTTTCGCCCGATCCGTTTCTGCAGCAGCGCAAAGGGCTGCGGCGCATTCTCCATCCAGACCAGCATCTCGCCGTCGATCACCGTTCCATCCGGCAACCAGTCCCGCGCGGCAGCCAGTTCCGGAAAGCGGTCGGTCATCAACTCCTCGCCCCGGCTCCACAAATGATGCGCCCCGCCGCGCAGGATCAGCTGGCCCCTGATCCCGTCCCACTTCCATTCTGCTAGCCAGTCGCTTGGATTTCCTAGGGATTCTGGCCCTCCCTCCAGCCCGTAGGCCAAACAGAACGGGTACGGTTTCGACCGGTCCGCCGCAGGGTCATTCGACAGGATCAGCGCCTCCCAGGACGTCCGCTCGGGCGACCAGTCGCCCATCAGCCGATGCGCCAACTCCGCCTCGTCCAGCCCCGTCGCCCGCGCCAGCGCCCGCGTCATCAGCTTCTGGCTGACCCCCATCCGAAAACCGCCGGTCAGCAGCTTGTTGAACAGGAACCGCTCGACCGTTCCGAGAGAGTCCCAACTATTCAGGATCATGGCCTTTTTCTCGGCATCATCCGCACTCGCCAGACCGCGCAGCCGGTCGATCCAGTGTGTCAGCGACCGGTCCTCCACCCTCTCCGTCGGCGGCAGGATCAGCGCGATCGTCTCGGCCAGATCGCCCACCACCGGATAGGATTCCTCGAACAGCCACAGCGGTATCCCCGCCCGCTCTGCCGCCCATTCGCGCAGCTTCGTTGCGGTAACGGCCCGTTTCGGCCGCCGCCCGGACAGCAGCGCCACGGTCCATAGACGGTCCTGCTCCGCCGCATGCATGAAATACTCTGCAAGTGCCGCAACCTTGGCGTTCGTGCGGGTCGTGCCGTCCAGCGCGACGAAAAGCTCGGCAAATCGCCTCATACCGACCCCTCGCCGCCATCGTCCGCGTCGGCACCCTCGCCCTCATACTCGGTTTCCAGAACACCGGAGTCATAGCCCTGATCGGTCAGCCATCGGGCGAAAACAGATGTATAGCCGTGGGTTACCAGAACGCGCTCCGCTCCGGTTTCGCGGATTGCGCTGTTCAGCCCCGCCCAGTCGGCATGATCGGAAATTACGAACCCCTTCTCCATACCCCGCCGTCGCCGCACCCCGCGCAACGTCATCCAGCCGCTCGCAAAGGCAGTGGAAGCAGAACCAAACCGGCGCAGCCACGGCCCACCCAGCGCCGAAGGCGGCGCGATGACGAGCGCGCCTGAATGGGCCGCTAAGTCCAGGTCAGGCGTCACCTGAGTCGTATCGGGCAGCGCGATCCCCTGGGCCCGCATCACCCGGTTCGTCGCCTCCACCGCGCCATGGGTAAGGATCGGCCCGGTGCCGGGATCAACCATCGAGAGGAGACGTTGCGCCTTGCCCAGCGCATAGGCGCCGAGCACCGAGACCCGCCCCTCAGCCCGGTTTCTGGTCCACCAGCCATTGACTTGTTGGGCGATCTCCGCCTGCGGTGCCCAGCGATAGACCGGCAGGCCAAAGGTGCATTCGCTGATGAAGGTATGGCAGCGCACCGGTTCGAACGGTTCCGACAGCCCGTCATCCTCGATCTTGTAGTCGCCCGAGACGACCCAGACCTCGCCCCCCACCTCAACCCGGATCTGTGCTGATCCGGGCACATGACCCGCCGGATGGAACGAAACCTTGGCGTCACCAATGCTTCGCACCTCGCCGTAGCGGATTGTCTCTATGCTCACCTCGCCGAGCCGGTGGCGCATCACTGGAGCCGCAGCATCGGTCGCCAGATAGTAGTCATGACCCCCGCGCGCGTGATCAGCGTGGCCGTGGGTGATGAGCGCACGCTCAACCGGCCGCCAAGGGTCGATGTGGAACCCGCCCGCAGCGCAGTAGAGCCCCCGGTTTGTGTGCTCCAAGACGGCCATGCGACACACTATAGCTGCGCGAGATTGACCGACTAGTGGCATGGAACTGCCCAACCATGCCGCATACTGCCCCAAAATACGGCAAACAGAAAAAGGCCGGGAACGCGGCCGCTTGGGCACGCTTGTCACCCTGCACGAATTTTGATCACATACAGGAAAGGCCTCAGGGGTGACGGTGACGACGTATTTCAACGAGATGTTCGAGGGCGAGACGGTTCGCCGCCCCTATGCTCAACTTCGCAACTGGACCGAGTCCATGCCGGCAGAGTTGCGCAGCCTGAAGCAGGCAGAGGCCGAGGCGCTGTTCCGCCGCATCGGCATCACCTTTGCCGTATACGGCGAAGGCGGTGATCCCGACCGACTGATCCCGTTCGACATGTTTCCGCGCGTCTTCACCAACGATGAATGGCGGCGTCTGGAACGCGGCATCAAGCAGCGGGCGCGGGCGCTCAACGCCTTCCTGGCCGACGTCTACAATCGCGGCGAGATTGTGCGCGCGGGCCTTGTCCCCTCTCGACTTGTCTATCGCAACGAAGCCTATGAAAAGGCCGTCGTTGGAATTACCCCCCCGCGCGGCGTCTACAGTCACATCGTGGGCATCGACATCGTTCGAACGGGCCCTAACGATTTTTTCGTGCTGGAGGACAACTGCCGAACCCCCTCGGGCGTCAGCTACATGCTGGAAAGCCGCGAGATCATGATGCGGATGTTTCCCGCGCTGTTCCGCGAGAATCGGATCGCCCCCGTTGACGGCTATTCCGAGGCACTGCGCCGTACGCTCGCCTCGGTCGCGCCGGCAAAATGCGACGGCGATCCAACGGTGGTGATCCTGACCCCGGGGCATTTCAATTCGGCCTACTACGAACATTCGCTGCTGGCCGACCTGATGGGAGTCGAACTCGTCGAGGGTCAGGATCTGTTCGTGGAAGGTGAATTCGTCTGGATGCGGACGACGGAAGGCCCGCGCCAGGTCGATGTGATCTATCGTCGGCTTGATGATGCTTTTCTCGATCCGCTGTGCTTTCGGTCCGATAGTATGCTTGGCGTACCCGGTTTGATGGACGTCTATCGCTCTGGCGGAGTCGCCATCTGCTCAGCACCCGGCGCGGGGGTTGCGGACGACAAGGCGATTTATACCTTCGTGCCTGACATGATCCGCTTCTACCTGGGCGAAGAGCCGATCCTGATGAACGTGCCAACCTGGCAATGCGGGAAGCAGGACGATCTGAAATACGTCCTGGAGCATCTGCCCGAACTCGTGGTGAAGGAGGTTCATGGATCTGGCGGCTATGGCATGCTGGTTGGTCCGAAATCGACGCAAGAGCAGATCGAAAGTTTCCGTGAGCGTCTCATCCAGCGGCCTGACGCCTATATTTCACAGCCGACCCTGTCGCTGTCCACCTGCCCGACATTCGTCGAAGAAGGGATCGCCCCGCGTCATGTGGATCTGCGCCCCTATTGCCTGGTGGGAGAGACCATCGAGTTGATCCCCGGCGGGTTGACTCGAGTGGCGCTGACCGAGGGCAGTCTGGTGGTGAACTCTTCCCAGGGTGGCGGTGTCAAAGATACTTGGGTACTGGCGGAGTGATGGGATGCTGAGCCGGACCGCATCGAATCTCTACTGGCTCGCCCGCTATATGGAGCGGGCCGAAACCGCTTCTCGCCTGCTGCAGGTCGGCGCCCGGATGTCGTTGATCCCCTCGGCCGGGCATGGCTACCGCAACGAATGGGAAAGCCTGCTGCGCGCCAGCGGCACCGCCGAAGGCTTCGAGCAGAAGTACGGCGATCCGGTGCAGCGCAACATCGAAAGCTATCTGTTCTTCGACCGCGACAACCCGTCCTCCGTGGCATCGTGCATTGTGCGCGCGCGAGAGAACGCGCGGATCGTGCGCACCGCGCTGACCACCCAGATGTGGGATGCGCTGAACACCGCCTTTCAGGAATTGCGGCAACTGGAACGCACCCCGCGCAGTGAACTTGACCTGAACCACCTGACGGACTGGACGATGCGGCAGACGGCGCTGCTGCGCGGGTCGCTCGATGCCTCGCACCTGCGCAATGATGGCTACGACTTTCTGAACCTCGGCTTTTTCATCGAGCGCGCCGACAACACCGCGCGGCTTCTGGACGTGAAATACTATGTGCTGCTGCCGCGCGTGGATTTCGTGGGCTCGGGGCTCGACAACTATCAGTGGACGACGCTTTTGCGCGCGCTCTCGGCGCATCGGGCGTTCTACTGGGCGTATGGAGGAGAAGTTACGGCGGGCAAGATCGCGCACTTCCTGATCCTCAACCCTCAATGCCCCCGCTCCCTCCTCGCCTCGACGCAGGGCGTGGCGAGCCATCTGGGCCGTCTGGGTCGTGGCTACGACAGAAATACGCCCGCGCAAAGCCGCGCCTGGGCGCTTCTGGGAGAGATCGCGGAACTGACGGTAGAGGATGTGTTCGAGGAAGGGCTTCATGAATTCCTGACGCGCTTCATCCGTGAGATCGCAACCCTGGGTGCACTGGTTCACGAATCCTACCTCAGCGGGGACGTGCGATGATCCTGTCGGTCCATCATGTCACCACATACAGCTACGACCAGCCGGTGCGCGGCGTGGTGCAAAGCCACCGCCTGACCCCGTCGGTGTTCGAGGGCCAGCGGACGATCCGCTGGGCGGTCACCGTATCGGATTCGATCCCCGGCGGAAGCTTTCGCGATGGTGCAGGCGATCTGGTGCAGGGCCACTCCGTCCTTGGCCCTGTGGACCGGATCGTAGTGACAGTAACAGGCGAGGTGGAGACTCGCGATCTGGCCGGTGTCCTGCGCGGCCATCGCGAACTGGTGCCGCCGCAGGCCTACATGCGTCACACCGCACCAACCCGGCCTGATCTGGCGCTGACCGAACTGGGGCGCGATGCGGTGGCGGGCGTTGCGGACCCGCTGGATGCCGCCCACGCCCTGGCCGACCGCGTGGCTGGGGCGATCACCTACAGCCCCGGCACCACCCATGCCCATACGACTGCGGCCGAGGCGCTGGCGCTGGGCGAAGGCGTCTGCCAGGATCACGCCCATGCGCTCATCGCCGCCGCGCGCAGCCAGTCACTACCTGCGCGCTATGTCTCCGGCTACCTGCACGCGACCGAGGACGGCACGCCGCATGAGGCGGCGCACGCCTGGGCCGAGATTCATGTCGCGGGCCTTGGCTGGGTCGGCTTTGATCCGGCCAACCGCTGCTGCCCTGACGAGCGCTACATCCGCCTTGGTTCAGGCTTCGACTCGCGTGATGCGGCGCCGATCCGGGGCATCGCGCGCGGGCCGGGCAGCGAAAGCCTTGACGTCAGCGTCGCTGTGCAGGCAGTGCAGCAGTAGGGGCATGCGCCGGCGAGTCGGACATCGGTGCGATAGGCCAGAGATACAGGCGGACATGGCATGACCTACTGCGTGGGGCTTCTTCTGAACGACGGCATGGTGCTTCTGTCCGACAGCCGCACCAATGCCGGCGTGGACAATATCGCGATCTACCGAAAGACATTCGTTTTCGAGGAACCGGGAGAGCGGATCATTGTCATCATGACCGCCGGCAGCCTGTCAGTCACCCAGACGACCGTGGCACGCCTGCGTGAGGCGATCGAGGATCCGGATGCAACCGATCAGTCCTCGATCATGCGCGCCCACACCATGCTGAAGGTGGCCGAAATCGTGGGCGCCACCCTTTCCCGCGTGACCCAGGACGTGGGCGACAAGCTTGCGCGAATGAAGCAGGCCGCCACCGCGTCGCTGATCGTAGCGGGACAACGGCGCGATGGCGCAATGCGCCTCTTCCTCATCTATCCTGAGGGGAACTTCATCGAGGCGACCGAGGACACGCCTTTCCTGCAGATTGGCGAGCACAAGTACGGCAAGCCGATCCTTGACCGGGTGGTGCAGCCATCGACCTCACTTCAGGATGCGCAAAAGGCGGTCCTGCTTTCTATGGATTCGACGCTCCGCTCCAACCTGTCGGTGGGCATGCCGCTTGACCTGACGGTGATCGAACGCGACGCCTGCCGGGTGACGATGTCGAGGCGGATCGAGGCCGGTGACAGCCAGTTCGCCGCGATGTCAGAGGCATGGTCAAACGCCCTGCGCGACGCCTTCACGCGCATCACGCTTTAGCGGCTGCGCCGAACTGTTCCGCAATCAGTGCGAGGGCACGGGCGCGCATCGCAGGCGCTTCCATCAGTATCTCGTGCTCAGCCCCGGCGATCTGCTCCAGCCGGCCGCCCCGCCAGCGCTCCATCCGCTGGATGATTGCTGCGGAGTCGACAATCTTCTCGCGGCTGCCCAGCAGCGTCAGCACTGGCACGTCAGGCGAAGGCAGTCGCCGCAAAGCTCGCGTCTCGCGCAGGCCCGCTTCCAGCCAGGAAAGAGTGGGCGCGCCCAAGGCCAGTTCCGGCACAGCAGTAACCTGACCACACATCCAGTCGAAGCTTTCGCGATCGGTGGTAAGCATGTTGTCGTCGAATCCCGCCGACAGCAGGTAGGCCTCTGATCCGCCCGCGCCGGGCGTCAAGCGATGACCCTGCCCCAGCGCCCGTGCGGCCAGAGTCATGCCCCAGGCCGCTGGTCGGCGCAGTACGGGAATCAGTATTCCCCACATAGGCGCACTGAACACAGCCGCCCGCGGCTGGAACAGTCCGCCTATCAGCGCCCGCAACGCAATGCAGCCGCCCATGGAATGGGCCAGCAGATAAAGCGGCTTCGGCATCTCAAGCTCATTGAGCGCGGCCAAAGCGGCCCGCACATCGACCTGATAGTCGGCAAAGTTCGCGACATGGCCGGGGCGCGGATCGCCGATCAGCCGGTCCGACAGGCCCTGCCCGCGGAAATCGACCACAAGGCAGCCTAGCCCCATCGCCTCCAGGGCAGCAGCGACACGCGCGTATTTCTCGGCATACTCGGTGCGCCCCGGCAGGACGAGCACGCTGCCCCGCACGCCCTGCCCCATCCGCACCAAACGAATCCGCACCCCGTCCGCACAGAACGCCCAGAACGCATGTGCCGGGCGGTCGTCAGCGATGTGGGCGTGAAACGGCGCGGCGTCCACGTTCAGCCAAGCACGGCGCCCAGCTTCATTGCCTGCCCCATGCTGCCATCAACCGACAGCTTGCCCGACATGAAGGCAGCAGTCGGGTTAAGGTCACCATCCAGAATCGCGCGAAAGGTATCCGTGCTGGCCGTCATCGTCACGTCGGCCTCGTCATCCCCCGCGCGGGCGCCGGCTTCGTCGATCACGATGCTGCCTTCGCCCTCGATGACGAATTTCGCCGTGCCGTCGAACCCCTGTCCGCCCAGTTTCTCGTTCAATGCCGCGACAGCGGCCTCGATCACGTCGCTCATTGCCTCACCTCCGAAATGTGACCGCGCAGCCACTCGCATTTTCGCGGCACCACGCTACAATTCGCACTATGGGAGCACGCTCGCAACTTCTCAAATGTGCCGTTGCGGCATTGTGGCTGGGCGCAGTGCCCGCCCTTGCCACCGACAGTTTATCTCGTGTGGATGAACTGCTTGCGCAACTCAAGGATCCGGAAGTGGAGAACTGGCGGCGCGTAGAGCGGCAGATCCTGAACGAATGGTCGAAATCCGGCTCCGCGGCCATGGACCTGCTGTTGCAGCGCGGACGTGATGCGCTGGCGCGAGGCGAGACTCAGGTTGCGATCGAGCATCTGACCGCCCTGACCGACCATGCGCCCGATTTTGCCGAGGGCTGGAACGCCCGCGCCACCGCCTATTTCCAGGCCGGTCTCTACGGCCCGTCGATTGAGGATATCGGGCGCACTCTGACACTCAACCCCACGCATTTCGGGGCGTTGAGCGGGCTTGCGATCATCCTTGAAGAGACCGGGCATCAGGCGACCGCGCTATCCGCCTATCGCGCGGCGCTGGCTATACATCCCCACCAGCCCGGCGTACTAGAGGCCATCGAACGGCTGGAGCGGAGGCTCGAGGGCCGGGATATCTGACAAAGGGCGGCTCATGCGCGCGCAGGCGAGGGTCACTGCGGTCCTCGGTCCGACAAACACCGGCAAGACCCATTACGCGATCGAACGGATGCTGGCGCACCGGACGGGCGTGATCGGCCTGCCCCTGCGCCTGCTTGCGCGCGAGGTTTACGACCGGATCGTTGCCGCCCGTGGCCCGTCCGTCGTCGCACTCGTCACGGGTGAGGAACGGATCGTTCCCGAGCGCACTCAATACTGGGTCTGCACGGTCGAGGCGATGCCGCTGGAGATCGGGGCGGATTTTGTCGCAATCGATGAAATCCAGCTCTGCGCCGACCTTGACCGCGGCCACGTCTTCACCGAACGGCTGCTCAATGCCCGTGGCCTGCACGAGACACTCTTTCTCGGCTCCGACACGATGCGAGGCGCCATCGCCGCGCTGGAGCCCAAGGCCAGCTTCATCTCGCGCCCCCGCTTTTCCAAGCTGACCTGGGCGGGGTCGAAGAAGATCAGCCGAATGCCCGCCCGCTCTGCCATCGTTGGTTTCTCTGTCGAGAACGTCTACGCAATCGCCGAACTGATCCGCCGGCAAAAGGGCGGTTGCGCGGTGGTGATGGGCGCGCTGTCGCCGCGCACCCGCAACGCGCAGGTCGCGCTCTACCAGAACGGTGACGTGGACTATCTGGTGGCGACAGACGCGATCGGGATGGGGCTGAACCTCGACATCAACCACGTCGCCTTTTCCTCGACCGCGAAATTCGACGGTCGCCGCATGCGTGCGCTGATCCCGAACGAACTGGCGCAGATTGCCGGTCGCGCGGGCCGGCACATGAACGACGGCACCTTCGGCGTGACCGGAGAGGCGCGGCCGCTGGCGGACGAAGTGATCGATGCGATCGAGAATCATCGCTTTGCGCCGGTAAAGAAACTGCAATGGCGCAACGCCGATCTGAATTTCGGCACGGTTGAGCGGCTGCTGGCAAGCCTTGAGGCGCAAACGAGCCACGACTGGCTGACCCGCGTGCGCGACAGCGACGATCTGGTTGCCCTGAAATCACTGGTAGAGATGCCGGAGATTCGTGGTGCAGTAAAAGGCCCCGCCGATGTGCGGCTCTTGTGGGATACCTGCCGCATCCCCGATTTCCGCGGCATCTCGCCCACCGAACACGCCGGGCTGCTAGCGCGAATCTTCGGTTTCCTGCGCGACGGTCGCGTGCCGGATGACTGGCTCGCCCGCAATATCGAACGAATCGACCGCACCGACGGCGACATCGACGCGCTGTCCAAGCGGCTCGCCCATATCCGCACCTGGACCTATGTCGCGCAGCGCCGCGGCTGGGTCAGCGATGAAACCCATTGGCGCGAGACGACTCGCGCGGTAGAAGATCGCCTGTCGGACGCGCTGCACGAGCGTCTGACACAGCGTTTCGTGGACCGGCGCACATCCGTGCTCCTGCGCCGACTGAAGCAGAAGGAGAGCCTCGTGGCCGAGGTGAACGACAAGGGCGAGGTGACTGTCGAAGGTCACGTCGTCGGCCGGCTGGAAGGGTTCCGCTTTCATCAGGACCAGAGCGCCAGCAGCGAAGAGGCGAAGACGCTGCGACAGGCAAGCCTGCTGGCGCTGAAGCCGGAGCTTCATCTGCGCGCCGACCGCTTCTACAACGCCCCGGACACCGAGATGGATTTCACCGAACAGGGTGGCCTGATGTGGGGCACCCAGGCGGTGGGCAAGCTGGTCGCCGGGCCGGACCCGCTGAAACCGCAGGTCGAGGCCTTCGTGGACGAGGAGGCCAGCCCCGAGGTTGCCGAAAAGGTGCGCCGCAGGCTGCAGCATTTCATTGACCGGCGCGTAGTGACGCTGTTCGAGCCGCTGCTTAACCTGCAACGCGACGAGACGCTGACCGGCCTCGCCCGTGGCTTTGCCTTCCGCATGGTCGAGTCGATGGGCATCCTGCCCCGCGACGAGATTGCGGCAGAGGTAAAGGAACTGGATCAGGAAGCGCGCGCCAGCCTGCGCAAGCACGGTCTGCGCTTCGGGCAGTTCACGATCTTTCAGCACGCGCTGCTGAAGCCCGCGCCGACGCGGCTGCGGCTGGTGCTCTGGTCGCTGGCGCAGGGGCTGGACGAATTTCCCGAAAGCCCCCCGCCGGGACTGGTGACGATCCCGAACATCACCGAGGTGCCGCGCAGTCACTATCTGATGTCCGGCTATCGCCCCGCAGGCGCGCGCGCCATCCGCATTGACATGCTGGAACGACTGGCCGATCTGGTCCGCGCCAAGGATACCCGCGCCGGATTCGAGGCGACGCCCGACATGCTGTCGATCACCGGCATGACGTTGGAGCAGTTTGCCGATCTGATGCAGGGCTTGGGTTACAAGGCCGAGCGTGGAGAGCGGCCGAAGGCGACGCCGGTAGCCGACGCTGCTCCGGCTGATGCCACTGCTTCGAGCGAAGCCCCAGCCAGCCAACCGGAGGCCGCACCGGCGACTGAGGAAGCGCCCGAGGCGTCACCCGACATCGCTGCAATTGAGGCAACGGCCGAACCAGTGGTGTCGGCAGAGCCAGAGGTTGCGGCCGAAGCCGAACCGGTCGCGGACGCTCCCCTTGCTGCGGCCTTGACAGAAGGGGTGGCGGCGGAACCTGCCGCCGAGACCGAGGTCTTTTACACCTTCACCTGGGCGCCGCGCCCCCGCAGCGCCGGTCGCCAGGGTCAGCCGCGCGGCGGCCAGCAGCGGCGCGAGGGCGCCGGCGACAAGCCGAAACGCCCCAAGGCTGATGGGTCGAAGCGCCACGGCAAGCCGGAGGGTGGCAATCGCAAGGGCGGCAAGCCCAAGGAACAGGGGCCGCGCAACTTCGAGGCACGTCCGCAGCGCGAGGCACGGATCGATCCCGACAGCCCGTTTGCGGTGCTGGCGGCGCTGAAGAACCGGTCCTGACGCTTGGCTCCACCGCCGGACCCGGCGCCCGAACGGCTGCGCATCGACAAATGGCTCTGGCACGCGCGGTTCTTCAAGACCCGCACCATGGCGGCGGAACTGGTGTCTCGCGGACGGCTGCGACGCAACGGGGATCGGATCACGAAGCCGGGCACCAGTGTCACGCCCGGCGATACGCTGACATTTCCTCAGGGCGCGCAGATCCGCGTGGTCCGCATAGTCGCAATCGGCACCCGCCGCGGCCCCGCGACCGAGGCACAGTCGCTCTATCACGACCTCGCCCCGCCAAGCGACCAGGGCACCCCGCCCTCGCCTTGAATGATCCGCCAAAGGGGTCTAACTCCCCCGTGAGACGACCGTCGAGAGAGCCCGCATGACCTATGTTGTGACCGAGAACTGCATCGCCTGCAAATACACCGACTGCGTCGAGGTCTGCCCGGTGGACTGTTTCTACGAGGGCGAGAACATGCTGGTCATCCACCCCGACGAATGTATCGACTGCGGCGTATGCGAGCCCGAATGCCCCGCCGACGCGATCAGGCCTGACACCGAACCCGACATGGAAAAGTGGGTAGAGTTCAACCGCAAGTACTCGGTCGCCTGGCCGGTAATCATCACCAAGAAGGATCCGCTGCCCGAGGCAGAGGAGCGCGATGGCGAATCGGGCAAGATGGAAAAGTACTTTACCGAGGCCGCAGGGGAAGGCGGCTGAGCATCTTCGCGTCAAAGGCCCGTCATCAGTAACACTTTTCCGTATCGGACGGCGTCATTTCGCGCGGCAGACCACCCGATATGCGCTTGCAGCATGCCCTGACGCTATGAATCGGGCAAAAAATGTGCTATATGATCTCCAATGTGTAACACTCACTGCACGTCATCGGCAGGAAAAGCAGCCTGTGCGGTGAATTTTCATGCGATTTGGTTCTGCTGCCGGGATCTATGTCCCCGGGGCGTGCCTTTTTGACTGACGTGCGGCCACCCGACCGAGGAAGCGACTGAATGAGCAAGACCAAGAAGGCTGATTTCCGCCCCAACGATTTCGTGGTCTATCCGGCGCATGGCGTCGGCCAGATCATCTCGATCGAGGAGCAGGAGATCGCGGGACTGCATCTCGAACTTTTCGTCATTTCGTTCGAGAAGGACAAGATGACCCTGCGCGTGCCCACCAATCGCGCAACCGAGATCGGCATGCGGTCGCTGTCCAGCCCCGATGTCGTGTCCAAGGCGCTGGATACGCTGAAGGGCAAGGCGCGGGTGAAGCGCGCGATGTGGTCGCGCCGGGCGCAGGAATACGAGCAGAAGATCAACTCGGGCGACCTGCTGTCGATCGCGGAAGTTGTGCGCGACCTGCACCGCACCGATGACCAGCGCGAGCAGAGCTATTCCGAGCGTCAGCTTTACGAAGCGGCGCTGGAGCGTCTGACGCGCGAAGTTGCCGCCGTCTCCGGCACCGACGAGGTGGTGGCGCAGAAGAAGGTCGACGACGTTCTGGTCTCCCGCGCCGCCTGATCCGGCGACCCGATCACGATGAAGCCGCGGCCAGGCGCCGCGGCTTTTTCGTTTCGGACCATCCCACGACACCCAACCGTTCTGTTGCCCGGCCGACAGCACCGGGATAGGACGTGGCGATGGACCTCACCTTCGACACCGCCTTCTACGAAATCGCGCTGCTCGTCCTGCTCGCGGCGGTGATCGGCTTCCTCGGCCTTCTGGCGCGCCAGCCGCTGATCGTGGCCTTCATCGCCCTGGGCGTTCTCGCCGGTCCGGACGCACTGGGGCTGGTCAGCTCCACCCAGTTCATCGAGACTCTGAGCCAGATCTCCATCGCCGTCCTGCTGTTCCTCGTCGGGCTGAAGCTCGACGTGAACCTTGTCCGCAGCCTCGGCAAGGTCGCGGTGGCCACCGGGCTCGGCCAGGTCGGCTTCACCGCACTCTTCGGCTTCCTGATCGCCGTCGCGCTGGGGATCGACTGGCTGACCGCGCTCTACGTCGCAGTTGCCCTCACCTTCTCCTCCACCATCATCATCGTGAAGCTCCTGTCCGACAAGCAGGAGATCGGCGCGCTGCATGGCAAGATCGCGCTGGGGTTCCTGATCGTGCAGGACATCTTCGTCGTCCTTGCCATGGTCACCCTGTCGGCCGTCGGCGTCGGTGCGGCGGGCGAAGGCGGCGCCTTCGCCGATATCCTGTTCCTGATCGGCGGCGGCGCGGGGATGCTGGTTTTCGTCTACCTGTTCATCCGCCACGTCGCTGATCCGCTGCTGAACCAGATCTCGCGCTCACCCGAACTCATGGTGATTTTCGCGGTGGGCTGGGCGGCGGGGCTTGCAGCGGCCGGCGACGCCATCGGCTTCGGCAAGGAACTGGGCGGGCTGCTGGCCGGTGTCTCGCTCGCCTCAACTCAATTCCGCGACTCCATCGGCTCCCGCCTCGCCTCCCTGCGCGATTTCCTGCTCCTGTTCTTCTTCATCGCCCTCGGCGCGGGGCTCGATCTCTCCACCCTCGGCGCGCAGGTCGGCCCGGCCGTCGTGCTGTCGCTCTTCGTGCTGATCGGCAACCCGCTGATCGTGCTCGCGATCATGGGCTACATGGGCTACCGCAAGCGCACCGGCTTCCTCGCCGGGTTGACGGTCGCCCAGATCTCCGAATTTTCGCTTATCTTCATGGCGATGGGCGTCACCATCGGCCATGTGGGAGAGGAGGCGATGGGCCTCGTCACCCTCGTCGGCCTCGTGACCATCGCGCTTTCGGTCTACATGATCACCTGGTCGCATACGCTCTACAGGCTCTGCGAGCCTCTGCTCGGCATTTTCGAACGCCGTGTCACCTTCCGTGAGGGGGATGCGGACAGCGACGACAGCGACGGTCGGCACGACTACATCATCTTCGGCCTCGGCCGCTACGGCTGCCGGATCGGGAGCGAGTTGAAGGAACGCGGCCATCGCATCCTCGGCATCGACTTCGACCCCGAGGCGCTGGCGAACTGGCGCAGCATGGGGCTCGACGCGCAATACGGCGACGCGACCGACCCCGAATTCGCCGCCCATCTTCCGCTTTCCGGCGTGAAGGCGGTGATATCGGCCATCTCTCTCGAACGTGGCGCACTGACCGCGGCCGATCCTCAGTTTGCCCTGCTGCACGGGCTGAAAACAGCCAACTATCAGGGCCAGATCGCGCTGGCGGTGAGCAACGCCCGCGACGGCGAGAAGCTGCGCGAACAGGGCGCCACGTTGATCCTGACCCCATTCCAGGATGCGGCCAGCTTTGCCGTTGAGCGGGTGATCGAGGGTTAGAGCATGTCGCGCAGAAGTGGGCACCGGTTCTGCGCTTGCCGGACATGCGAAAACAACAAGACCGAGACTGTCGCGTGAATGCAGATGAACGCGACCCGCTCTAGGTCGGCAGCGGCGCGTCGGCCTTCATCTGATCCATCACGATCTGGCTCTGCACCCGCGCCACCGCCGGGTGCGGCAGCAGCACCTCGTGGATCAGCCGGTTCAGCGCGGTCAGGTCGTGGCACCAGACCCGCAGCAGGTAATCCGCCTCTCCGGTCAGGGTCCAGGCGCTGATCACCTCGTCCCGCGTGCCGATCAGCCGCGCAAAGCTTTTCGCCGTGTCGGGCGCATGGGTCGCCATCTGCACCTGCACAAAGGCCTGCACCGTCAGCCCCAGCCGCGCCGGGTCAAGGCGCGCGGCATAGCCCAGTATATACCCCTCGGCCTCCAGCCGCTGCCGGCGGCGTCCGGCCTGGCTGGGCGACAGGTTCAACCGCGCCCCCAGATCCTGCGCCGTCACCTCGGCATTGCGCTGCAGTTCCGCCAGCAGCCGCGAGTCGGTGGCATCGAGCATCAGCGCAGACTCCGCATGGTTTCAGGCAGTCATGCTCAGATTACGCATTCTGGCCCACCATGCCACCCAAGAACGCGCACGAACCGCAAAACCCATGCGGTACAATCAGAAAAATTCATGACAAAGGAGCAGACGATGGGTCCCTTCCCCCATGCCGCCCCGAAAGCGACGATCTCGGAAAAGAACCCCGCCGGCACCGACGGCTTCGAATTCGTCGAATTCGCCCACCCCGAACCGGAAAAGCTGCGCGACCTGTTCGCCCGCATGGGCTATGCCCATGTCGCCACCCACAAACAGAAAGCCATCGAGCTTTGGCAGCAGGGCGACATCACCTATGTGCTGAACGCCGAGCCCGGCACCCATGCCGCCGCCTTCATCGAAGAACACGGCCCCTGCGCCCCGTCGATGGCCTGGCGCGTGGTCGATGCACAGCACACGTACGACCACGCCATCGCCAAGGGCGCCAAACCCTTTGACGGCCCCGGCAAGGCGCTCGACGTGCCGGCCATCGTCGGCATCGGCGGCAGCCTGATCTATTTCGTCGATCAGTATGGCGAGGGCACGAATCCCTATGCGGCCGAATTCGACTTTCACGCCGCCCCGAAGCCCGAGGGCGTGGGCTTCCACTATCTCGATCACCTGACCCATAACGTCCACAAGGGCAACATGGATGTCTGGTTCCGCTTCTACGGCCAGATTTTCGGCTTCAAGGAGATCCGCTTCTTCGATATCGAGGGCAAGTTCACCGGCCTGCTCAGCCGCGCGCTGACCAGCCCCTGCGGCCGCATCCGCATCCCGATCAACGAGGATCGCAGCGACAAGGGCCAGATCGTCGAATACCTGAAGCGCTACAATGGCGAGGGGATCCAGCACATCGCCGTCGGCGCGCGCGACATCTACGATGCCGTTGACGAGATCGCCGGGCGCGGGCTGAAGTTCATGCCGAAGCCGCCAGAGGCGTATTACAAGATGAGCCACGACCGCGTCGTGGGCCACGACGAACCGCTCGACCGGATGATGACGCACGGCATCCTGATCGACGGCGAGGGCGTGGTGGATGGTGGCGAGACGAAGATCCTGCTGCAGATCTTCTCCAAGACCGTGATCGGGCCGATCTTCTTCGAATTCATCCAGCGCAAGGGCGATGACGGGTTCGGCGAAGGCAACTTCCGCGCGCTGTTCGAGTCCATCGAACAGGATCAGATCGAACGCGGGGTGCTGGTCGCCGACTGACGGCCAAGGCCGACGGGAGGGGGGAACGGGGCGCAGCCATTCGGCCGCGCCCCGTTTTCATTGGCTCGGGCTGCGGTCCTGGCGGTCAGCCCTGCGGGATGTCCAGCACATGGGTGCGCCCACCCTTGACGTAGCGCAACTGACGCTCGCCTATGGCCGCGACCTGACCGCCATCCAGCCGGTCGCCGACCCGCACCTGCACCACGCGGCCGTTCGACATGCGCACCAGCGCGCGACGGTTGTTGGCGGTGCCGGCAACGCCGATCAGGTTCATCTGCCGCAGGTTGATGCCGCGGGTGACGGTGGCCGCCGCCGCGACGCTGGCCCGCGTCGGGATGTTGGGCACGGCCGAAGCGGCGATGTCGGGCTCGTTGTCCTCTTCGACCTCGGGCTCCGGCGCGCGCGGCGCCTGGGCGGTCTGCTGCGGCGGCGGCGGGGCCGCGGCCAGGGCGGCGGCAAGCGCCTGTTCGACCGCCGCGTTGAAATTGTTCGGGCGCGATGTCGGCCGGGCCGAGGCGGCTATGGCCAGCGCGCTCACATTCGCATCGGCCTCTGCCATCGGCTCCGGCTCGGCCGGGGCCGCCACGGCAATCACTGCATCCTCGGGGCGTGCGCGCGGGCGCAGCGCGGCGGCCAGCGCCGTCGGTGCCGTTTCCGCCTCGTCGTCGGTGGCGGATTCCACCGCGCCCTGTTCCTCGGCCTCGGGCGCGGCGGCTTCGGTCGCCGCGTCTTCCGGCAGCGCCGGGCGGGCCCGCGGGCGCACGCCGGCCAGCGACGGGTCGGCCAGCAGTTGCACGCTGCCCTCGGCGGCAACCTCTGCGGCCAGCACTTCCAGCACTGCGTCGGTCACGTCGATCTGCGGTGCCTCGGCCGCGACCTCTGCCTCGGCAAAGGGATTGGGCGGCGGCACCACCGATGGCCGCCCCTCGACCACCTCGATATCGAAGACCTCTTCGGGCTCGGCGGCGGGCGTTTCGGCCACGGCCGGTGCCTCTGCCTCGGGATCGGCGGCGGCCGCCGCAGCAGCAGCCTCGGCCGCGGCCAGTGCCGCCAGCAGCGCCTCGGCCGGTGCCGGGTCGATCTGGGTCGCGGGCGGCGCGTCGGCATCCAGCAGGTTCAGCGACGGCAGCGTCGGCAGCGCGCGCAGCGCCTCCGGCTGGGGCGCCGCGGGGGCGGCGGGCGGATCGGGGCGCTGCAGCGCAACCTCTCCCGCGCTGTCCGGCGTCACGCTGGCCACCGCATCGGGCGACAGATCGGCCCCGCCCGGCGCCGGCAGATCCGGGATCTCCGCCGCCGCCTCGGCGGGAATCTCCTCGCCCGGATCGGTCACAAAGGGCGCATCCTCGGCCAGCAGCAGCTCCTCTGGCCCCGGCATCGGCGGCGCGGCGTCCTGCTCTGCCGGCTGGCCAAGCTGCACCGGCGCGGGCGGCGTCACCTCGGCCCCCGGCGCGCTGCCGACCTCGTCCGGCGACCCCAGGAACAGGCTGGACCAGACGGCGACCAGCCCCAGCAGCAGCAGCAGCACCAGCGTCAGGATCAGCCCCAGATGGCGCGGCTTGCCACGCACCGGCGTGACCGGGCGCCGCCCGAACACGCCGCTGGCGGCGGCGGGCGCGGCCTCGGCCGTGTCATCCTGCTTCGGCCCTGCCCCGTCGATAACGGCGGGCTCCGGCGCCGGGCGGCGGGCGGCAACCGCGGGCGGCGGCGAAAGGGCATCGCCCCCCAGCCCCAGGCCCGGCTTCACCGGCTCGGCCGGCGTCTGCGGCGTGATATCCACCTTGGCGCGGATCGGCGGCGGCACCGGGCGCGCGGGCGCCGCCGGTTTCCGCCCCTTGCCGCGCGGCGGAACCACCGGGGCCTCGGGGCGCAGGCGCATCTCGGGCGTCAGCGCGGGCGCCGACCCGCCGGGCAGACTGATCCGGCTGGGCACGGCCGAAAGACGCGGGCCACCCGCCGCGGGACGGGGCGGCAACTCTCCCTCGATCGGCGCGCGACGAGAGGCAAAGGCAGGCGCCGCACTGGCCGCCACCGGCTCCGCCTCGTTCGCCTCGGGCGCGGCGACGGCCTCGCCCGCCTCCTGCTCTGCTGGCGCGGCAACTGCCTTCTCGGGCTGACGTGCCGCGAGCACGGGCTCGGCATCCTCTGCCGGGGCTTTCGGCTCCGGCTCCGCCGCCTCGGGCTGATCCGCCACCTGCGGCGCGGTCTCCGGCTCTGGAACCTTGTCATCTGCGGGCGCGACGTCATCCTTTGGCGCGCCATCGGCCACCGGCTCGTCGGTCACGTCGATCCGCGCCGCCGGTTCGGACTCGTCCGAGGCATCCTCGGCAACCGCCTCGTCGGCCTTCCCGTCAGGCGCGGTCAGCGCCGGTTCGGCAGCCGCTGCACCCGGTCGCAGCGCCTCGGCGCTGTCGTCATCTTCCTGCTCGGCCTCATCGGCCGCAACCGTGGCCTCCTTCGGCGGCGCCTCCGGTTCCGCGTCGCCCGATCCGGCCAACGGCTCAGGTTCGGCAGCCTGTTCCGGCTCCGCCACGGCCTCCGGCGCGGCTGCCTCCTCAGGCTCCGCCTCCGGCTCGGCCACCGGCTCCGGCTCAATCTCTGGCGCAGCCTCCACCGGCTCCGACTTCGGTTCGCCGTTCAACGGCGCCCCGCCGATCAGCCGCACCGGCTCGGCATCGCGCTCCACCCGCTCGCCCGGCGGCAGCAGGCTGTTCGACAGCCGCGTCGCGCCAAAGAACGGCTCGCCGGCAAACTGCCCCTCGTCGGGCATCGCCACGAAACTGACCGGCGCCATGCGATGGTCGGCGGCGAATTCCTCGGCCTCCTGCAGCGTGTCGCGCGCCACGACCGCCACGCGCACCCGGCCATCCTCCAGCGGGGTCCAGTCGAAAACCAGCTCGTCCACGGTATAGGGCGTCATCCCGTCCAGCGCGGCGCGGATCTGGCGCCGGCGCGTCGCGGCATCCGGGCCGGGCGCCGTCACATCGGCATAAAGGATCTGGCTGTTAGGAATGATCAGCTTGGTGGTCAGGCCCTGCGGCTCCAGCCCAAGGGCGGTCTTGCGCAGGAAACCCAGCGTTTCCCCCAGCCCCGGGTCGTCCAGCGACACCTCGCCCACCCGCGTCCAGCCGCGTGGCGTCCGGTGAAGAAGACCGATCCCGTCATGCGAGAGGTTGAGCGCAAAGCCTGGTTTCATTCTGGCCCGTCTATCATGGCGCGGCACGCGGGCGGGAGTCCCACCGCAAGGGTGCGCAGACCCTACAGCAGGAAACCGCCGAGGGGAAGCCTGCGGGCCGTCATCAGGCTGTGTTGTGTGGCGCTTTTCCCCTGTAAATGCCGGGGTTTCCGCCACTCGGGACCACACGAAACGCCCACAATTCCGTGAAGGACAATTCCCGCGCCACCCGCTATCGTGCCGGCGAAACAGGCAAGCCGAGGGTGCTGTGATGAAGGTTCGATTTCTGAAGACTGTGATGATGGGCGCGATGCTTGCGGTGATGGCGGCGGGCGCGGCGCGGGCCGACGATCCGGTGCCGCAGATCGTGGTCAGCGGCGAGGGCCGGGTCGAGGCGCGCCCCGACATGGCGACCGTCAGCCTGGGCGTCACGACCGAGGCCGAAACGGCGGCCGAGGCGCTGGATGAGAACTCGACCCGCATGGCCGAGGTTCTGGCGCAACTGCGCGAGGCGGGGATCGAGGAACGCGACCTGCAGACCAGCGGCCTCAGCCTCGGTCCGCGCTGGGATTACGGCGGCGGCACGCGCCAGCCGCGCCTGATCGGCTTCACCGCGACCAACAGCCTGTCGGTGCGCGTGCGCGACCTCGATACGCTCGGCGGGATTCTGGATCGGTCGGTGCGCGACGGCGCCAATACCTTCAACGGCCTGACCTTCGGCCTGATCGAACCGCAGCCGGTGCTGGACGAGGCGCGCCGCCGCGCGGTGGCCGACGCCCGCCGCAAGGCAGAGCTTTACGCCGAGGCCGCGGGAGTAACGCTTGGGCCGATCCTGACGCTGACCGAAAGCGGCGGCATCGCCCCGCCGCAGCCGATGATGCGCATGGCCGCAGCCGAGATGTCCGACGCGGTGCCGATCGCCCAGGGCGAGGTGAACATCACGGCGAATGTCTCGATCACCTGGCGGTTGGCCGACTGACGGGCCGTGGCAAGGGTTGAAATCCGGTTAACAAAAATCACGATATGACGTGAAATCAAGGGGTTGAAAAAGTGTCCACGCGTGGACACGCCCCTTTTCACCCGTCGGGCAGAATCTGGACCCGCTGCCGCAGACTGCCCGAGGCCCGGTCAAAGATCAGAATCTCGTCCCCCTCGGTCACCACCGCATACCACCCCGCCCCCTGCGTGAACGCAGTGGCCCGCGCCCCCTCGGGCAGATCGATCACCTCGGGCAGCGCCAGATCCGCCGGCGGCGTCTGAAGCCGGATGACAAGCAGGGCAACGATGGTTAGAACCCCGCCGATCATCACCACGGTCAGCACGGTGACCAGCCGCTTCAGGAACCTCAGGTCCGGCGGCAGCGACGAGGCGGGCTCAGGGGGTTCAGACATGGCCGATCATTCCTCGCGCATCCTGACGGTGACGATCGCCGCCGACCCGCCCGCCCGTCTTGATAAGGCCCTTGCCCGCGACGTGCCAGAGGAAGCCGCCCTCTCCCGCTCCCGCCTCGCCCGCCTGATCGCCGACGGCGCGGTCTATCGCGGCGACACCCCCCTGACCGACCCCCGCGCGAAAGTCAGCGAAGGCGAGGCCCTGACCCTCCACCTCGGCCCGCCCGAGGTGGTGGAAACCGTGGCCCAACCCATCCCCCTGTCGGTGGTGTTCGAGGATGACGACCTGATCGTGATCGACAAGCCCGCCGGCCTCGTCGTCCACCCCGGCGCCGGAAATGCCGACGGGACCCTGGTCAATGCCCTGCTGCACCACTGCGGCGACAGCCTTTCCGGCGTGGGGGGCGAGCGGCGGCCGGGAATCGTGCACCGGATCGACAAGGATACATCCGGCCTGCTGGTCGTGGCGAAATCCGACCGCGCCCACCACGGCCTCGCCGCGCAGTTCGAGGCCCACAGCGTCACCCGCCACTACCTCGCCCTGATCCACGGCCACCCCGACGCCGCCGATCCCCGCCTGCGCGGCCTGCCCGGCGTGGCGTTCGAGCCGGGCGGCGTGCTGCGCATCACCGCCCCGATCGGCCGCCACCGCACCGACCGCCAGCGCCAGGCGGTAACGAAGACAGGCGGCCGCCATGCCGTCACCCGCGCCCGCGTCGTCGAAACCTTCGGCGACCCGCCCGCCCTGTCCCTGATCGACTGCTGGCTGGAAACCGGCCGCACCCATCAGATCCGCGTCCATATGGCCCATATCGGCCACCCGCTGGTGGGCGACGCAACCTACGGCACCGGCCGCCGCGCGCCCTCTCGCCTGCCACATGCGACAGATGTCGATGCCTTCCCCCGGCAGGCCCTCCACGCCGCCATGCTGGGCTTCGACCACCCTGCTACCGGGGCGCGGCTGGAGTTCTCGTCCCCCCTGCCCGCCGATCTGGCAGACCTGCTCACGAAACTGCAGGCGGGGAACACTTCGCAGTGAAAACTGTTGTAACAACATGGCCCGGCGACGGAACTGGGTTCATTATTCGTTGAAGGAGAAAGGGCATGGTGCCGGACTGCACCATGCTGGGCGACAGGGGGACCGAATGAGCAGTTACAAGAATCTTCCCGCACCAAGTCCCGAACAGGGGCTGAACCGCTACCTGCAGGAGATCCGCAAGTTCCCGATGCTGGAACCGGAAGAGGAATACATGCTGGCCAAACGCTGGGCCGATCATCAGGACAAGGAAGCCGCGCACAAGATGGTGACCAGTCACCTGCGCCTGGCCGCCAAGATCGCCATGGGCTATCGCGGCTACGGCCTGCCGCAGGCCGAGGTGATTTCCGAGGCCAACGTGGGTCTGATGCAGGCGGTGAAGCGGTTCGACCCGGAAAAGGGCTTCCGGCTGGCGACCTATGCCATGTGGTGGATCCGCGCCTCGATCCAGGAATACATCCTGCGATCCTGGTCGCTGGTGAAGCTGGGCACCACCAGCGCGCAGAAAAAACTGTTCTTCAATCTGCGCAAGGCGAAATCGAAGATCGGCGCGCTGGAGGATGGCGACCTGCGGCCAGAGAATGTCGCCCGTATCGCCCATGATCTGTCGGTGACCGAAGAAGAAGTGATCTCGATGAATCGCCGGCTTTCCGGCGGCGACGCGTCGCTGAATGCTACCGTCGGGATGGATGGCGACAGTTCGACACAATGGCAGGATTGGCTCGAGGACGAGGATGCCGATCAGGCCAGCGACTATGCCGAGCGCGACGAGTTGGAGACGCGGCGCAGCCTGCTGATGCAGGCGATGGATGTCTTGAACGACCGCGAAAAGGACATCCTCGTCCAGCGCCGCCTTGAAGACACTCCGGTGACGCTGGAAGAACTTTCCGCACAGTATGACGTCAGCCGAGAGCGGATTCGCCAGATCGAGGTTCGTGCCTTCGAAAAGTTGCAGGACCGGATGCGCATCCTGGCCCGCGACAAGGGGATCACCGTTCCCGCCTGAGGGCGGGGCTTTCGCCTGCCCAGCCGCTGACCTAGTCTA
>JBJHCH010000014.1:0-43312 GCA_050485905.1 Paracoccaceae bacterium | reverse complement strand
CGGGTCCAGCCCGGTCATGGTTCCGAACAGCACAAGCGCGCTCAGGTATGATCCATAGGTGCTGGCATGGGTGCCATCGTCGAACCACAGGTTCAACAGCCCGTCATCCGGGTCCGTCGCCCAGAAGTCACCCGTGGCCACGCCCATCTCTATGGCCCGCATGAAGGCGTCGCCCACCGGCGCGATACCGTCGAACCCGCCGCTGCCATCAAGCGCCGCGTTGTCATAGGCGAACAGGAAACTCGCCCGCAACTCGTCCGCCATCTCCTGCAGGCTGTCGTAATGGGTGTTCTGCGACAGCTCGTCGGTCCAGGTGATGCTGCCGTCGGTATCGTCGCGCACTGTCTCGAATGCGCCGTGGACAAGGTTCGGCCGCGCCCATGTCTGATAGAGATAGATCTCGGCGTCAGGGTTGGCGTTGGGGTTGTCGAACTCCCCGCGATTGATGTTGCATGTCACCGAGGAGATCCCGGCAGCAACGCAGGCCGCCTGACGTTCTTCAATGGTGTCACCCGGAAAGGCATCGCGATAATGGATCGGCCCGATCGGGTCAGCCGAGCGGACGTAGTTCTCGATGATGTTCGAGAACTGGTAGAGATACTCGGGGACCGAGCCGATTGCATTGCCGAACTCGTTGACCCGGTTCGCCAGCGGCTCCGAGCTTTGCTCCTGCAGCACCACCTTGTCCCAGGACTGCAGCCCGATATTGCCCCGCAGATCCCAGTTCGCCGGATTGGTGTTCAGGAAATGCCCCCGAAGCGACGCCGCGCTGCGCGCCGAAAGAAATACATTGTAGTTCAGGCCGGCCTGATCGGTGAGTTGCTTGAATATGCCCGCGACGCCGCCCCAGGGATGGTGCTGATAGGGGTTGCTGCCGGTCGTATCGGTGAAGTTTCCCCCGCGCTCGGGCGAGGTAAGGTCGGTCACATTCTCGGCGTTGTAGTTCATCACCGGGTTGTGGTGCCCGAAACTGTAGCTGTTGCCGACGAACAGAACGTCGATCGGCGCCGCCTGCGCCATCGCCGGCAACAGCCCGGCCACGGCCAGAACCGGCAGCATCCTCACCCGCCGTCTTGGTTGTATTTCTTTGTCGCCCGTCCGCGCGTCGCGTTCAGGTTGCATCGGCTTCCTCCCCTTCCCTGGATCAAACAGACCGCCTCGCTGGCTCGAACCACCCGAACCGGCAGGGAAACCACTGTCGCGGCGGGCCAGAAAATGAACAAGTTTAAATGGTTTTGATGCGCGGCAAATCGCCCAAGCACTCAACCGAAAGTGTTGCCCGGCCCCGCACTCGCGTCCGGGCACGGGGCGGGCGACCGCGTCAGGCGATCATCTGTTCAAGGGTGGTAAATGGGGTGGAACAGGGACGCCCAAAGCCAAGCGAGAGACCGCGCAGACCCTGTCGCCAAGGCCGCGAAAAGTGTGAAGTGCAGGTTAACAAAAAATGGGATTTCGCTTTATTTCAATGGCTTGAATTATTGTGCACGCGTGCACATCGGCCTAGATCCCCTCATAGATCGCCGCAACCCGCGCCACCGCCGCCTCCGGGCTCATCTCCTCCGACTCGCCCGTCCGCCGGCTCGTAAGCTCGACCTTGCCGGTGGTCAGCCCCCGCGGCCCCACGGTGATCCGCCAGGGCAGCCCGATCAGATCCATCGTGGCAAACTTCGCCCCCGCCCGCTCGTCCCGGTCGTCATAAAGCGCCTCCAGCCCCTTGTCGGCCAGCGCCTTGTAGATCGCCTCGCAAGCATTGTCGGTCGCCACATCCCCCTGCTTCAGGTTCACGATCCCCACCGGATAGGGCGTCACCCCCTCGGGCCAGATGATCCCCCTGTCGTCATGGCTGGCCTCGATGATCGCGCCCAGCAACCGGCTCACCCCGATCCCGTGCGACCCCATGTGAACCGGCACCCGCTCGCCCTTGTCGTTGACGACCGTGGCCCCCATCGGCTCGGAATACTTGGTCCCGAAATAGAAGATCTGCCCCACCTCGATCCCGCGCGACGTCCGGCGCCGATCCTCGGGGATGGCATCGAAGACCGCAGCATCATGGGTCTCGTCGGTGCGGGCATAGGGCGTCGTCCATTCCTTGACGATGGCCGCACATTCCTCGCGATCATCATAGTCCACCACCCGCTCGCCGAACTTCAGATCGGTGATCGCGCTGTCATAGAAGACCTCGGACTCGCCGGTGGAGGCCAGCACCAGAAACTCATGCGTATTGTCCCCGCCGATGGGGCCGGATGCCGCCCGCATCGGGATCGCCTGCAGCCCCATCCGCTCATAGGTGCGCAGGTAGCTGACCATGTGGCGGTTGTAGGCGTGCAGCGCCGCCTCCTTATCCACGTCGAAATTGTAGCCGTCCTTCATCAGGAACTCACGCCCCCGCATGACGCCGAACCGCGGCCGGATCTCGTCGCGGAATTTCCACTGGATGTGATAGAGCGTCAGCGGCAGTTCCTTGTAGCTGCCGACATGGGCGCGGAAGATGTCGGTGATCATCTCCTCGTTCGTCGGCCCGTACAGCAGGTCGCGCTTGTGCCGGTCGGTGATGCGCAGCATCTCCTGCCCGTAGTCGTCGTAGCGCCCGCTTTCACGCCACAGGTCCGCGGGCTGCAAGGTGGGCATCAGCAGCGGGATATGCCCGGCTCGCTGCTGCTCCTCATGCACGATCTGCTCGATCCGCCGCAGCACGCGATAGCCCAGCGGCAGCCAGGAATAGATCCCCGCCGCCTGCTGCCGGATCATGCCAGCCCTTAGCATCAGCCGGTGACTGACGATCTGCGCCTCGGCCGGGTTTTCCTTCAGCACGGGCAGGAAATAACGGGACAGACGCATGGCAGGCCTTTTCATCGGGCAGAACGCGACTGACCTATGCCATCCCGCCCGGCGGAACAAGAGAGCGCGGGCTTGCGCGGTGCCGCCCCTTGCGCCAAGACGGGGGGTCAGATCACCGGGTGAAGAATGGGCCTGCCCGTCAGGGAGCAAATCACTTACTGGGGCATCGCGGCAGCGGTGTTTCTGCTGGTGCTCTGGTCGATGGGGAATGTCATCCTGCCCTTCCTCGTCGGCGCGGCGATTGCCTATTTCCTCGATCCACTGGCTGATCGCCTGCAAAGGCTTGGCCTCAACCGCGTCCTCGCCACGACGCTCGTGGCGCTTGGCGTCATCCTGATTTTCGTGTTCGCCCTGCTGCTGATCGTGCCGACAGTCGTCGAACAGGCCATCGCACTGATCAACGCCGCACCAGAGATCCTGAGCCGCCTGCAAGCGTTTCTTTCAGAGCGGTTTCCCGATGTGCTGGATAGTGAAAGCCAGTTGCGACAATCGCTTTCTGGCCTTGGAGAGACGATACAGTCACGGGGAATAGAGCTTGTCGAGACTCTGCTCTCCTCGGCCATGGGTGTGGTCAGCTTTGTCGTCTTCATCGTCGTGGCCCCGGTGGTCGCATTCTATCTTCTGCTCGACTGGGACAAGATGATCGCGCGGATCGACGAGTTGCTACCCCGCGACCATGCCCCGACGATCCGCCGGCTAGCGTGGGAGATCGACGCGGCACTCGCCGGGTTCGTGCGCGGGCAGCTGACGGTGTGCGGTATTCTGGCGATCTACTACTCGGTCGCCCTGATGCTCGCCGGATTGCAGTATGGGCTGGTGGTCGGTGTCACAGCGGGGCTGATCTCGTTCATTCCCTATATCGGGGCAATCGTGGGCGGCGCGCTGGCGATCGGATTGGCTCTGTTCCAGTTCTGGGGCCAGCCGCTGATGATCGGGCTGGTCGTCGGTATCTTCGTCGTTGGCCAGATCCTTGAGGGCAACTTCCTTGTGCCAAAGCTTGTGGGCGGCTCGGTCGGGCTGCATCCGGTATGGCTGTTATTCGCGCTCTCCGCCTTTGGGTCGCTGTTCGGCTTCGTGGGCATGCTGGTCGCGGTGCCGGTCGCCGCGGCGATCGGTGTGCTGACACGCTTCGCGACGACGCAGTATGCAAACAGCCGACTCTACCGAGGTCTCGACCATCCTGTCGGCAGCGACGACAGGGACTAGGCGATGGCGCGGCAACTTGCCCTTGATCTGCCCGTACGGGCCGCGCTGGGGCGTGACGACTTCTTTGTTGCTGCCCCGAATGCGCTGGCGCTGGCAACGGTAGATGACTGGCAGAACTGGCCAGGTGGACGCATGGCGCTGGTCGGGCCAGAGGGATCGGGCAAGACCCACCTTGCCCATGTCTGGGCGGCCGACACTGGCGCCACGATCCAGTCGGCGCAAACGCTGCACCCTGATCAGGTGGAGACGCTGGCTGCGGGGCCGGTGGTGATTGAGGATGCCGACCGTATCCCGCCCGCAGCCGAAACCGCGCTGTTTCATATGCACAACCTCTTGCTCGCTCAGGGTGGGCGATTGCTGCTCACCGCGCGCTCTGCCCCGTCCAACTGGCCGCTCGTCCTGCCCGACCTTGCCAGTCGGATGCAGGCCGCACCTGTTGCGGGGCTCGATCTGCCGGACGATGCGCTGCTGTCCGCGGTACTGGTCAAACATTTCGCCGACCGGCAGATCGCGGTCTCGCCAAAGCTGATCGCCTACCTCGTCGGACGGATGGACCGCTCGCTCGCCGCCGCCGCGCATATTGTGGCGCGGCTGGACCACCGCGCACTCGCCGAACGGAGAAAGGTGACCCCCTCGCTTGCAGCGGCCGTGCTGGACAGCGACGACGAAGCCGCGCGATAGTGGTCATCGAAACGTCATAACCAATTCGCATAAGCGGGACATGACACAGGCAGATTTCCTGAAGGCCCCTTTCGCTGCACCGGTCGAGCTGCCCGAGGTTGACCACGCAGGGCCAGCGCGGTTCTTCAATCGGGAACTGTCGTGGCTCGCCTTCAACCTGCGGGTGCTGGAGGAGGCGACGAACCCGCGTGTGCCGCTGCTTGAGCGGCTTCGGTTCCTGTCGATATCTGCCACCAACCTAGACGAGTTCTACACCGTGCGGGTGGCTGGTCTGCGCGAACTGGCCCGCGCAGGGAACACAAACCCGGGCGACGACGGCCGCACCCCGGCCGAGCAACTGGTGCTCATAAATGAAACCGCGCGCCGACTGATGGCGATGCAGCAGACCGTCTGGAACAAGCTGAAGAAGCTGATGGAGGCAGAGCGAATTACGCTCCTGACCCGCGCCAAGCTGACCAAGCGCGACTTGCGACATCTGGATGAGCACTTTCTGTCGCGGGTCTTTCCGGTGCTCTCACCACTCGCCATCGACCCGGCGCATCCGTTCCCCTTCATCCCCAACACCGGCTTCTGTCTGGCTCTGGAACTGGAACGCCGCGGCGACCGGCGGCAGTTGAAGGCGCTTCTGCCAATTCCGCAGCAGGTGGACCGTTTCATCGCACTGCCTGGCCGTCCCGGCGAGTACCGCTTCCTGCCGCTGGAGGAGCACCTGCTGCTGCATCTCGACAAGCTGTTCCCTGGCTATAGCGAGCGCGGGCACTGTACCTTTCGTGTCCTGCGCGACAGCGATCTGGAGGTGGAGGACGAGGCCGAGGATCTGGTGCGCGAGTTCGAGGTTGCTCTGAAGCGCCGACGTCGGGGCGAGGTGATCCGGCTGAAGATCTCGGCTGGCGCACCGCCGGTGCTGCGCGCCCTGATCATGGACGAACTGGACGTGACCCCGGACGAGGTGATCGAGGTGCGCGGGCTTCTGGGCATGGCGGATCTGAAGGAACTCGTGCTCGACGGCCGACGTGACCTGCAATGGCCCACCTTTACCCCGCGCGTGCCCGAACGGGTGCAGGATCACGACGGCGACATGTTCGCCGCGATCAAGCAGAAGGACATGCTGCTGCATCACCCTTACGAGACCTTCGACATGGTGATACGCTTCCTGCAGCAGGCCGCCCGCGATCCGAATGTGCTGGCGATCAAGCAGACACTCTATCGCACCAGCCGCGACAGCCCCATCGTCGAGGCGCTGTGCGAAGCCGCTGAGGCCGGCAAGTCCGTCACGGCACTGGTGGAACTGAAGGCGCGATTCGACGAGGCGGCCAACATCCGCCAGTCGCGGCGACTGGAGCGCGCGGGTGCGCATGTCGTCTACGGCTTCATGAACTACAAGACTCACGCCAAGATCTCGACCGTGGTGCGGCGCGAAGGCGAGAGTCTGGTGACCTACACCCACTACGGCACCGGCAACTACCACCCGATCACGGCGCGTATCTACACAGACCTGTCGCTCTTCACCTGCGACCCGGCACTGGGACGCGATGCGACCAAGGTCTTCAATTACCTGTCGGGCTACGCCTTGCCCGAGGGGCTGGAGAACCTCGCGATTTCACCCATCAACCTTAAGTCGCGACTTCTGGAACTGATCGCGCGCGAGGCGGACCTCGCCAGGGCGGGCAAGCCGGCCGAGATCTGGGCAAAGATGAACAGCCTGATCGAGCCCGAGGTGATCGACGCGCTCTATGCGGCCAGCCAGGCGGGGGTGCGTATCCATCTGGTGATCCGCGGCATTTGCGGCATCCGCCCCGGGGTGAAGGGGTTGAGCGAGACCATCCGGGTCAAATCCATCGTCGGTCGGTTTCTGGAGCATTCGCGCATCGTCTGCTTCGGCAACGGCAACGGCCTGCCGTCCAAACGGGCACGTGTCTTCATCTCCTCCGCCGACTGGATGGGACGTAACCTGTCGCGGCGGGTCGAAACGCTGGTCGAGATCCACAACGACACGGTGAAGGCGCAGATTGTCAACCAGATCATGGCCGCCAACCTTGCCGATGAGGCGCAAAGCTGGGTGCTACTGCCTGATGGCAACTTCATCCGCCATTTACCCGAAGACGGTGCTGACATGTTCAATTGCCATCGTTTCTTCATGGAGAACCCGTCACTTTCGGGCCGTGGCACGGCTGGGGCAAAGGACGTGCCCAAGCTTGCCCACGCATCCGACTGACGAAGGGCGTCGCACGTGGCGGTTGACGCAGGCGTGGCGCATGGGCCACAAGGGCGCTGGACCGCCGCCAAGGCATCAAGCGGAGACGCGGGAATGGACGGGCTGACCGATTCCCAGGCGCACTCGGACGCCGAAGGCGATGAATGGGATCCCTTCGGCAAGCCGCTTTTCCAGGATGCTTCGGCGCGCGCACTGAGCCGCGTGGGTGTGATCGATGTCGGATCGAACTCCGTTCGGATGGTTGTCTTTGACGGCGCGGCGCGCAGCCCCGCCTATTTCTACAACGAAAAGCTGATGTGCGGGCTTGGCGCCGGGCTCGCCACATCCGGGCGGCTGAACCCGACCGGCCGCAAACGGGCGCTGGCAGCGCTGGAGCGTTTCGCATTGCTGGCCCGGGGCATGGGCGTCGCCCCCTTGACCGTGGTTGGCACTGCCGCAATGCGTGAGGCCGCCGACGGCGCGGAGTTCCGCGCAGAGGTTCTCGAGAAGACCGGCCTCAAGCTGTGGGTCATCGATGGGGCCGAAGAGGCGCGACTTTCCGCCCAGGGTGTGCTGCTAGGCTGGCCGGAAGCGCAGGGGCTTGTCTGCGACATCGGGGGGTCATCGATGGAACTCGCCGTGATCGGCGGCGGCAAGGTTGGCGCCCGAGTGAGTTCACCACTCGGCCCGTTCCGTCTGCAGCAGATCGGTGGCGGCAAGAAGGGGTTGCGCAAACATATCGCTGCCGTGCTGTCCGACCTTCGCGCTCAGGTTGGCGACCATCATGACCGCATCTACCTGGTCGGCGGCTCATGGCGGGCCATTGCGCGACTGGACATGGAACGCCGCAACTATCCCCTGACCGTGCTGCACGAGTATCGGATGACACCGAAGTCGGTGATGGCCACGGTGAACTGGATCGAAGAAAACGACATTGCGGCGCTGCGCGCGCGTACCGGGACTTCGGCTGAACGTATGGAACTGGTGCCGCTTGCCTCCGAGGTCTTGCGGCAACTGGTGCGGACCTTCCGCCCGTCGGAAATCGACGTGTCCTCCTACGGCGTGCGCGAAGGGTTGCTGTACGAGCAGATGCCAGAGCGGCTGCGCGCCCGAGACCCACTGATCGAGGCCTGCCGCTTCGCCGAAGCAAGCGCCGCACGGCTGCCCGGCTTCGGCAAGAAGCTCTACGCCTTCCTGCAGCCCTTGTTCCGCAACGCTTCGGCTGAACGTTTGCGACTGATCAAGGCCGCCTGCCTGCTGCACGATACGACCTGGCGGGCACATCCAGACTATCGGGCCGAGGTCTGCTTCGACAATGCCACCCGCGCGAACCTTGGGGGGCTCGACCATCCGGGGCGGGTGTTCCTCGGCCTGTCGCTGCTGCACCGCTACAAGAATTCACGCTCTGGTACGCGGTTCGAACCGCTGTTCAAACTGCTGTCCGAGAATCAGGTCCGCGATGCCGAGGTCTTGGGCAAGGCTATGCGATTCGGTGCCATGCTTGCTGTTGCGAACCCGGATGAGGCAGGAAACCTGCGCTATTATCCGAAAAAGAAGATCCTGGAACTCGTGCTTGCCCCCGAGACAGCGGCGTTGTTCGGCGAGGTCGCGCAAGCGCGCTTCGCGTCGCTGGCGTCGGCCCTGAAGGTGTCCACCGTTGTCCGCGTCGGGCGTGGCTGACATCCGCAAATGGCGCTGCTGACGTTCGACCAGCCTGCAACCTTCGCCGCGACGCTTGACGAGGAAGCACACGGCACCGGTGCACTTCGCGGCTTGGAACACACGCGCGGCGTCACAGATCCAACACTGCCCTCGCAGAACCACCGACCAAGACACGGGCTATCCGAGTTCCTGGAGATTAGCGCAACCGCCAAAGGCACGCGGGTAACTAGATGATCCGTGCTGCGACCCATGCCGATGCCGAAATGATCGCAGCAATTTGGAATCACTACATCCGCGAAACACTGGCCACGTTCACCACCGCCGAAAAGACCGTCGATGGAATAGCTTCGATGCTCGTCGAAAAACGGGCGAGCGGGTATGAAACCTTTGTCGCGATGGCTGATGGCGCGGTCGTAGGCTTCGCCACCTACGGCCAGTTCCGCGGCGGCCCAGGATATGCACGAACAATGGAACATTCGGTGATGCTTCGCACCGGCGCCGGCGGCCGCGGCCTTGGTCGGGCGCTGATGGCCGCGGTCGAGAGCCATGCTCGGGCTGGCGGCGCGCACAGCATCTTTGCCGGTGTCAGCGCCGCGAATGAGGCCGGGATAATTTTCCACGCTCGTCTAGGATATACCGAGGTCGCCCGTCTGCGTCAGGTCGGCTTCAAATGGGGGCGCTGGATCGACCTTGTGCTGATGCAGAAAATGCTGTCCTGACACCCCGCCCGTCATCGGATACCCTGACGTCCATGTCGCTCTGGACCCGGATCACCGACGCTATTGCCGCCCTTGCCAAGGGTGAAAGCCTTGCTGCTGTCTTCGAACGCCTGCGTACACCGCCCGAGCGCACCATCGCCTTCACGATCGCGGTCATCGCACTGGGGGCCAAGATGGCCAAGGCCGATGGCCGCGTGACCCGATTAGAGGTCGCGGCCTTCCGAGAGGTCTTTGCCATCCCGCCCGAGGACGAGCCGCATGCCGCCCGGGTCTTCAACCTTGCCCGGCAAGATGTCGCGGGCTTCGATCTTTACGCCAGTCGCATCGCTGCAATGTTCAGGGGCGGCAACGATCAGGTGCTGATTGACCTGTTGGAAGGGCTCTTCCACATCGCATTGGCCGATGGGGATTATCACCCCAACGAAAAGGCCTTCCTGACCGAGGTGGCGCGGATCTTTGGCCTGTCGGACCGCTGCTTTCGCAGCATCGAGGCGCGCTTCGTCCCCGACGCGATCCCCGACCCCTATGAGGTGCTGCAGGTCGCGCCGGACACACCACTCGATCAGGTTCGCGCCGCCTGGCGCCGCGCGGTGATGGACAGCCATCCCGACAGAATGATCGCCCGCGGCGTCCCGCCCGAGGGCGTTAAACTGGCCGAGCGCCGCCTTCAGGCAATCAACCGCGCCTGGGAGGAAATCAGCGGCCAGCGCGCCGCCTGATGCGCATCGCAACCTGGAACGTCGAATGGTTCAACGCGCTGTTCGACGCCGAGGATAGGCTTGTCGAGGACGACAGCCCATCTGGTCGGCGCAACGTCACTTGCGCCGAACAGGCCGCGGGCATCGCTGCCGTGCTGGGTGCGATCAACGCAGACGCGGTGATGCTGCAGGAAGCGCCGGATACAACGCGCACGCGCTCGACCGTGCGTGCGCTCGAGGGCTTCGCTGCCCGGTTCGGTCTGCGGACCAGCCGTGCAGTCACTGGCTTTCCGAGCGAAAGCCAGCAGGAAATCGCATTGATCTACGATCCTGCAGCACTGACTGCAGTCCACGATCCGATGGGCCGGATGACCGGCAAGCGCGGCTCGACCGAAGCACCGCGGTTCGACAGTGTGTTCCGCGCCGACCTGGACCGCAGCGGACAGGACGATCTTGTGCGCTTTTCCAAGCCGCCGCTCGAATTGATGATCGAAACCGCAACCGGTCGCTACCTGCGAATGGTCGGGGTGCATGTAAAGTCCAAGGCGCCCCATGGCGCGCGGGATGTCGAGGATGCGCGGCGCATCGCCCTCGTTAACCGGCGCAAGCAATATGCCCAATGCCTCTGGCTGCGCCAGCGGATCGATGCCCATCTGGCGGCGGGCGATACACTGATCGTGCTCGGCGATTTCAATGACGGGCCGGGTATCGACGATGCGCCCGAGTCAATCTTGCCTTCTGCGGTGGCGACGGTGCTGGGTCGCGACCGACCCTTCCTTGACCGGCTACACGACCGACACGCCACGCTTGCGCTGCACGGGCCGGGCAGCGCCGCGCCGACCTCTGCCAGGTTCCTGATGGATGCGGACGGTCACTACTTTTCGGCCCTGCTCGACTACATCATGATTTCGGGCGACCTTTTGAAGCATCAACCGCGCTGGTGCATCTGGCACCCGTTCGACGAACCGGTCTGCTATCGCGACCCCACCCTGCGAGAGGCGCTGCTGGCGGCCTCTGACCACTTTCCGGTCACACTGGATCTGGCGTCGTGATCTTCCATCGAATCTGCATCGGACCTATATTCCTCGCATGAAACCGCTCCGCCCAATACTGCTGTCGCTGCTTCTGGCAACCGCACCTGTGATGGTGGTCGGGCAAAGTGCGGATGACTCGACGCCGCCGGAGAGCGAACTGGGCGAAGGACTGAGCCTGATCGACCAGGGCGCCCGCATGCTGCTGCGCGGCCTGATGGCCGAGATCGAGCCCGCACTGCGCGATCTCGGCGGTGCCATCAACGATCTGTCCGCCTATCATGCGCCAGAGGTGCTGCCGAACGGCGACATCATCATCCGGCGCAAGGTTCCGCTGATCCCGCCACCGGGCGAGGATGAAGTGGACATCTGAGGCGTGAATTGCCTTTCTCGAAGGCCCGCGCGATACTCTGACAAACAATGGCAGACCCCGAACGGGCGGGAAGGGGCAGATGCGGGCAATCTATGCACTCGGGATCGGTCTTGGCGCGGCGGCCATGCTTGTTGCCTGCGTGCCGACGTCCCAATCGGTCAGCGGCCGCGCGCTTTTCACCGAGTATTGCGCAGCCTGTCACGGCGACGGCGGGCGCGGTGACGGACCAGTAGCCGCTCGGCTGGCAACGACACCGCCAGACCTGACGAGGCTGGCCGCACGGAACAGCGGCAGTTTTCCGCGGCTGGCCATTATGGGCAAGGTCTATGGCTACTCTCGCGGAGAGGGTGGAGGGGGCGGACCGATGCCAGAGTTTGGTCCACTTCTGGAGGGCGAGTCGGTCCTTTACGACGCTGGTGACGGCGTTCCAACGCCCACGCCCGTAAAGTTGATCGACCTTGTCGACTACGTGGCAAGTCTTCAGCGCCCCGCAGGCTAGGCTACCTGTCCAGATTTCCGGAAGATGCGCCGCAGCCGCTCTCTCACGATTGTGGCTATTGACCGCCACCCTCTCGCAGCGCGCGCCGCATCACCTTGCCCGTCGCCGTCATCGGAAGGGCGTCCAGCCTTAGAACCGCCTTCGGCGCCACATGAGGGCTGATGCGCGCCTTCACTCGGTCGATCAGCGCACGCTCCAACCCCTCCCACACTGCACCTTCGCGTAGCACGACATAGGCCCGCACCACCTCGCCCCGCACGTCATCCGGCACGCCCACCGCCGCAGCCATCACCACGTCCGGATGGCCCATCAGGCAGTTCTCGATCTCGGACGGCCCGATCCGGTAGCCGGCTGAACTGATGATGTCATCGTCCCGCGCGACATAGGTGAAGTACCCCCCCTCGCAGCGGCCCAGATCGCCCGTCAGCATCCAGTCGCCGGCGAACTTTGCTTCCGTCTTTTCCCTTTTATTCCAGTAGCCAAGGAACATAGACGGCGTGCCGCGGCGCACCGCGATCTCACCCAGTTCGCCGTCCGCCACTGGTGCGCCATCGCGCAGCACCGCCACGTCGAACCCCGGCAGCGCCTGCCCCATCGCCCCCGGCCGCACTTCCATGAATCCGGCCGCCTGGGTGATGCACAGGTTGCATTCGGTCTGCCCGTACAACTCGTTGATGGGCGCGCCGAGCGCGGTGCGGCCCCAGTCCAGCAACTCGGCCCCCAGACTCTCGCCGCCGGAGCTGACGCTGCGGATGTCGACCCCCGCCGGCACCCTCGCCCCCCGCATCAGCTTCAGCGCCGTGGGCGGCAGGAACAGGTTGCGCACGCCGTGTTCCGCGATCAGCGCATAGGCCGCATCCGGGTCGAACTTGCGCATCCGGTGGCTGACCAGCGGCACCCCGTAGTAGAGGCACGGCATCGCCATATCCATCAGCCCCCCGATCCAAGCCCAATCCGCCGGCGTCCACCCACAATCCCCCGCCCGCGGAAACCCCTCATGCGTCAGTTCCATCGACGGCAGATGCCCCAGCAGGAACCGATGCGCATGCAGCACGCCCTTGGGCGGCCCGGTAGTGCCCGAGGTGTAGATCATCACTGCCGGATCCTCGGCCCGGGCAGCGAGGGAATCACGGGTTTCCCTCGCCTCATCAATGTCTTGCCAGAAGCTTCTCACCCTGCCGGCAGCGCCATCCAGCGACCAGGTCGCGCGCAGACCCGGCAGGTCCAGCGACAGCAGCTTCTCCAGGTTGGCCGCTTCTGTCACCACCGCCGCAGCTCCGCTGTCGGTCAAGCGATAGGCCAGCGCATCGGGGCCGAAAAGCGTGAACAGCGGCAACACGATCGCCCCCAGCTTGTATGCCGCGAAGTGGGTGATGATCACCGCCGGCCCCTGCGGCAGAAGCACCGCTACACGGTCGCCCGGCCCGATTCCCTGAGCAGCGAAGGCATTGGCCAGCCGGTTCGAGGCCACCTGCAGCGCCCCGTAGGTCCAGTTGCGGCCGGCATCATGGTCGATGAGCGCAACCCGGTCCGGCGCCTGCGCAGCCCAGAGATCGCAGCAGACATGGGCGATGTTGAAGCGCGCCGGGATGTCCCACCGAAACGCCGCGCGCATCCCCTGCCAGGTCGGGGCCGGGGCGACGACCCGCCGCCCGGGCACGTCAGCGGGCAAAGACCGTCACCTCGGGCAGGCTGGTCAGCGGCACGCCCAGCAGCCGGAACGCCGCCAGCGACAGCTGGCTGCCCGATCCCGGCGCCGCGCCGGAGGGGACCAGATCCACGTTGACAGACGCCGCCCCCAAAATCACACGGCCCGGCGTCGCCGCTGTAACCAGCGGTGTTTTCAGCCAGAATCCCGCTTCAGCCGGGCTGCCGAGCGAGGCGATGGTCGTACCGAGTTGCCGGCTTGCGGCCGCAGGCGCGGATGCCGCGGCGCGTTCGGCTGCAGTTGTCGTGTCGAACTGATCAATCGTTCGCGCCCCTGCCGGCGGGCGCAAGGCGGCAGGCCGGGCCTCGGGGCGCGGGGTGTCGGCCAGCGCCTCGGTCGCGGTCACGGCTGGGGTTGCTCGGCCGAAAGGTGGCGGCAGCGAGCTGCAGCCGGCCAATATCAGTGCCGCGCAGAGGATACATCTTGTGTGCGTGCTCATGGCCCGACGATACAATCGCCATCGGCCCGGTCAACGTGGCAATCCGCTTGATCCCTGACGATTGCGTGCTTAGCTTGCCGCCCATGGACGCGCCGCTGATCGACCCATTCGCCCGGCCCATCGACTACCTGCGGGTTTCGGTGACGGATCGCTGCGATTTCCGCTGCGTCTACTGCATGTCAGAGAACATGACCTTTCTGCCGAAGGCGGAATTGCTGACGCTGGAAGAGCTTGACCGGATGTGTTCGACCTTTGTCGAACTGGGGGTCAGGAAGCTGCGGATCACCGGGGGGGAGCCCTTGGTGCGGCGCGGAATCATGCAGTTTTTCAATGCGATGACGCGCCATCTTGACAGCGGGGCACTGCGCGAGTTGACGCTAACCACCAACGGAAGCCAGCTTCGCAAGCATGCACAAGATCTTGTGTCCTGCGGGGTGCGGCGGATCAACGTGTCCCTGGACACGCTGGACGAGGCGAAATTCGCGAAGATCACCCGTTGGGGCCGGCTGGGCCAGGTGCTGGATGGCATCGACGCGGCGCAGGAGGCGGGGCTTCGGGTGAAGATCAACGCGGTGGCGCTGAAGGGGTTCAACGAGGACGAATTGTTCCCGCTGGTGGACTGGTGCGCGGCCCGCGACATGGATCTGACCTTCATCGAGGTCATGCCGATGGGCGATCTGGGCAACGAGGATCGGCTGGATCAATACTGGAATCTCAAGGACTTGCGCGCGCGTCTTGCCGAGCGATTCAGCCTTGTGGATCTGGCGGAACGCACGGGGGGGCCGGCGCGGTATGTGCGGGTGGAGGAGACGGGGCAGAAGATCGGCTTCATCACGCCGCTGACCCACAATTTCTGCGAAAGCTGCAACCGGGTGCGGCTGACCTGCACGGGCGAGCTTTACATGTGCCTGGGGCAGGAGGACATGGCCGACCTGCGCGCGCCGCTGCGGGCGAGCCCGGAAAATTCCCTGTTGAAACAGGCCATTCGGGACGCGATTGCGCGCAAACCCAAGGGCCATGACTTTGACTATTCGCGCCAGACGGTCGCGGGTCAGGTCAGCCGGCACATGAGCCACACCGGCGGCTGACGGCTGCCATCCCCACATCTTGTGTGTCCGCCAGCCCCCCTCGGGGGCCTTTCTTGGTGTGCACACAACGTATGATTCACGTGCATCTGCCGTGCATATCACGTGCATACGTTGGTGCGCCCCGGCCCGCCCAAGCGCCGGAAAAACCAGTCTGGCCAGTGATTTGCCGCCGCCGGAACCGATCATACCTTTTCAGGTATATACCTTATTCGGTATATATCTTATCGGGTATATACCCGCAACGGTATGTGCTCAGCCCGCCAGCTTCAGCCCGATGAGCCCGGCGACGATCAGGCCGACGCAAGCCAGACGGGCCGGCGTCGCGGCATCGCCGAAAAGCCAGATGCCGAGGGCGACCGTGCCCACGGCGCCAATACCGGTCCACATCGCATAGGCGGTGCCGACGGGCAGGTCGCGCATCGCCAGGCCGAGCAGCGCGACGCTGATGGTCATGGATCCGACGGTCCACAGTGTCGGGATGAGGCGGGTGAACCCATGGGTGTATTTCAGCCCGATGGCCCAGCCGATTTCGAACAGTCCGGCGATGAGAAGAATGATCCAGGCCATGATGACCCCCTTTGAGCAAGAGGGCCGTCCCCCGGATGGGCCGCAAGAGGCGGGCGCGGGCCGTCCCGCGCCGGGCGGGCATAGCACCGGGGGCAGCCCTTTCCAAGCCCGGCCCGGCGGTCTAGAAGGCCGCCGAAGCCAAGGAGGCCCCGATGATCCCCCGCTATTCCCGCCCCGAAATGGTCGCCATCTGGTCGCCCGAGACCCGGTTCCGCATCTGGTTCGAGATCGAGGCCCATGCCTGCGACAAGATGGCGGAGCTGGGCGTGATCCCCAAGGCGAATGCCGAGGCGGTGTGGAAGGCCAGGGACGCGACATTCGACGTCGCGCGGATCGACGAGATCGAGGCGGTGACGAAACACGATGTCATCGCCTTCCTGACCCATCTGGGAGAGATCGTGGGGCCGGACGAGGCGCGGTTCGTGCATCAGGGGATGACCAGTTCCGACGTGCTGGACACCTGCTTCAACATCCAGCTTTGCCGCGCGGCCGACCTACTGATCGCGCAGATGGACAGGCTGCTGGCGGCGCTGAAAGCCCGCGCGATGGAGCACAAGCTGACGGTGCGGATCGGACGCAGCCACGGCATCCATGCCGAGCCGACGACGATGGGCCTGACATTCGCCCGATTCTACGCCGAGATGGACCGCAACCGGGCGCGGCTGGTCGCGGCGCGCGAGGAAGTGGCGACGGGGGCTATTTCCGGCGCGGTCGGCACATTCGCCAATATCGACCCGAGGGTAGAGGCGCATGTCTGCGAGCAACTGGGCCTGCGGCCCGAGCCGATTTCGACGCAGGTGATCCCGCGCGACCGGCATGCGATGTTCTTTGCCACGCTGGGGGTGATCGCATCGAGCATCGAGAATGTCGCCACCGAGATCCGGCACATGCAGCGGACAGAGGTGCTGGAGGGCGAGGAGTTCTTTTCCAAGGGCCAGAAGGGCAGTTCCGCCATGCCGCACAAGCGCAACCCGGTGCTGACAGAGAACCTGACCGGGCTGGCGCGGATGGTACGGTCGATGGCGATTCCGGCGATGGAGAATGTCACGCTCTGGCACGAGCGCGACATCAGCCATTCCTCGGTCGAGCGGAACATCGGGCCGGATGCGACGGTGACGCTGGACTTCGCGCTGACTCGACTGACAAATGTAATAGAAAAACTGGTTATTTACCCGGAAAACATGATGCGGAACATGAATAAGTTCCGCGGCCTCGTCCATTCCCAGCGGGTGATGCTGGCACTGACGCAAAAGGGTGTCAGCCGCGAGGACAGCTATCGGTTGGTGCAGCGGAACGCCATGAAGGTCTGGGAGCAGGGTGCTGATTTCATGGAGGAACTGAAGTCCGACCCGGAAGTGCGGGCGGCGCTGAGCGAGGCGGAGATCGAGGAAAAATTCGATCTGGCCTATCACACCAAGCATGTGGACACGATCTTTGCCCGCGTCTTTGGCACTGCCTGAAATTCAGGCAAAGGGGCCGGGTGTGCGGGTCGAAGGCGCCGGATTTCCTCCGCACACTTGTCCGTGATCGTTTCGCGCTAGTTTCTGTGCTAGGCTTTCCCTGCGAGAGCCGAACTGATCAGTCCAACAGGGAGACGCGCATGACGTTGAAGACAACCCTTGCCGCCCTCGCCCTTGCCCTTACGCCGGGGCTCGCGGCGGCCATGTGCAGCGAAAGGCACATCAACACTACGATGAACTGCGCCGAGGGCATGGTCTGGGACAGCCAGACGCGGACCTGCACGGCCCCTGTGACGGGCTGACGGCGGGCGATTTCTGAAGGTGCAAGACTTGGGGGGCGCGGTTGCCGTGTCCCCCTTTTTCATGCCACCCCGACGGCCCACCGGCAACGCGCCGTTAACCCGCACCTGCCAGTGTCGGCCGGTACGGATCGGCGGCGGAGGCAGGGGTGACCACGGCACTGGCGGCATTGAACAGGGGCAGCCGGCAGGCCGTCCCGCAGGGAGAGGTGCTGGAGACACCGCCCACCAGGATGCGCCCGGCGCTGAACAGCCGGCAGAAGGCCGCGGTGATCGTGCGGCTTCTGCTGTCCGAGGGTACGCCGATTCCGCTGGCCGCCCTGCCCGAGCATCTGCAGGCCGCGCTGACGGAACAGATGGGCCATATGCGGCTGGTGGACCGCGGCACCCTGCGCGAGGTGGTGCAGGAATTCCTGACGGAGTTGGAGGGCGTGGGCCTCGCCTTTCCGGGCGGGATCGACGGCGCGCTCAGCCTGCTCGACGGTCATATCAGCGCCACGGCGGCGAACCGGCTGCGCCGGCTGGCGGGCGCCAGCGGCAAGGCCGACCCATGGGACCGGATCGTGACGCTGGACCTCGACCGGTTGATGCCGGTGCTGGAGGAGGAGAGTGTCGAGGTGGGCGCCGTGCTGCTGTCGAAGCTGCCGGTGGACCGCGCGGCGGAACTGCTGGGCCGGCTGCCCGGCGACAAGGCGCGGCGCGTGGCCTATGCGGTGTCGCTGACCGGCAATGTGGACCCCGAGACGGTGCGGCGGATCGGTCTGGCACTGGGCAGCCAACTGGACGCGCTGCCGCCCAAGGCGTTTGAATCGACGCCGGTGGACCGCGTGGGCGCGATCCTGAACGCGACCGGCGCGCTTACCCGCGACGATGTGCTGGCGGGCCTGCTGGAAGCGGACGAGGAATTTGCCGAGCGGGTGCGCCGCACGATCTTCACCTTTGCCCATATCCCCGACCGGATCGCGCCTGCGGACCTGCCAAAGGTGGTGCGGCGGGTGGAACAGCGGCAACTGGTCGCCGCCATCGGCCCCGGCGACGAGGGCGAGGCACGCACGGTGGAGTTCATCCTGGAGAACCTGTCGCAGCGCATGGCCGAAAGCCTGCGCGAGGAACTGGCCGAAGCCGGCGCGATCCGCCCGGCCGAGATCGAGGCCGCGCGCAATGCCATGGTGCAGGCGATCCGTGCGCTTCAGGCCGAGGGCGAACTGGCCTTTGTCGAACCCGACGACGAGGGCTGAGCCGGGACGCGGCGGCAGGGTTGTGAAGCGGGGGGGTGCCGCGTAATCAGGGCCGGATTGCAGCGGCGACGACCCGGAAATGGCGACACGCAAAGACGACGACGGCACCAGCCCGCGCGACCGGGCGATCAGCCTGGGCCTGCGCGGCCTGATCGGCGCGGCGCTGGCGCTGCCCTATCGCTGGCGCGTGCCGCTGATGGGCTGGCTGGTGTCACGCGTGCTGGCGCCGCTGGCCGGCTGGCGAAAACGCATCCGCAACAATCTGGCGCTGACCTTTCCCGACATGCCGCGGGCCGAGGTCGAGCGGCTTGTTCGCGCGGTGCCCGACAATGTGGGCCGCACGCTGATCGAGATGTATTCCGGGTCGGAATTCGTGGCCCACGCGACGCGCATCCCGCCAGAGGGTCCGGGACTGGAGGCGCTGGACAAGGCCCATGCCGAGGGGCGGCCGGTGGTCGTCGTCTCGGGCCATATCGGCAATTATGACGCCGGGCGCGCGGTCCTGATCGCGCGCGGGTTCCGGTTCGGCGGGCTCTACAGCCCGATGCGGAACCGGCATTTCAACGATCACTACGTCGCCGCCATATCCGTGATCGGCACGCCGCTCTTTCCCCGTGGACGTGAGGGGCTGGCGGACATGGTGCGCCACCTGCGCGGGGGCGGAATGCTGGGCCTGGTGATCGACCAGCACATGGGTCATGGCGAGGACCTGATGTTCATGGGCCAGCCCGCCCGCACCGCGCTGTCGGCCGCGGAACTGGCGTTGAAATATGACGCCCTGCTGGTGCCCAGCTACGGAATCCGGCAGCCGAACGGGCTGGATTTCCGCGTGGTGGTCGAGGCGCCGATCCCGCACGATACGCCGCAGGCGATGACCCAGGCGCTGAACGACAGCCTGGACGCAATGGTGCGCGCCCACATGGACCAGTGGCTCTGGACGCACCAGCGGTGGAAGACTGTCACTCAGCGCAAGCGTTCGGCGGCCAGCACCGGGCCGTGAGCATCTGACTGCACGATGACCACCACCGGCTCGGCCCCCGGCAGTTCTGCGGTCATGGTCAGCGGCCCCTTGCCGTCCCACCGGGCCAGCGTGTCCCACAGCGTCACGATATTGTGGTAGGTCACGGTGCGACCCGCATTCTCTCCCCGCTCGATCGTGACCTGCGCGCGCGGCAGATAGCGGACAAGCTGCACCACGGCGTCGTGATCCAGTGGCGGCTCTGCGTTCAGCCGGATCGTCAGCCGCCCCTCGGACCGGTCCAGCGCGATCTGCACATTGCGCGGACGGTCGCGGTGGGCGCGCACCATCTCGGCCATGGTCATCGGCCGCACGCCCTGCACCCGCTCCGTCCCGTCGACGATCATCTGCGGCGTGTAAATGGCGCGGTCGCTGTTGGCGCGGGCATATTTCTTCTGCCGCTCGGTAAACGCAGCCTGCGCGAAACTGTCGGTCCAGCCAAGATAATCCCAGTAGTCCACATGCAGCGCCAGCGCGATCACATCATCGCGGTCGGCCAGCCGCGCCATGTATTCATCGGCGGGGGGACAGGACGAACATCCCTGAGAGGTAAACAGCTCCACCACCACCGGCGAGGGTTGCGCAACGCCTGCCGCCGGCATCACCATCAGCCCCAGCGCGGCCCCGGCAACCAGTCGGCGGATCGATAGCATGGAGGCCTCGGGCATGGTTTCGACCCCCCTTCCCTAGCCATCGGCACCGGCACAGGCCAATCAAGGTTTTGCGAGGCGCAGGTGCTGCGGCGCGGCACGGAATTTTCTGTGCACAATGGTATACAAAATCGCCGCACCCCCCTTGATCGACTCTGCGCAATGAGGCATCAGGCACGCAGCCAGACCCTGTTTGACCCGAAAACGGAGGCCGCAATGCCCATCACCGTCGGAAAAGATACCGCCAGAACCCGCCGCACGCTCAGCGCCGGCGGCGCCTCGGTCGCCTATTACTCGATCCCCGCCGCGCAAGAGGCCGGGCTGGGCGATTTCAGCCGCCTGCCCGCCAGCCTGAAGGTGGTGCTGGAGAACATGCTGCGGTTCGAGGATGACGGCTTCACCGTCTCGGTCGACGACATCAAGGCGTTCGCCGACTGGGCCGCGCAGGGCGGCAAGAGCCCGCGAGAGATCGCCTATCGCCCCGCCCGCGTGCTGCTACAGGATTTCACCGGCGTTCCGGCCGTGGTGGATCTGGCCGCGATGCGCGATGCGCTGGTGAACCTTGGCGGCGACGCGACGAAGATCAACCCGCTGAACCCGGTCGATCTGGTCATCGACCATTCGGTGATGATCGATGAATTCGGCAACCCGCGCGCCTTTCAGCTCAACGTGGACCGCGAGTATGAGCGGAACATGGAACGCTACCAGTTCCTGAAATGGGGCCAGGGCGCGTTCGACAACTTCCGCGTCGTGCCGCCCGGCACCGGCATCTGCCATCAGGTGAACCTTGAATACCTGTCGCAGACGGTCTGGACCGATACCGACCAGAACGGTGAAACGGTGGCTTACCCCGACACGCTGGTCGGCACCGACAGCCACACCACCATGGTCAACGGTCTGGCGGTTCTCGGCTGGGGCGTCGGCGGGATCGAGGCCGAGGCGGCGATGCTGGGCCAGCCGATCAGCATGCTGATCCCCGAGGTGGTGGGCTTCAAGCTGACCGGCCAGATGGTCGAGGGCACCACCGCCACCGATCTGGTGCTGAAGGTCGTGCAGATGCTGCGCAAGAAGGGCGTGGTCAACAAGTTCGTGGAATTCTACGGCGAGGGGCTGGATCACCTGCCGCTGGCCGACCGCGCCACCATCGCCAACATGGCCCCCGAATACGGCGCCACCTGCGGCTTCTTCCCGATCGACAGCGAGACGCTGCGCTACCTGGAGCAGACCGGGCGCGACAAGGACCGCATCGCGCTGGTCGAAGCCTATGCCAAGGAAAACGGCATGTGGCGCGGGGCGGATTACAACCCGGTCTATACCGACACGCTGGAACTGGACATGGGAACGGTCGTGCCGGCCGTGTCGGGGCCGAAGCGGCCGCAGGACCATACCCCGCTGACCAATGCCGCGCAGTCCTTCTACAACGTGGTCTGCGACTATCGCGGCGTGGATGCGACGCAGGAAGCGCAGGACATGGCCGCCGAAGGCCCGGCCACCGCGGTGGTGTCTGACGCCCGCAAGACCGCGAAGGTCGAGGGTGAGGATTACACGATCCGCGACGGCTCGGTCGTGATCGCGGCCATTACCTCCTGCACCAACACGTCGAACCCCTATGTGATGATCGGGGCGGGGCTCGTGGCACGCAAGGCCCGCGCGCTGGGTCTGACCCGCAAGCCCTGGGTCAAGACCTCGCTCGCGCCGGGATCGCAGGTGGTGTCGGAATATCTTGAGGCCGCGGATCTGCAGGAGGATCTGGACGCGCTCGGCTTCAACCTCGTGGGTTATGGCTGCACCACCTGCATCGGCAACTCCGGCCCCTTGCAACCCGAGATCTCCAAGGCGATCCACGACAACGATCTGGTCGCCGCCGCCGTCCTTTCGGGCAACCGCAACTTCGAGGGGCGCGTGCATGCCGACGTGCGGGCGAACTACCTGGCCAGCCCGCCGCTGGTGGTGGCCTATGCCATCGCGGGCGACATGAATATCGACCTGACCACCCAGCCGCTGGGTCAGGACAAGGACGGCAACGACGTCTTCCTGAAGGACATCTGGCCCAGCCAGAAGGAGATCGCCGAACTGGTCGAAAAGACCGTGACCCGGCAGGCGTTCCAGACCAAATACGCCGATGTCTTCAAGGGCGACGAGAAGTGGCAGGGGGTGGAGACCAGCGACAAGCTGACCTACGACTGGCCCGCAGTGTCCACCTATGTCCAGAATCCCCCGTATTTCAAGGGGATGGGGGCTGAGGCCGGCACGATCTCGGACATCGAGGGCGCGCGGGTGCTGGCGATCTTGGGCGACATGATCACCACCGATCACATCAGCCCCGCCGGCAGCTTCAAGGAAGGCACACCCGCCGGCCGCTATCTGGTGGAACGCCAGGTGCCGGTGCGCGAGTTCAACTCCTACGGCTCGCGCCGCGGCAACCACGAGGTGATGATGCGCGGCACCTTTGCCAACATCCGCATCCGCAACGAGATGCTGGACGGGGTCGAGGGCGGCTATACCAAGGGGCCGGACGGCGAGCAGGCGGCGATCTTTGACGCCGCGATGGCCTGGCAGGATCAGGGCCGCCCGCTGGTGATCTTTGGCGGTCAGGAATACGGCGCGGGGTCCAGCCGCGACTGGGCGGCCAAGGGCACGGCGCTGCTGGGGGTGAAGGCGGTGATCGTCGAAAGCTTCGAGCGTATCCACCGCTCCAACCTGGTCGGCATGGGCGTGATGCCGTTCGAGTTCACCGGCGGCGATACCCGCAAGTCGCTGGGCCTGACCGGGGACGAGGAGGTCAGCATCTCTGGCCTGTCGGGCGACCTGAAGCCGGGGGCCGAGGTGCCCTGCACCATCCGCTATGCCGACGGCACGGAAAAGACGATCACGCTGAAATGCCGCGTCGATACCGCGGTGGAGCTCGACTACGTCAAGAACGGCGGCGTGCTGCACTACGTCCTGCGGAACCTCGCCAAGGCCGCCTGACGGCCCACCCAACGGGTTGACGACGGCCCCGGCAGCGATGCCGGGGTCGTTCGCGTTAAGCGGCTGGAAAGAGTTGCGGGGCAAAAGCTGACAGCCGCAACTCGCCGAATTTACCTTTGTGAACAGAGCGCTCGCCGCGCAACACTGGCACGCAACACCGGCCTAGGCCGAGGGCCGCGCCGCCGTTCCGGCCAGCAATCCGCCGTCGATGGTCAGTTCCGCGCCGGTGATATAGGTCGCCTCGTCGCTGGCCAGCAAAACGGCCAGCGCCGCCACCTCCTCGGGCCTGCCGAACCTTTTCAACGGCGTGTCGGCCACGAATTCTGCCAGCCGCGCCTCGCGGTCCGGCCCGTCGCCTGCCACCGCCTCCCACATCGGTGTCAGGATCGCGCCGGGGTGGATCGAATTGCACCGGATCGCCCAGCCCCGTTCGGCGCAATAAAGCGCGACGGTCTTGCTGTGGTTGCGGATGCCGGCCTTCGATGCCGCATAGGCCGCCGCGCCGGGGATGCCGACCTGCCCCGAGCGCGACGACAGGTTGATGATCGACCCCTGCCCCCGCGCCTTCATCGCGCCGATGGCATAGCGGCAGCCGAGGAAGCAGCCGTCGAGGTTGACGGCCATCACCGCGCGCCAGTCGTCGAGCGACGCGGTTTCGGGGTCATGATGGCGCGGCCCGCCCTCGAACCCGGTGATGCCGGCGTTGTTCACCAGCACGTCGATCTGCGGGTATTGGGCGGCAAAGGCCACCCAGTCGGCTTCGCGCGCCACGTCGAGCCGCAGGAAGGGCATCGACAGGCGATTGGCGGTGACGCGGCCGGTCGCCTCGTCGATATCGGTCAGGATGACAGTCGCGCCTTCGTTGGCAAAGGCGGTGGCGATGGCGGCGCCGATGCCGCGCGCAGCGCCGGTCACGACGCAGAGTTTTCCAGTCAGTCTGGGCATGGGAATATCCGGAGTCAGGAAGCAGCGCCTGGTCTGGCGCGGGCGAATGCCTCAGCGGCGGGCTGACCTGTCCATGTCGGATGCTCCCCTTCGGATGGCGCGGGGCTTACGCCCCCGCGCGCCATCGGTCAAGCGGCCTCAGCTTCCCGGCTGCGCCCCCTCGCGCAGCGCCGGCAGGATGGTGTTGTCCATCACCGACCGCGTGATCTCTCCGGCGTAGCGCAGCATCACCCGCCCCTCGGCATCGATCACGAAGGTTTCGGGCAGGCCGTAAACACCCCATTCGATCGACTGCCGGTTGCGGTCGTCAAAGACGATGGCGGCGAAGGGATTGCCTAGCTCGTCCAGGAACCCCAGCGCCGCCTCCTCGGTCAGGTCGCGGTTGACGCCATAGACCGGCACATGCTCGGCCAGTTCCTTCAGCATCGGGTGTTCCTTGCGGCAGGGCGGGCACCAGCTGGCCCAGAAGTTCACCACCTTGGCCCCCGGTTCGTTCAGCGCGGCATTGTCGAAGGTTGGCAGATCGGCCAGCGGGCGCGCCTCGACCGCAGGCGCCGCGCGCCCGACGAAGGTGGAGGGCAGCGCATCGGGATCGTCGCGATACATGCCGAAATAGAACAGCGCGGCCATCGCGGCAAAGATCAGCGGCGGCAGCAGCATCAGCGGCTTAAACATCGCTGCGCCCCCTGCGGCCCTCGACCGCCATCAACTGCCGGCGCACGCGCGCCGCGCGCACCAGGCTGACCGCCACCAGCCCGGCGATCAGCGCCAGCGACACGACATAGGCCGCGCCGACCTCGAATGCGTAGCGTCCCAGATCGGGCATCATGCCTCCATCCTTTCCCGCGTCATCAGCGCCTTCAGCCGGCGGGCGCGGATCTCCGTCCGCGTGCGCAGCAGCACCAGCGCCACGAAGAACAGCACGAACCCGGTCATGGCGACGTAAAGCGGCGCCTTGTAGGCCCAGTCCATCCGCGTGCCCGGCGCCACCGACAGCGAGGCGCCCTGATGCAGCCCCTGGTTCCAGAAATTGACGGCGTAGCGGCTGAGCAGCGCAAAGACCGACCCGACGAGGCAGAGCACGCTGGTCAGGTCGGCAGCGGTATCCGCGTCCTCGATCGCCTCCCACAGCGCGATGTAGCCCAGGTAGAACAGGAACAGGATCAGGAACGAGGTCAGCCGCGGATCCCAGGCCCACCAGGTGCCCCACATCGGCTGGCCCCAGATCGCCCCGGTGAACAGGCCGATCAGCGTCATCACCGCGCCCACCGGGGCGGCGGCGCGGGCGGCCAGCGCGCTGACGTGATGGCGGCGGATCAGCCAGACCAGGCTGGCCACCAGCATCATCACCCAGATGTTGATCGCCATCATCGCGGCCGGAACGTGCAGGAAGATGATCTTCACCGTCGACCCCTGGCGAAAGTCGTCGGGCGTGAAGAAGAAGCCCCAGACCAGCCCCGTCAGCATCACCACGCCGGCCAGCCCCGCCGCCCAGGGCAGAAGCCGGGCCGAGGTCTCCATGAACTTCTTCGGGTTGGCGTATTCCCACAGCGACATGATGCCTTCCTATGCGCTGGCCCCGGCGGCCTCAAGCAACTTGGATGTGAGCGCCTAGCGCAGATTGACGCGGAGCGCGGCGGCCGCGGCAAAGGGCAGCACCGCGACGGCCCCGGCGGTGATCCCGCCGAGCAGCAGCAGCGGCGTGGCAGCCCCCAGCCCCTCGGCCCCGCGCTTGATCGCCTCGGTCCCGAAGATCAGCGTCGGCACATACATCGGCAGCACCAGCAGCGACATCAGCAGCCCGCCACGCTTCAGCCCCACGGTCAGCGCCGCGCCGAAGGCCCCGATGACCGACAGCGCCGGGGTGCCGACCAGCAGCGAGAAGATGAGGAACGGATAGGCCGGGCCGGGCAGGTTCAGAAGCACCCCCAGTACCGGCGCGGCCAGCACCAGCGGCAGGCCCGTGGTGACCCAATGCGCCGCCGCCTTCACCGCCACGACGCCTTCCAGCGGGATCGGCGCGGTGGCCAGCAGGTCGAGCGATCCGTCCTCGAAATCCAGCGCGAAAATCCGGTCGAGCGACAGCAGGCAGGCCAGCAGCGCACCGACCCACAGGATGCCGGGCGCGATACGCGACAGCGTCGCGCCCTCCGGCCCCACACCCAGCGGCACCAGCACCGCGACGATCAGAAAGAACGCCAGCCCCAGCCCGAACCCGCCGCCCGCACGCACGGCGAGCCGCAGGTCGCGCATGAGCAGCGCGATCACGCGAAGGCCTCGTCGAACCCGCCCGCCACCGGGGCATGGCGGGCGCGAAACGGCGACAGGTCCAGCACCGCCGCCTCGGGCAGGCCGAGGTCCACATGGGTCGCGATCACCGCCAGCCCGCCGCCTGCCAGATGCGCCCGAACGGCGGCGGCGAACAGCCCGACCGAGGCCGCATCCAGCGACACCGTCGGCTCGTCCAGCACCCAGACCGGCCGCCCGGTCACGATCAGCCGCGCCAGCCCCAGCCGCCGCTTCTGCCCCGCCGACAGATGCTGCGCCGCCCGGTCGCGCAGCGCGGCCAGGTTCATCGCCGCCAGCGCGGCCTCGATCCCGCCCGCGCCGTAGATCCGCGCCCAGAAGTCCAGGTTCTCGGCCACCGTCAGCACCGCCTTCAGCCCGTCGGCATGGCCGGCATAGGCCACGGCCTCACCCGGCACCGACACCTGGCCCGACAGCGCCGGCTGCAACCCGGCGATGGTGCGCAGCAGCGTGGTCTTGCCCACCCCGTTCGGCCCGCGCAGGATCAGCGCGCCGCCCGCCGCCACGCGGAACGACACGCCCGCCAGCACCGCCAGACCGCCGCGCGCAACCGCCAGATCCTGAACCGAAAGCTCCATCACAGCCGCTTAGCGCATGTCCCGCGTCGCGGAAAGGTCCGCGGCCGGGTCAAGGATGGCCGCAGGCCACCGCCGGCAGGCGGCGCGGCAGCGTCCTTGACGCGGTTGCGGACCGACACAGGATCGTAAAGGCGCGTTGACGGGCAGCCCTACCCGTCAACCGCTTCCCAAGCAGATCTTCCTGCCGCGCAGCAGGCGCGGGTCTTCATCCCTGATCTGCCGGGCCACAGGCCCGGCCCGGCCCAACGGGATGAGCCGCCACAGCGGCGAAGACGGGCGGGAGCCGCCCTAGCCGACCGGCAACAGGGCCGCGGCGATGCGGCGGCCATCGGACAGCAGCACGTTGTAGGATCGCGCGGCGGTGGCGCTGGCCATGACCTCGGCGCCGATCCCCGCGCCTTCCAGCGCCGCGACCAGATCCTGCGGCGGATGGGCAATCTCGGCGCCGGTGCCCAGGAACAGCACATCGACCTGTCCCGCCAGCGCCAGAAGCGGCGCGGTATCGTCCCAGCCGCCCCAGGCCACCGCACTGTCGCCATGGGCCAGCACCGGCCCCTCGATCAACTGTCCACCGATCCGCCAGAAGCCCGGCCCGTAGCCCTCGAACGCCAGCGCCGCGCCGAAACGGACCTCGTTCAGCCGCACGGGCCTAGCCGCCCGACTTGCCGAACTGCACGCCCGCGTCGGTCTTGTCGCTCTTTCCCCATTCGCGGGTGACGCCCATGTAGAGCACCAGGTTCTTCGCCACGAAGACCGAGGAATAGGTGCCGATCACCACCCCCAGCGTCATTGCGAATACGAAGCCGCGGATCACGTCGCCGCCAAATATCAGCAGGATGATCAGCGCCAAGAGCGTGGTGACAGAGGTCATCACCGTCCGGCTCAGCGTCTCGTTCACGCTCAGGTTCATCACGTCCCGCAGCGGGCGCTTCTTGTATTTTATCAGGTTCTCGCGCAGCCGGTCGAACACCACCACCGTGTCGTTGATCGAATAGCCCACGATGGTCAGCAGCGCCGCGATGATCGCCAGATCGAAGCGGATCTGGAACAACGAAAATATGCCGATGGTGATCGCCACGTCATGGACCAGCGCCGCCACCGCGCCGACCGCGAACTGCCATTCGAACCGCAGCCAGATGTAGACCATGATCGCCAGAAGCGCCAAGGTCACCGCAAGGATCGCGCTCTGAACCAGCTCGCCCGACACTTTCGGCCCCACCGATTCGACCGCACTGAAGCGCAGGGTCGGGTCCACCTCCACCAGCGCCGCGCGCACCTCCTCCAGCCGCTGCGGGCTCAGGCTCTCCTCGTCCTCGGCAGCCTGGATGCGCACCATCGCCACATGCTGGTCGTCGCGGAACGTCGGGTCAAAGACCTCGGAAATCGCCACATCACCCAGCCCCAGCGGCGTCAGCGCGCCGCGATAGGCGCCAACGTCCACCGGCTGCGTGGCTTCGGTCCGGATCGAGGTGCCGCCGCGGAAGTCGATGCCGAAGTTCAGCCCCATCACGAAGAACACCGCGATCGAGGCGATCACCATGACGATCGACGCACCAAACGTCATGTTCTGGTGCTTGAAGAAATCCCAGTCGGTCTGGTCGGGAACGAGTTTCAGGCGCATGGCATCCCCCTCAGACGACGACGGTTTTCGGACGGCGGCGTTCGTACCACGTCACGATGATCAGGCGGGTGACGAAGATCGCACAGAAGACCGAGGTGAAGATGCCAAGCCCCAGCGTGACCGAGAACCCGCGAACCGGCCCAGACCCCAGCGCGAACAGGATCGTCGCGATGATGAAGGTGGTGATGTTGGCATCCAGAATCGCCGACAGCGCCTTTTCGTAGCCAAGCTCGATCGCGCGGGCGACGCCGCGCGCGGTTCGCAACTCCTCCTTGATCCGCTCGAAGACCAGCACGTTGGCATCCACCGCCATGCCGATGGTCAGCACGATCCCGGCGATGCCCGGCAGGGTCAGCGTGGCCCCGATCAGGCTGAGCAGCCCGAAGATCAGCGCGATGTTGGTCAGAAGCGCGATATTGGCGATCACACCGAACCAGCCGTAGCTGGCGACCATGAAGACCAGCACCATGCCCATCGCCATCATCGCCGCGATGCGCCCGGCCTCGATCGAATCCGCGCCAAGCTCCGGCCCGATGGTGCGTTCCTCCAGGAACGTCATCTCGGCCGGCAGCGCACCGGCGCGCAGCAGGATGGCAAGCTGGGTCGATTCCTCGACCGTGAAGCGCCCGGTGATGATGCCCGATCCGCCGGCGATATGGGACTGGATCACCGGCGCGCTGATCACCTCGTCGTCCAGCACGATGGCAAAGGGGTTGCCGATGTTCTGCGCGGTATAATCGCCGAATTTCCGCCCGCCCGAGGGGTTGAAGCGGAAGTTCACCGCCGGGCGCCCGTTCTGGTCGAAGGCCGGTTGCGCATCCACCAGTTCCTCGCCCGTCACCACCGGGTTCATCTCGACGATGTAGTATAGCCCCGGCTCGTCCATCGACGGCAGGATCATGTTGCGCGGGCCGGGATCCTGGTTGGCATTGTCGGCCCGGCCCACGACCGGGTGAAAGGTCAGCCGCGCGGTGGTGCCGATCAGCGCCTTCAGTTCCGCCGCCGAGCCGATGCCCGGCACCTGGATCAGGATGCGATCCTCGCCCTGGCGCATGATCGTCGGCTCGCGGGTGCCCACCTCGTCCACCCGGCGGCGGATGATCTCCAGGCTCTGCTGCATGGTGCGTTCGTCGGTCGCGGTCTGCTCGGCCGCCGACAGGCTGACCACGATCTCGTCGCCCTCGGCGCGCACGTCCAGATCGGTCGCGCCCATCCCGGTCAGCGTCACCACCGGCCGGGCCAGTTCACGCACCACCTCCAGCGCGCGGGCGACCCCGGCGGGGTTGGAGATCTGCACCCTGAGCACCCCGTCGGGCGAGGGCACGCGGCGGATGTTGCCCACCGTGTCCCGCTCTACCCTCAGCGCGTCGCGCACATCGGGCCACATCCCGTCGATCCGCCCGCGATAGACATCGGCCACATGCACCTCGGCCAGCAGATGCGCGCCGCCGCGCAGATCAAGGCCCAGGTTGACCAGATAGGACGGCAGATACTCCGGCCACAGCGCGCGCTCGGCCTCCAGCTCGGGGCTGGTCATGCCGCCCGCGGCCTCGATCGCGGCCACCGCGTCATTGTGCCGCTCCACCCGGTCGTAGAACAGGTTCGGCATGGCCAGCAGGATGCCGGCCGCACAGATCGACCAGATCAGAATCCGCTTCCAGATCGGAAATACCAGCATCGTCTACCCCAGGGCGCGCATCACACGCGCGCCAAAACGTCAGCTCTTGACCGGCTCGCTCTTGCTCAGCACCTGCGCGATGGTGTGGCGCACCACGCGCACCTTCACGCCCTCGGCCAGTTCGACCTCCAGCTCGCCGTCTTCCTTGACCTTGCTGACCTTGCCGATCAGCCCGCCCGCCGTGACCACCTGGTCGCCGCGCCGCAGCGCCTCGACCATGTTGCGATGTTCCTTCATCTTCTTCTGCTGCGGACGGATCAGCAGCAGATACATGATCGCGAAGATCAGGATCAGCGGGATGAAGGTAGCAAACGCGCTGGCGCCGCCCCCGGCGGCCTGGGCATAGGCGGGTGTGACGAACATATGGTCCCCTTGGATGATGCGAGGCCGCGCCCCGCCCGGTTCAGATTGGCGCGCACCCTATATTTGGGTGCCACTGAAGGCAAGCAAGCCCAGTCGCGCTTGCGTCAATGGTGGATATGCACTGTCATGGTCGCGGGTTCAACGCGGAAGGCGATAGCGAATGAGTGAGAAGCGCGGTCCCGGCAGCCTCCTCGAATGGCTGGGCATACTCCCCGCCCCCCGATGGCTGGCCTCGCGCCCGCTCGGCCCCTTCTTCAGTTTCGTCGTGGCGCTCCTGTTGCTCATGGCGCTTGCCAATGCGTTCCGCATGCTCGGCAAGGGATTGTTCGGTGAAGACGTGGCAACGCCGCTGGGCGGCCTTGGCCTCGGCGCGTTGATCGTCGCCCTCTTTGGCGCGCCCTTCCTGATCTGGCGCAGTATCGTCGCCCAGCAGACCGTAGACATTGCCAAGCAAAGCCACATCACCGAACAGATCAACACCGCCGTCCAGGGTCTGGGCGCCGTGAAGGTCAGCAAGAAGCTCTTCGAGACTCCTCGCTACAGGAAAGACGACAGTGGCGAATGGCAGAGGGGTCCCGACGGGAATCCGATACCTGCGCAACGCCCGGACGGGCAGCACATCGTCGACCGCGAGTCCCTCGAGTTCACCGAACCGAATCTGGAGGTGCGGATCGGCGCGATCTACGCCCTTGAACGCATCGCGCGCACCAGCCTCGACGACCACATCCAGATCATGGAGATCCTGACCGCCTATATCCGCGAAAACGCCAAGGCCTCCGACGCCCCGCCTGCGAACTTGCCGGGATTTCCAGAGAATTTCGGGGGCGCTACAAAAGGCTGGCCAGAAGTCTTTGAGAAGTGGCAAGTCAAACATCTGGAAGCGGTTGCGCGCCTGATCACCGAAAGGCCAATCCGCGCCGACATTCAGGTCGCCCTCACCGTGATCGGCCGGCGCGGCGATGAACAGGTCTCCCGCGAGCTTGAAGGCACGCGCAGGTTCGGTGAGGAGGTCTGGTCCGCTGCACCCTATCCGAGCCCCTCTGATGTGACAGGCGTAAACGAATGGAACATGGCGCACTATCGGTTTCGCGATGCGTTGGAGAAATGGAGAGCACGCTCGCCCCGCTATCGGCTCGACCTCCGGAACACAAACCTGCGCGGTGCCGATCTGACTGGTGGACGGTTTGATCGAGCGGATTTTCGCGCCGCGCAGTTACAAGGGGCGAAGCTCGACGACGCGTATATGCAGGGAGCGAAACTGGACGACGCGGACATGCAAGGAGCCTCGTTCAGAAAGGCTCAGATGCAAGGGTGCGACCTATTCATGGCGCAAGTGCAAGGGGCGTCGTTCGTCAGCGCGCAGATGCAGGGGGCGAATATTGTCAGGACGCGGGTGCAGGGAGCAGACCTAGGCGATGCCTCCCTTGCCGGGGCTCATACTCGGATGGTCGACTGGACCACCGTCGATCTGACTGCAGAGCAGGTCGTCTCAACTAATGGCGACGGCTCCGTCGTCCTTCCCGCTGGCGTCAAGCCGGGCCACCCGGGCTGGCCGCTTCACTGGAGCGAAAACCATTTGGCGCTACCCGACTATAGCAAGAAGTCGAGCAAACCGCTTAGCACCCTCGCCAAGGTGCCCCCTACCCCCGACGATCCCGCCTAGCGTCGTCGGGGTTTCAGCCATTCGGGGTCCACGTCCTTCAGCTCGCCGCGCTGGCGTTTCATCTCGACATAGCGCGCCTTCGACGCCTCGAAGTGATAGATCATCCGTTGCTTGCGTTCCTCGGTGGTCTCGCCGGGGCGCTCGGCAAAGATCGCGTCCATCTTCGCCTTGTGCGCCGCGCGGTCGGCCTGGTATTGCGCGCGCAACGCCTCCTGCGGAGTCATCGGCCGGGCGGGTGGTTCGGGTGCGGCAACCGCTTCGGTGACGCTGGGGGCCGGTTCCGGGTCGGGCGCGGACTCGCCCTCCGGTGCCGCGGCGGCGGGCTGGGGATCGGGGGCCAGTTCGGGATGAGGCGTCTCCACCGTGCTGCCTGCTGCCCGGGCTTCCTGCTCGGGGGCCGGGTCGGGTATGGGTTCAGGGGTGGGTTCGGGGGCCTCGGGCGGGCTGCGTTCCGCGTCGCGGGCGGCGAAAAAGGCCGCCATTTCCTCTTCATCCGCCTTTGTCTGGCCCCAGCCAGGCGGCGGGCCGTCGACCTCTCGCTGTTCCGCCGACTTGTCCAGCCGGAAGCGTTCGGCCCCCTTCACCGCGCCCGACGCGCGGGCCTCGGCATAGGCCACCAGCACCAGGTTCATCCGTGTCTGCCAGCCCTTCCCCGTCGCGCGGAAGAACTTCACCGTGCGCTTGTCGACCCAGAGCGTGATGCGTTCCTTCGGCCCCGGCCCGTGGTCGGTGGCGATCTCGTGCCAGGCCTCGGGCAGCCCCTCGCCGCGCCAGAACTTGTGGTGAATCTCCCATTCCAGCTTCCGCATCATGTCGGCAAAGCGGTAATAGGCGGCGCCCTCGGCGCGGGTGAAGGTGGGGTAGTAATAGGACATCGGGCAGACCTCTCGCGGCTTGGGGGCACCCTGCCACGGGCCGGTTAAACCGCCGTCAGACCACCGCGCGCTGCGTATGCATGTGGTGTGCACGCGATGTGCATGTGAATCATACGCGGGTGTGGACGCGTTTTCCCGGAAAGATCTGCTGCGCCACGCCCGCGCCCAGCAGATAGGCCGATGTCACCAGCAATCCCCACGAAGCCCATGTTCCCGGCGCGAAATCCACCGCCGCCGCCCAGCCCGCGAACCCCACCCAGGCCACCGCCACCGGCAGCGACACCCGCCGCCACCGCGCCGTCCGCACCGGATGAACGAACTTCAAGGGCGTGAACATAGTCGCCGCCAACACCACCACCAGCGTCACGCTGATCCAGAACGGCGGCTGCAAGGCAAAGATCACGATCGCCACCATGTTCCAGCAGGCGGGGAATCCGGCGAAGGAATTGTCCTTTGTTTTCATGCGCGTGTCGGCAAAGTACAGGACGCTGGCAAAGGTCACGACGATGATCACCACCCAGCCCGTCCAGCCCGGCAGCAGGCCCGACTTGAACAGCGCATAGGCCGGGATGAAGACGTAAGTGAGGTAGTCGATGATCAGATCCAGCAGCACGCCGTCGATCTTTGGCGCGTTCGACCGGACGTGATAGCGCCGCGCCAGCGGCCCGTCGATCCCGTCCACCACAAAGGCCACCACAAGCCACAGGAACATCAGGTTCCAGTTGGATTCCACCGCCGCCAGCATCGCCAGCATGGCGAAAACCGCCCCCGTGGCGGTGAACAGATGCACCAGATAGGCCCGGATCGCCATCATCATTGGCCCGCAAAGATAACGTATTTCAACGCCTTACGCACGGGGATGCGCCGCATCATAGACCTCCATCAGCCGCGCCGCATCGACCGAGGTATAGGCCTGCGTGGTGGATAGCGACGCATGGCCCAAGAGTTCCTGTATCGCCCGCAGGTCGCCCCCCGCCGACAGCAGATGCGTGGCAAAGGAGTGCCGCATCGCATGGGGCGTCGCCGTCGCCGGCAGCCCCAGTTGCAGCCGCGCCATCTCCATAGCCCGCGCGATCAGCCGCGCATTCAGCGCCCCCCCGCGCGCGCCCCGGAACAGCGGCCCGTCCAGCTCCACCGGCCAGGGGCAGAGGCGCACATACTCCGCCACCGCCTCACGCGCCGCGGCAAGCACCGGCACCACCCGATCCTTGCCGCCTTTGCCCCGGATTACAAGGGTTTGTGGCAGCGGATGGTCGCGTCCGGTCAGCCCCAGCGCCTCGGATATGCGCAGCCCGCAGCCATAAAGCAGCGTGACCACGGCGGCATCCCGCGCCGCGATCCAGGGGGTTTCGTGGCCCAGTTCCACCCGGTCGATCACCTCGCGCGCGGCCTCCTCGGTCAGCGGCCGCGGCAGCTTGCGCTGAAACCGCGGCGCGCGGGCCGACAGCACGGCGGTGGGGTCCGCCCCCTCACGCTCTGCCAGCCAGCGGTAGAAGGATTTCACCGCCGACAGCGCCCGCGCCAGCGACCGCGCCGACACCCCGCGCCCCCGCTCATGCGCCATCCAGGCGCGCAGATCCGGCGTCCCGACCGCCAGGATCGGCCCCAGACCGCGCGCCTCGCCGCCGGTGTGGGTGGCGATAAACGCAAGAAATCCAAGCACATCGGCGCGATAGGCGACGCGTGTATTCTCGGCCAGCCCGCGCATCGCCGACAGGCCGGCCAGCCACCCCTCCAGCGCGTCGCGCGCGGCGGGCGAGACGTCCAGGGTCATGCCAGCCAGCGGCGCATCGCCCGTTCGAAGACCGCGCCGAGAAAGGTCAGCAGATCGGTGCCGTCCCCCGGCCGGAACCGCGCGGCCTCGGCAGATCCCAGCGCCAGCATCGCCGGCAACCGCCCCGAGCCGAGGTCGATCCGCACCAGCGCCTCGGACAGGATCGCGGGTTCTTCGTCGCCATAGATCAGCGTCGCCTCTTCCGGGCATGGGCGCAGCACCACGCCGCGCTCCGCCCCCTTGGCACCCATGTAGTCTGCGACCGCGCCACGCCCCGCAACATGCAGTACCCCGGCGTGGCGCCGCAGCGCCGGATCGTCGGCGCCCTGCGCCGCCTCCAGCACCAGCCGCAGGCGGTCGGTCTTCAGCACATGGGCTACCTCGGACCCGAGGACGGTCAGGAAATCGTCGAACCCGGCGGGCTCCAGCAGCGCAAGAACCGCGCGATGGACCTGCTGCATGCCGGCGATGTTGTCATAGGCTGCGGCAAGCACGAAGCGATGCGCATCCTCCAGCCGGTCCAGCCGGGTTTCCAGCCGCTCCATCGCGATGCCGCGCAGATCGACCACATTGCCGCCGCGCGCCGATTCCGTCGCCGCGATCAGCGCGCGCATCACCGCCGGGTCGTCCAGCACCACATCGGGTGCCGCGATGATCCTGTCGCGCAGATCGCCCGCGATCCCCGCCCGTGCCGCGCCTGCCTGCTCTGCCATGTCTGCCCCTTCGCTTCTTTGTCGGTATTTCGGCGGAACCTAGCAGAGGTCAGAGGATTTTCTGCCCCGTCTTTTCCCAATCCTTCAGGAATTGTGCCAATCCGGCATCGGTCAGCGGGTGGCTGGCCAGCTTGCGGATCACCTCGGGCGGCGCGGTCATCACGTCGGCACCGATCCGCGCGACCTCGGCCACATGGTTCGGGCTGCGGATCGAGGCGGCAAGGATCTGCGTCTCGAACCCGTAGTTGTCATAGACCATGCGGATGTCGGAAATCAGCTCGGTGCCGTCGATATGGATGTCGTCCAGCCGGCCGATGAAGGGGCTGATGAAGGTGGCGCCCGCCTTGGCTGCCAGCAGCGCCTGGTTGACGCTGAAGCAAAGCGTGACGTTGACCATCTGGCCCGCATCGGACAGCACCTTGCAGGCTTTCAACCCGTCCCAGGTCAGCGGCACCTTGACCGCGATGTTGGGGGCGAGGGCGGCGAGCTTGCGCCCCTCCTCGATCATGTCGTCGGCCTTCAGCGCCACCACCTCGGCCGAGACAGGGCCGGCGACGATGCCGCAGATCTCCCTGGTGACCTCCAGGATGTCGCGCCCCGCCTTCAGGATCAGCGAGGGGTTGGTGGTGACGCCGTCCACCATGCCCAGGTCGTTGAGTTCCGTAATCGCCGTGACATCGGCGGTATCGACGAAGAATTTCATGGCAAGCCCCCTGTATCGGTTCCGGCCGCGTTCTAGCGCATGGGGGCCGGGGCAGAAAGGTCTTTTGCGCGTGGCACCGGGGCCGGGGCTGCGCTAGGCAGGGGCATGGGCGATGCGGCGGATTATCAGGCGGGCGACCGGGTGGCGGTGCTGACCACCCAGCCGCTCGACCGTGCGCTGGACTATCTGGCGCCCGAGGGCGGCTGCGCGCGGGGCACCTTTGTCGAGGTGCCGCTGGGGCCGCGCCGGGTGCTGGGCGTGGTCTGGGGGCCGGGCGAGGGCGGCATCGACGCGGCGAAGCTGCGCCCCGTGGGCCGGGTGCTGGACGCCGCCCCGATGCGGGACGAGTTGCGCGATTTCCTGACCCGCGCCGCCGGCTACACGCTGACTCCGTTGTCCGCGATGCTGCGGCTGGCGACCCGCGCGCCGGGGCTGGGCGACGCGCCCGCGCTGCGCCGGGTCTATCGCGCCAGCGGGCGAGAGCCCGACCGGATGACCGAGGCGCGGGCACGGGTGCTGGAGGTGATCGAGGCGCAGCCGGGCCTGACGCTGGCCGAGATCGCGCGCGAGGCGGGCGTGGGCACCGGCGTCGTCAAGGGTCTGGTGAAGCTGGGCGCGGTGCTGGAGGAGGAGGCGCCGCGCGACCTGCCCTATCCCGCGCTCGACCCCGACCGGGCGGGCGCCGCGCTGACCCCCGACCAGGCCGCCGCCGCCCGGACCCTTCGGGCGGGCGTGGCGGGGGGCGGCTATGCCACGACGCTGCTGAAGGGGGTGACCGGGTCGGGCAAGACCGAGGTTTACCTGGAGGCCGTGGCGGAATGTCTGAGGAAGGGCCGGCAGGCGCTGGTGCTGCTGCCCGAGATCGCGTTGACGGCGGAGTTTCTGGGCCGGGTGGAGGCGCGGTTCGGCGCGCGGCCCGCGGAATGGCATTCCGGCATCACGATGACCGAGCGGCGGCGGCTGTGGCGGATGGCGGGCGAGGGCCGGGCGCAGCTGGTCGTGGGCGCGCGGTCGGCGCTGTTCCTGCCGTTCCGCGATCTGGGGCTGGTGGTCGTGGATGAGGAACATGACACCTCCTACAAGCAGGAGGACGGGGTGCTGTATAACGCCCGCGACATGGCGGTGCTGCGTGCCTCTGGCGCCTCGGCGCAGGTGGTACTGGCCTCGGCCACGCCCAGCCTGGAGACATGGGCCAATGCAGAGGCCGGGAAATACGCGCGCCTCGACCTGACCTCTCGCTTCGGGCCGTCCGACCTGCCCGAGATGCGGGCCATCGACATGCGGGTGGAGGATCTGCCGGGCAATCGCTGGATTTCGCCCACGCTGGCGCGGGCGGTGCAGGCGCGGATTGATGCGGGGGAGCAGGCGCTGCTGTTCCTCAACCGCCGGGGTTACGCGCCGGTCACGATCTGCCGGGCCTGCGGGCACCAGATCGGCTGCGACCATTGCGACGCGCGGATGGTGGAGCATCGGTTCCTGAAGCGGCTGGTCTGCCACCAGTGCGGCGAGACGAAGCCGATGCCTGCGGCCTGCCCGTCCTGCGGGGTGGAGGGGAAGCTGGCCCCGGTCGGCCCCGGCGTGGAGCGGCTGGCGGAGGAGACGGCGGCGCTGTTCCCCGAGGCGCGGATCGCGGTGCTGTCGTCGGACATGTTCGGATCGGCGCGCGCGCTCAAGGCCGAGATCGAGGCGATTGCGGCGGGCGGCGCGGATATCGTCATCGGCACGCAGCTGGTGGCCAAGGGGCACAACTTTCCGCTGCTGACGCTGGTGGGGGTGATCGACGCTGACCTTGGGCTGCAGGGGTCGGACCTGCGGGCGGCGGAGCGGACGTTTCAACTGATGCGGCAGGTCTCGGGCCGGGCCGGGCGGGCCGACAGGGCGGGGGTGGCGTTGCTGCAGACCTTTCAGCCGGAACACGGGGTGATCCGGGCGATTCTTGGGGGCGAGGAAGAGGCGTTCTGGCGGGCCGAGGCGGCCGAGCGGCAGGCGCTGGGGATGCCGCCCTATGGCCGGATGGCGGGGATCATCCTGTCCTCGACAAAGGTGGAGGAGGTGTTCGATCTGGGCGAGAGGCTGGCGCGGAACGACGGGCCGCTCCGGCGGATCGGGGCGCAGGTGTTCGGCCCCGCGCCCGCCCCCATCGCCCGGATCCGGGGGCGGCATCGGGTGCGGCTGCTGGTCAAGGCGGACAAGGGGGTGGCCTTGCAGGCGGCGATTTCGGACTGGATCGGGCAGGTCAGGCTGCCCGCCGGGTTGCGGCTGGCGGTGGATATCGATCCGCAGAGTTTTCTGTGAGGGCCCGGTCTGCTCACGCGTGAGCAGAATCTCAAGCCGCTGAAAACAAACGATATCGTCTTTTTTGTTTACCTGATCTTTACCGTTGCTCACGCCCCGCGCCACCGGCGAACTGGCGCGCGGCCCCCGGCGCGCCTATATCCTGCGGCAGAACCTAGGGGGTGCAACGATGTTCTTTCTCAAGCGCAGCAAATCCGAGATGGTCAGCGCCGCCGACGCGCTGCCGGGGCGCCAGACGCCGATTCCGACGGCCGAAACTCACCACCTGTCGGGCCAACCGCTGAAGGCGCCGGTGCCCGAGGGGATGGCAGAGGCGATGTTCGGCATGGGCTGTTTCTGGGGGGTCGAGCGGATCTTCTGGCAGACGCCCGGCGTCTGGCTGACGATGGCGGGCTATGCCGCCGGCCACACCCCGAACCCGACCTATCAGGAGGTCTGCACCGGCCAGACCGGCCATAACGAGGTGGTGCGGGTGATCTTTGATCCCGCACAGATCAGCTATGAGGAATTGCTGCGCGTCTTCTGGGAGGGGCACGACCCGACGCAGGGCATGCGGCAGGGCAATGACGCGGGCACGCAATACCGTTCCGGCATCTATACCTATGACGACGCCCAGAAGGCCGCCGCCGAGGCGAGCCGGGATGCCTATGCCCAGGGGCTGAAGGCGGCGGGCTACGGGCCGATCACCACCGAGATCCTGCCCGCGCCGGCCTTCTACTACGCCGAGGATTATCACCAGCAGTACCTGGCCAAGAACCCCGGCGGCTATTGCGGCATCGGCGGCACCGGCGTCACCTGCCCGGTCGGCCTGACCGCCTGACACCGCGCCGGCCCCTGCCCCGGCAGGGGCCTGTCGCCCCTTGACCTTCCAGTCGTGGGAACCCCCATCTGGAGTGGAGAGCGACGAATCGGAAGGGGCCGACAGTGGCCGACGGCACGACCGCCAGGGCGGGCGAGACTGATCTGAGGATCACCGAAATGAGCTGCGGGTCCTGCGTGGGCCGGGTGGAACACGCGCTGATGGCGGTGCGCGGGGTGACCGGGGCTGCGGTGAACCTTGCCACCGGCCGCGCGCGGATCGCGGGCACGGCCGACCTGCGCGAGATCGCCGCCGCGCTGGACGGCGCGGGATATCCGGCGGCCGAGGAACAGACGATCCTGACGGTGACGGGGATGAGCTGCGCCTCTTGCACCGGGCGGATGGAGCGGGCGCTGGCCGCGGTGCCGGGGGTGACCGCCGCCAGCGTGAACCTGGCGGCGGAAAGCGCGACCGTGCGGCATCTGGCGGCATCGGGGATGCCGGCGCGGCTGGCGGCGGCGGTGCGGGCGGCGGGCTATGAGGCGCGACCGCGCAGCGCCGAGACCACCCGCACGCGCGCCGACGAGAAGGCCGGGGAGATGGCGCATCTGGGCCGGCTGACGCTGATCGCCGCCGTGCTGACCCTGCCGGTCTTTGTGCTGGAAATGGGCGGCCACATGATCCCAGCGGTGCATCACTGGGTGATGGACACAATCGGCATGTGGGAAAGCTGGGTGATCCAGTTCGTGCTGACGACCGCCGTGCTGTTCGGCCCCGGTTTGCAGTTCTTTCGCCACGGGCTGCCTGCGCTGGCGCGCCGGGCACCGGACATGAACAGCCTTGTCGCCATCGGCACGGGTGCTGCCTGGGGTTTTTCGACCGTGGCGACCTTTGCCCCCGGATTGCTGCCCGCGGGAAGTGCTGCGGTCTATTTCGAGGCGGCGGCGGTGATCGTGACGCTGATCCTGCTGGGCCGCTGGCTGGAGGCGCGGGCGCGCGGGCGCACCGGCGCGGCCATCGCGCGGTTGGTGGGATTGCAGCCGCGCAGCGCGCGGGTGGAACGCGGCGGGGCGGTTCAGGACCTGCCCATCGACGCCATCGAGGTGGGCGATATCGTCCATGTGCGGCCGGGCGAGAGAATCGCTGTGGATGGCGCGGTGGTGAGCGGCGCGTCATTCGTCGATGAAAGCATGATCACCGGGGAGCCGGTACCGGTGGAAAAGGCCGCAGGCGCCGAGGTGACGGGCGGCACGGTGAACGGCACCGGGGCGCTGGTGTTCCGGGCCACGCGGGTGGGGGCCGATACGGCGCTGGCGCGCATCATCCGCATGGTCGAGGAGGCGCAGGGCGCCAAGCTGCCGATTCAGGCGCTGGTGGACCGGGTGACGCTGTATTTCGTGCCAGCCGTGATGGCGGTGGCACTGCTGACGCTGGCGGTCTGGCTGCTGGCCGGTGCCGGGCTGGGTCTGGCGCTGGTGGCCACGGTGGCGGTGCTGATCATCGCCTGCCCCTGCGCGATGGGGCTGGCCACGCCCACGTCGATCATGGTCGGCACGGGGCGGGCGGCCGACATGGGGGTGCTGTTCCGCCGGGGCGACGCGCTGCAGGCGCTGCAGGGGGTCAGGGTCGTGGCCTTTGACAAGACCGGCACGCTGACCGAGGGGCGGCCGGAACTGACCGGGTTGCAGGTGGCGCCGGGGCAGGAGGAAGACGCGGTGCTGCGGCTGGTGGCGGCGGTGGAGGCGCTGTCGGAACATCCCGTGGCCGAGGCGGTGGTGCGCGCGGCGCGGGTGCGCGGGCTGGACCTGCCGGGGGTGGAGGGGTTTGAGTCGCTGACCGGCTTTGGCGTGCAGGCCGTGGTCGAGGGGCATGAGGTGCTGATCGGGTCGGAACGGCTGATGCGGCGCGAGGCGGTGGCGCTGGGCGATCTGGCGGCGGCGGGTGCGGCGCGGGCGGAACGGGGCGAGACGGCGCTTTACGCCGCCATCGACGGGCGGGCGGCGGCGATGATCGCGGTCGCCGACCGGATCAAGCCCTCAACCCCTGCGGCCATCGCGGCGCTGCATGATCTGGGCCTGACGGTGGCGATGATCACCGGCGACGGGCGCGCGACGGCCGAGGCCATCGCCGCCGATCTGGGCATCGACCGGGTGGTGGCCGAGGTTCTGCCCGAGGGCAAGGTGGAGGCGCTGGAGCGCCTGCGCGCGGAAGCCGGCACGCTGGCCTTTGTCGGCGACGGGGTGAACGATGCGCCCGCGCTGGCCTTTGCCGATGTGGGCATCGCCATCGGCAGCGGGACGGACGTCGCGATCGAGGCCGCCGACGTGGTGCTGATGTCGGGCGACCTGCGCGGGGTGGTGAACGCGCTGGAGGTCAGCCGGCGCACGATCCGCAACATAAGGCAGAACCTGTTCTGGGCCTTTGCCTACAACACCGCGCTGATCCCGGTGGCGGCGGGGGTGCTGTATCCGGCGACGGGGCTGATGCTGTCGCCGATGCTGGCGGCGGGGGCGATGGCGCTGTCGAGCGTCTTCGTTCTGACCAACGCGCTGCGCCTGCGGCGGATCCGGCCCGCGCTGGCAGAGGCGGCACGCCCCGCCCCGGTGGCCAGCACGCAGCCGGCGCCGGCGGGATAGGGGGCGGGCGATGAACATCAAGCACGCCGCCCAAGCCTCTGGCCTGCCGGCCAAGACGATCCGGTATTACGAGGAGATCGGGCTAATCCGCCCGCTGCGCGACACCAACGGCTATCGCGCCTTTCGCCCCGCCGACGTGCACAAGCTGGCCTTCCTGTCGCGCGCCAGGCGGCTGGGGTTTTCCATCGAGCATTGCCGGGCGCTTCTGGACCTCTACGAGGACGAGAGCCGCGCGAGCGAGGATGTGAAGCATCTGGCCAAGGCGCATCTGGACCGCATCGACGCCAGGATCGCCGAGTTGCAAACGCTGCGCGCGACGCTGTCGGATCTGGTCAGCGCCTGCGCGGGCGACCGGCGGCCCGACTGCCCGATCCTGAACGATCTGGCGGCGGGCGGGGTGACCCCTTCGGCCACTCAGGCGACGGAATGCTAGAAATGAAAGAACCCCGCCTTGCGGCGGGGTTCCGGGGTAAGTCGTCTGGCGCTGGCGTCATTCGGCCGGTTGCTGGCCCTTTGCCCGCTTCTTGACCGGCGCCCAGATGCGCTTGTTGGTGAGGTAAAGCAGCACCGACAGAACCGTCAGGAACAGCACCGCGGTGAAGCCCGCCTGCTTGCGCGCGTTCATCTTCGGCTCGGCCGTCCACATCAGGAAGGCGGCGACGTCCTGGGCCATCTGCTCCACCGTCGCGGGCGTGCCGTCGGCGTATTCGACCGACCCCTCCCACAGCGGCGGCGCCATGGCGATCCAGCCGAAGGTCTCGTTCTCGTAGAACACCGACCCGGCCTCTTCCATGTCCTCGCCGGTGTAGAAGATCAGCAGCGAGGCGATGTATTCCGGGCCGCCGATGCCGCGCAGGAACTGGTTGATGCCCAGCCCGTAGGGGCCGCTGAAACCCGCGCGCGACTTGGCCATCAGGCTGAGGTCAGGTGCCGTCTCCATGTTGGAGCCCGGAAAATGGTCGGTCGGGATGGCCGGGCGCCAATCGTCGATCTCGGCGTCGAACACCTCGAACTGCGCGGCATA
>JBJHCH010000013.1:0-43871 GCA_050485905.1 Paracoccaceae bacterium | reverse complement strand
TGCTGGCCGAGGCCGCGCCCGAGGATCAATGGGACATCGCCTTTCTGGCCGACGACCCCGCCCGCGCGCATCTCGTCGCCTGCTCGCGCCCCTATCTGACGATAGAGGCGACATTCGCCCACCGCCCAGGCGCGGACGTCACTGACCCTGCGGCGGCAGATCGGCCGGGGCTTTCGATCCTGACGGTAAACGGTGCGGCCTTCGATGGCCCCCTGCGCGCATTGATGACAAAGCCCGATTTCATCGCCGCAAACTCTCCCGGCGATGCGGTGGAACGGTTTCTGGCCGGTGAGGGCGATCTGGTGGCCGGTGTGCGCGAAACGCTGGAGGCGCGGCTCGCCGGCCGGGCGGATGCAATTATCATGGCCGAAAGCTTCGCCACGGTCGATCAGTGCATCGCTGTGCCACGCACCCGCGCCGATCAGGTCAGCCTGCTGAACCGCTTCCTGAACGATAGGCCAGACCGGGCCTGACTGAACTCGCGCCGGTTCAGCGGAAGACCTTCGCAACCGCCTCAGCCACCACGGGTATCGTCGCTTCGGTCAGCCCGGCGATGTTCAGTCGGCTATCGTCGATCAGATAGATCCCGTGTTCGTCACGCAGTACAGATACCTGTTCCGGCGGCAGTCCCAGCAGCGAGAACATGCCGCGATGCTGGGCCAGGAACCCGAACCGGTCCGACCGGGTCGCGTCCCGCAGCGCCACTGCCAGCGCCTGCCGGTTCCCGGCCATGCCACGCCGCATCCCGTCCAGTTCCGCCTGCCAATCCTTCCGCAGTTCTGCGTCGCCCAGGATCGTCTGAACGACCCGCGCGCCGTGATCCGGCGGAAAGGCAAAGTTCTGGCGGTTGAGCCAGGCCAATGTGCCCTGCAACGCAGCCGCACGTCCCGCATCCGCGCCAACCGCGATCACGATGCCCACCCGGTCCCGGTAAAGCCCGAAGTTCTTTGAACACGACCCCGCGATCAGCGCCTCGGGCAGCTTTGCGACCAGCCGGCGCAGACCCGCCGCATCCTCATTGAGCCCCGCACCGAAACCCTGATAGGCGACGTCGATGAACGGCACCGCCCCGCGCCCGGCCAGCAGGTCGGCCAGCGCATCCCAATCCGACGGGCCAAGGTCGGCGCCGGTGGGGTTGTGGCAGCAGCCGTGAAGCAGCACCAGATCGCCGGGGGCAGCCTGCGCCAGATCGACCATCATCCCTTCGCGGTCCAGCGCACCACTTTCGAAATCGTAGTAGCGATAGTCGCGCTGCCTAAGGCCCAGGGTCTGCACGATGGCGGGATGGTTCGGCCAAGTGGGTTGCGGCAGCCAGACTGTCGCGTCAGGGCGCACCATCTTTACCAGTTCCAGAACCTGCCGCACCGCGCCGGTGCCACCGGGCGTCGCGGCAAAGGCCAGCCGATCATGCGCAACAGATTCACCCAGGATCAGATCGCGCATCGCCACGTGAAAGCCCGCATCGCCCGCCAGCGCGACATAGGCCTTCGTCTCCTGTTCCTGCCAGATCCGCTGCTCGGCTGCCTTGACCGCCCGCATCACCGGGGTCTGACCCGCCGGATTGCGATAGACGCCGACACCAAGGTCGATCTTGCCGACCCGAGGGTCGTCGCGGAACGCCTGCATCAGGCGGATGATCTTGTCCGGCTCAGGCGCGGTCAGGCTCTCGAACATCAGCCCTTTTCCACTTTCAGATCCTCATAGGCGCCCCATTCGGTCCACGACCCGTCATAAAGCGCATGCTTGCGGTGGCCGATGATCTCCAGCGCCAGCGACAGGATCGCGGCCGTCACGCCCGATCCGCAGGTGGTGATCGCAGACTTCGACAGGTCCACCCCCGCCGCCTCGAATGCTGCCTTCAGCTTCGCGGGCGGCAGCATTGTGCCGTCCTTGTTGAGCAGGGTGCTGTAGTGCACGTTGATCGAACCGGGGATGTGGCCCGCGCGCAGGCCCGGCCGCGGCTCCGGATCCTCGCCCCTGAAGCGAGAGGGGGAGCGGGCGTCGATGATCGCATGGTCGCCCAGCTTCGACGCGGCGGCCACCTGCGTAACATCCTTTACCAGATGGTTCTGTCGGCTTACGGTAATGTGCCGGTCGCGCACCACGGGCGGCATGTCCTCGACCGGGTTCCCCTCGGCCTGCCATTTCGGAAAGCCGCCATCCAGCACCGCGACATCGGTTTTGCCCATCAGCCGGAACAGCCACCAGACCCGCGCGGCCGAAAACAGCCCGGCGCTGTCATAGACCACGACCTGGTGGCCGTCGCCAACGCCCATCGCGCGCATCCTGCTGACGAACTTTTCCGGCGGCGGCACCATATGCGGTAGCTCGGATCGATGGTCCGAGATCTCGTCGATGTCGAAGAAACGCGCGCCGGGGATATGCGCGGCCTCATACTCGGCCCTCGGGTCGCGGCCTGAACCGGGCAGGAAATAGCTGGCGTCCAGCACCCGCAGGTCGGGATCCCGCAGATGCGCGGCCAGCCAATCGGTTGAAACCAGCGTTGTCGGATCGTCCTGCATGCCCACCCCCTGACGGTTCCGCCACGACGCGATCTTCGGGCGCGGCCTGGCCACGACATAATCGTGCGCGGGCGGCAGAGGCAAGCGCCGCGTCAGCCGTGTTCCTTCAGAAGCCGCTGCTTCTGGCGGTTCCAGTCGCGTTTCGCCTCGGTCGCGCGCTTGTCGGCCTGCTTCTTGCCCTTGGCGATGCCGATCTTCAGCTTCACGATGCCCCGGTGGTTGAAATACATCACCAGCGGAACCAGCGTCATGCCCTCGCGCGCGGTGGCGGACCAGAGCTTCGAAAGCTCCTTCTTCCTCACCAGCAGCTTGCGCTTGCGCCGTTCCTCATGCCCGAACACGCCCGCCTGGGTGTAGGGTGCGATATAGCCGTTGATGAGCCACAACTCGCCATCCTCGACGCTGGCATAGCTGTCGGCGATGTTCGACTGGCCGGTGCGCAGCGACTTCACCTCGGACCCGTGCAGCATGATGCCGGCCTCGATGTCCTCCTCGATGAAATAGTCGAACCGCGCCCGGCGGTTCTCGGCGATCACCTTGTAGTTGGGGTCAGACTTCTGGGCCATCGGCGCGAGATAGGCGAAGCCCGGCGCGCTGTCCAGCCGCTCAGGCCAGGGCGCGCGGGGTGGTGAAGGCTATAAGCGTGCCAGTGCCGGACTCGACCGACGGCCAGTCCGAAGCCTCGAAAGTCGCGATCAGCGTGGCGGCGGTGGGGTAGCGGGCGAAATCGGGATGGTCGGGGCGGGAGCGGAGCAGCCGGGCGGCGAATTCGGCGATGCCGGGGTTGTGGCCGATCATCAGCACGCATGTGCCGGTGGCCGACTGCAGCGCCTTCAGCATCGTCGCGGGCGCGGCATGGTAGAGCGCGGGGAGGAACCGCACCTCCGCGACCGGTGGCAACTTGGGCGCAACGCCATCCCATGTCTCACGCGTCCGCACCGCGGTAGAGATCAGCGCGCAGTCGGGTGCCGGGGCATGGGCGGCGATCCAGTCCCCGATCAGCGGCGCGGACGCGCGCCCGCGCTTATTCAGCGGGCGGTCGTGATCGGCAAGGCGGGGATCGTCCCAGTCGGATTTGGCGTGGCGCATCAGGATCAGGGTCAAGGTCACGGGTGGAAATTCCGCATGTGAAAGGCAGATTGTGCCGGCAGCCTGCCATGGCGGGCACTGACGGGGCAAGCCCGCCGCACCGCACAGCCCGCCGCCATGCAGTCCTGCCCGGCCGCGCTTTCCAGATAGGCGTGACAGGCAGGCAGGTCGTAGTCCGCGCCGGTCAGCGCGCCGACCGGGCAGGCGGCCAGGCAGGGCCGGTCAATGCAGGTGTCGCAAGGATTCAGTGGGGCTGGCGGCAGGTCCAGCCATTCCGACAGCGCCAGCGCACCCCGGAATGAAACGAATAGTCCCGCCTCGTCATGCACCAGCAGCGCGACGGGCGACGGATGGCAGCGACCGGTGCGCAGCGCCCAGGTGTAGAACGGGCGATGCGGCGGGCCGCCGAAGGGGAATAGCGCCGTGGCCCCAATATCGGACGCGATCCGGCCGATCACGCGGGCCGACCAGCGGTCCATCGGGTCCGGTTGGCCGTCCGTGGCCTCGGGTGCGGCGGCGAAATGCGACCAGAAGCCGGGGCCATCGGGGCCGATCAGCAGCAGCGTCCCGGTGCCGGGGGGCAGGTCGTCGTCGGGCGTGGGGTGAAAGCCGCCCAGAACCGCCAGCCGCTCGGCAGCCAGTGCGGGGATCACTGTTGGCCGCGCGGCTTCACGCGCGGCTCGCTGTCGCGGATCAGGCTGCCGGCGCCGTGGTCGGTGAACAGTTCCAAAAGGCAGGCGTTGGGGATCCGGCCGTCCAGGATCACCACCGCGCGCACGCCCTGCTCCAGCGCCGCGAGCGCGGTTTCGGTCTTGGGGATCATCCCGCCGGCGATCACGCCCTGCTCGGTCAGATCGCGCACCTCGGCCGGGGTCAGTTGGGTGATGACCTCTCCCGCCGCGTTCTTCACGCCAGAGACGTCGGTCAGCAGCAGCAGGCGGTCGGCTTTCAGCGCGCCGGCGATGGCGCCGGCGGCAGTGTCGCCGTTGACATTGAAGGTCTCGTTGTCCTCCATCCCCGTCGCTACCGGGGCGACGACCGGGACGATGCCGGCCTTGAAGAGGTCGCGCAGCACCTCGACATTCATTTCCACCGGCTTTCCGACGAAGCCCAGGTCCGGGTCGTCGGCCACGCAGACCATCAGGTCGTCATCCTTGCCCGAGATCCCCACGGCGCGGCCGCCCTGGTCGTTGATCGCCTGCACGATCCGCTTGTTGACGAGGCCGGAGAGGACCATCTCCACCACCTCGACCGTGGCCTTGTCGGTCACGCGCTTGCCGCGCACGAAATCGGACTTGATGCCCAGCTTGGCCAGCATCTCGTTGATCATCGGGCCGCCGCCGTGGACCACCACGGGGTTCACACCGACCTGCCGCATCAGGACGATGTCGCGGGCGAATTCGGCCATCGCATCCTCATCCCCCATGGCGTTGCCGCCGAATTTCACCACCACCACGGCGCCGGAATAGCGTTGCAGGTAGGGCAGCGCCTCGGACAGGGTGCGGGCGGTGGCGATCCAGTCACGGGTCATGGCGATCTGCTTCTTCATCGGGGGCCTGCGGGCGAGGGATGGCGCCTTGGTAGCGGCTTCGCCCCGCGCTGCCAAGGGCGGGTTTTCGGGGGCTGTCCACGGTTGTCCACGCGTGGACAGAATCTCAACCTGTTGAAATTTCATAATTTCACGATTTTTGCTAACCGGATTTCAACCATTGCCACGCCCCACGGCGATTGCCTTTCGCGCCAGAGAGCATAAGCTTTCAGGGGTCAGGCAAGGGGACCGCCATGAGCCAGAAGACGCTTCTGCTGACCGGGGCCAGCCGCGGGATCGGCCATGCCACCGTCAAACGTTTCTCGGCCGAGGGGTGGCGGGTGCTGACCTGCTCGCGCCAGCCCTTCGACGACCGCTGCCCCTGGCCGGGGGGAGAGGACAATCACATCCAGATCGACCTGGCAGACCCGAACACGACGATACAGGCGCTGGAGGTGATCCGGGGCAAGCTGGACGGAAAGCTGCACGCGCTGGTCAACAACGCGGGCATAAGCCCCAAGGGGCCGGGCGGCGCGCGGCTGAGCACGCTGGACACCGACCTGCGGACATGGGGCCATGTGTTCCACGTCAACTTCTTTGCCAGCGTGGTGCTGGCGCGCGGTCTACGGGCGGAGCTGGAGGCGGCGCAGGGCGCGGTGGTCAACGTGACATCCATCGCCGGCAGCCGGGTGCATCCCTTTGCGGGGGCCGCCTATGCCACGTCAAAGGCCGCGCTGGCCGCGCTGACGCGCGAGATGGCCCATGATTTCGGCCCGCTGGGGGTGCGCGTGAACGCCATCGCGCCGGGAGAGGTGGAGACGGCGATCCTGTCACCCGGCACCGACAAGATCGTGGAGAAGCTGCCGATGCAGCGGCTGGGCCAGCCGTCCGAGGTGGCGGCGGCGATCTGGTTCCTGTGTTCGGGGGATGCGAGTTATATCTCGGGCACCGAGATTGAGGTGAACGGGGCGCAGCACGTTTGAGGCCGGCATGGCGATGTGTCCGGGCGGTATCGGGAGCACGGGCGGCGACCGGCCCGAGGGGTGGGCGAGAAGCGCCCGCCCCTGGGGGGCGGGTCGGGCGCTGCCCGTGTTGGCGCACGGGCGAAGGAAAGAAATAAGACGGCTCGTTGGCCCAGCCGGCCAGAAACTTTCCCCTACCGTCTCGGTATGGCTGTCGGCTTTCGCCGCGACCACAGCACCCGATCCACCGGCTGCCGGCTGTCCAGCGCGCTGAGCGCGCCGGCCATGTCGAAGCCCGGCAACCCGCCGAACACGTCGAACAGCCGGTCCGCCCCGGCGGCGCGGGTCGGCAGGTCGAGGCTTTGCCCGTCGGCCTGGGTCAGCCGCCAGTGCCGCGCCCCCGCCGGGCCGATCAGCATCACGCGGTCCAGTTCCGACAGGGCAACCCAGCCGCCATCCTGCGGCCCCATGTAGCTGACCTGCCCCTCCAGCACCTCGACGATCCCCGGCGCATCGACGGGGCGGGCAAAGCGCAACCGGCGCAGCGCCACCCAGCCGAGGCCGAGCCCGGCGCCGATCAGCACCATGCCCAGCGCGCCCATCAGAAAGCCGCGCTGCCCGAGGAACCAGAGGCCCAGCAGCCCCAGCCCGGCGGCGGCGATCACCTCTCGCCAGCGGTGCAGGGTCGCCACAGCCTCGGGCCGCAGGAAACTGTTCATCGCCAGTCCCCGCCCCAGTCCCCCGCCGCCGCCTGCCACAGGGTCAGCGCGGCCACTGCGGCGGTATCGGCGCGCAGGATGCGCGGGCCGAGGGCCACGGGCGTGACGAAGGGCAGCCCCGCCAGACGGGTGCGCTCCACTTCCGAAAACCCGCCCTCTGGCCCGATCAGGATGGCCGCGGGGGCGGGGATGTCGGGCAGGCCCGCGCGCTGCCCCCCCGCGCCCTGCCCCGCCGAACCCTGCCCCGCCGCGCCCTCATCGGCCCAGATCAGCCGCCGCGCGGCGTCCCAGCCGGTCAGAAGTTTTGACAACGGCTGCAACGGCTCCACCCCCGGCACGAAGGTCGCGCCGCATTGCTCTGCCGCCTCGACCGCATGGGCCTGCAGCCGATCCTGCCGGATGCGGTCGGAATTGGTGTGGTCGGTCTGCACCGGCAGGATGCGCGCCGCGCCCAGTTCCACCGCCTTTTCCACGATGAAGTCGGTCCGCGCCTTCTTGATCGGGGCGAAGACCAGCCACAGGTCGGGCGGGTCGATCTGGGGGGCGGTCTGCCCCTCGCAGGCCAGCACGCCGCCGCGCTTTGTCACCTCGGCCACCCGCGCGCGCCATTCGCCGTCGTGCCCGTTGAACAGGGCCACCGCGTCGCCCGGCCCCAGCCGCATGACGCCAAAGAGGTAATGCGCCTGTTCGGGCAGCAGCGGCACCGCTTGCCCCGGCCCGAGCGGGTGGACTACATGAAGCCTGATGCGAGGACGATCCGACATGGGCCGAACCCTATGACCCGAGGGCCGCAAACGCCAGAGGCGGGACGCGTGGCCGATGCGCCCGGCGACAACTGGGTGGACCGGCTGGCGCCGGCGCCGCTGCGCCCCTATCTGCGGCTCAGCCGCGCCGACCGGCCGATCGGGACGTGGCTGCTGCTGATCCCCTGCCTGTGGGGGGTGGGGCTGGCGGCGGCGGCGGGGGCGCCGCGGGTCTGGGATCTGTGGATCGTCGGCGGCTGCGCCATCGGCGCCTTCCTGATGCGGGGGGCGGGCTGCACCTGGAACGACATCACCGACCGCGAGATCGACGGCCGGGTGGCGCGCACCCGGTCGCGGCCGCTGCCATCCGGTCAGGTCACGCTGCGGCAGGCCACGGTCTGGATGGTGGCGCAGGCGCTGGTCGCGGCGGTGATCCTGTTTTCCTACAACACGGCGGCCATCGGGCTGGGGATCGCCTCGCTGGCGCTGGTGGCGATCTATCCGTTCGCCAAGCGGTTCACCTGGTGGCCGCAGGTGTTTCTGGGGCTGGCGTTCAACTGGGGCGCGCTGCTGGCCTGGGCGGCGCATGAGGGCAGCCTTGGTTGGCCGCCGGTGCTGCTGTATCTGTCGGGCATCGCCTGGACGCTGTTCTACGACACGATCTATGCCCATCAGGACGCCGAGGATGACGCGCTGATCGGGGTGAAATCCACCGCGCTGCTGTTCGGAAAGGACTCGCGCCGCTGGCTGGCGGGTTTCGCGGCGCTGGCGACCGTGCTGATGGCGGCGGCGGTGGGGCTGGCGCTGGCCGACCGCCCGGCGGCGCTGGCCGTGGCGATGGCGGGGGTTGCGGGGTTCGGCGCACATATGGCCTGGCAGCTGCGCGGGCTGGATCCCGGCGACACCGGCAACTGCCTGCGCACCTTCCGGTCGAATCGCGATGCGGGGCTCTTGCCTGCGCTGTTTCTTGCCGGCTCACTTTTCGTTTGATTGCGGCCCGCGGGCCACAGCCCTATGGAAGCCCGACCCGAAACAGGACTTTGCCGATGCTGCGTAATACCCAGGCCCTGATCGCCCTTGCCGCCTTTGCCGCCGCCGCGCTTCTGGCGACCGGCGGGGCAATCTGGGCGGTGACGGCGATCGAATCCCGCTCCAGCCAGGCGATCGACGGGGCGCTGGCCGAGGCGGGGATCGACTGGGCGGAGGTGCGCGCCGACGGGCTGCAGGTGCATCTGACCGGCACCGCACCGACCGAGGCAGCGCGCTTTCAGGTCATCGCCACCGCCGGCCGGATCGTGGATGCGGCCCGCGTCATTGACGGCATGGATGTGGCCGACAGCGCCGGCATCGCGCCCCCCGCCTTTCTGATGGAGATCCTGCGCAACGAGGACGGCATCCAGCTTATCGGCCTCGTCCCCGCCGCGGTGGACCACGACACGGTGGTGGAGGGGATCCGCGCGATTTCGGCCGACCTGACCGTGACCGACATGCTGGAAAGTGCGGACTACGACGTGCCGCCGGGCTGGTTCGTCGCCATGGCCTATGGGATCGAGGCGCTGAAGGCCCTGCCGCGGTCCAAGATCTCGATCAGCGCCGACCGCGTGGCGATCATCGCCAGCAGCGACAGTGCCGACGAAAAGAGCCGGCTGGAGGGCGAGCTGACCCGCAACCTGCCCGAGGGGATCGAACTGGCGCTCGATATCTCTGCCCCGCGCCCGGTCATCACCCCCTTTGCGCTGCGCTTCCTGATCGACGAGCGCGGCGCGCGCTTCGACGCCTGTTCCGCCGATACCGACCGCGCGCGCGAGCGTATCCTGCGCGCCGCCGCCGACGCCGGCGCCACCGGGCGGCTGTCTTGCACCGTCGGCCTCGGCGTCCCCTCGCCGCAATGGGCCGAGGCGACAGAGACGGGCATCGCTGCGCTGGCCCGGCTTGGTGGCGGCACGCTGACCTTTTCCGATGCCGATGTCACGCTGATCGCCGCCGAAGGCACCGACGAGGCGCGCTTTGACCGGATCATCGGCGAGTTGGACAACGCCCTGCCAGAGGTCTTCTCGCTGAACGCCGTGCTGCCGGAAGTGCCGGTCGAAACCGCCCGTCCCGAAGGCCCGGTGGAGTTCACCGCCACGATGGACGAGAACGGCCAGGTGCAGCTTCGCGGCCGGCTGGAGGATGACCGGATGCGCGACGTGGTGGACAGCTTTGCCCGCGCGCTGTTCGGCGTCGATGCGGTCTATGTCGCCACCCGCCCCGACCCGGAACTGCCGGATGGCTGGCCGATCCGCGTGCTGGCCGCGCTGGAGGGCCTTGCCGCGCTGGATCGCGGCAACGCCCGTGTGCGCCCCGACATGGTGGAGATCACCGGCACCACCGGCAATGCCGAGGCATCCGAGGCCGTCGCCCGCCTGCTGTCCGAGAAGCTGGGGCCGGGGCAGCAGTTCCGGCTGGATATCGACTATGACCGCGAACTGGACCCGGTGGCCAGCCTGCCGACGCCCGAGGAATGCGTGGCCGGGCTGAACCGGATTCTGTCGGGCGCGCAGATCACCTTTGCCCCCGGCAGCGCCCGGATCGACACCGCCGCGCGCAGCACGCTGGATGCGCTGGCCGCGCAGATGGTGCAATGCCCCGATGTGGCGATGGAGGTGGCGGGCCATACCGACAGCCAGGGCCGGCTGGAGATGAACCAGCGGCTGAGCCAGCAGCGGGCCGAGGCGGTGCTGGACGCGCTGCGCGCGCGCCGGGTGCTGGTCGGCGGCCTGACCGCGCGCGGCTATGGCTCTGACCAGCCCATCGCCGACAATGCCACCGCCGCGGGCCGCGAGGCGAACCGGCGGATCGAGTTCACGCTGATTCTGCCCGAGGGCTCCGAGGACATGACCGCGGAGGCGGTGGAGATCGACGAATCGCAGATCACCGTGACCGCTCAGCCGGCGGGAGAGGCCACCCCGCGCCCCGAACGCCGCCCCGGCGCGGCCGAGGAGGCCGCCGAAGCCACGGCAGATGACGCCGCTCAAGACGCCGCCGAAGAGGTCACCGAGGACGCCGCCGACCCGGCCACCAACGCGGCGGGGGATGAGGTCGTGGCCGATGCGGACTCGGGCGCCGCGCCAGAGGATGACGCGGCAGAAGTGGCCGAAACCGCCGGTGCCACGGAGGCGAGCGAAACCGTCGAGGCCGCCGACGAGGGAGAGGCCGATGCCCAGTCGGTCGCCGCCACCGCCGATGCCGGTGCCGCCGAGGACGATCTGGCCGCCGCGCAGGAAGAAATCATCGTGACCGCCCAGCCCGCCGGCCCCGATACCCCGCGCCCGACGCGCCGCCCTTCCGCTGACTGACGCGGGCGGCTATGGTGCATCCCGCGCTGGGTTTCCGGCGCGGCCACCAGCGACGCGAAGGACCGCATGAACCGTTTCGAATTCATCCTGGTGACGGCGATCATCCTGTTCGTGGCCTTTGCGCTGGGATGGTTCGCCTATTGGCTGCTGCACCGTTTCACCCGCGTCAGCCAGTCCGACCTGGGAGAGCTGGACCAGATGGCCCAGGCCCTGCACGAGGCCGAGGAGGCGCGCGAGGAGGCGATCCTTTACATGCAGCAGCGCGAGGCGGAACTGACCAACCAGCTTGCCCAGACCGAGGCCGAATACCGCGCCGCGATGGAGGGCCTGCGCGAGGCCCGGCAAGAGGCCGAGGAAATGCGCGACTGGATCGAACGCGCGCGCCAGGGCTGACCGCCATGGCCGTGCCACCGGACGGCCGGACCTTTGACAGCTACATCCTTTGCGCGACACCGCGCACCGGCAGCACGCTGCTGTGCGACCTGCTGACCGCGACCGGGGTGGCGGGGGCGCCGGATTCCTTCTTCATGCCCGACCCAGATCCGGTCTGGGCGCAGGCATGGGGCCTGCCCGACCCCTCCGGGATGGATGACGCGGCCCATGCCGCCGCCTGCCTGTCGGCCGCCATCCGGGCCGGCAGGGGATCGACGCCGATCTTTGGCCTGCGGCTGATGCAGGCGCATCTGGCCGGGCTGATGACCCTGATCGACCGGGTGCATCCCGGCCTGCCGTCCGACCTTGCGCGGATCAGGGCCGCGTTTGGCCACACGCTGTTTCTGCATCTGTCGCGGGACGACAAGCTGGCGCAGGCGGTGTCGATGGTGAAGGCGGAACAGACCGGCCTGTGGCACGCCGCCCCGGACAGCACCGAGATCGAGCGTCTGGCGCCGCCGCAACCGCCGGCCTACGATTTCGCCCGGATCGACCGGAAGCTGGCGGAACTGGAACGCCGCGATGCCGAATGGCCGGTGTGGTTCGCCGCGCAGGGCATCGCGCCGCTCCGCCTCCGCTACGAGGATCTCTCGGCAGACCCATCCGGCACCGTCGCACGGATCTGCGCGGCCCTCGGCCTGCCCGCCCCCGACCCCGCCGGGCTGAGCCCCACGGTCGGCCGGCTGGCCGATGCGGTCAGCCAGGACTGGATGCACCGCTATCGGCAGGACCGGCAGGCAGGCGGCCCTGACCCGGCCTAGCGCAGTTGCACGGGCGCGCGACCACCGCGCGCAACGTATGCATGTGGTATGCACGGCAGATGCACGTGAATCATACGTGGATGCACACCGGGTTTCCGGGGGGCGCTGTTGCGGAAGATGGCCAGGCTGCGACCGCAACGTATGCACGTCATATGCACGGTGGATGCACGCAAAACATACGTGGATGCACACGCGGTTTTCGGGGGTTTGGCAGGCTTACCAGCGGCTCAGCGCCGCCTCGTCCTCGTCCTTCGCGGCGACCCATTCCGCGCCCTCGGCGGTCAGTTCCTTCTTCCAGAACGGCGCGCGGGATTTCAGATAATCCATAAGGAATTCAGCGGCTTCAAAGGCCTCCGCCCGATGCGTGGCGGCGGTGGCGACCATCATGATCGCCTCGCCCGGCGCCATCGGCCCGTAGCGGTGGATGACCAGAACATCGCGCAGTTTCCAGCGATTGGCGGCCTCATCGACAATCTGCCCGATCGCCCGCTCGGTCATCCCCGGATAATGCTCCACCTCCATCCGCCGCAGCCCGCCATCGCCGCGCACGACGCCGGTAAAGGTGACGACCGCCCCGATATCGCCCGCCCCAAGCCCGAACCCCGCCACCGCGGCAGCCAGGTCGAACGCCTCGGCCTGTACCCGAACTTTCACGGCTAACCGCCTGTCATGGGTGGGAAAAACGCCACTTCTCGCACACCTGCCAGCGGGGCGTCGAAATCGGTCAGATCCTGATCCACCGCCACGCGAAGGCTGGACAGGTCGGAAAAGGCCAGCGCATAGCGTTCCTCTCGCGCCCGCAGTTCCTCCACCAGATCGGCCACGGTCGCGGCCTCGGTCTCCACCACCTCTCGCGGCAGGCCGATGCGTTCGCGCACCCAGGCGAAATAGAGCACCGTCAGTGTCACTTGGGCTTGTCCCTCAACAGCGGCATCGCCTTCATGAAATAATCCCAGCCGGTCCAGAAGGTAAGCACCGCCGCCACCCAGATCAGCGCCAGCCCCGTCCATGTAGCCAGCGCCGCCCATGACACGCCGGGCGGCACCTCGCCCTCGCCCACCATCGGGGCGCGACCGGCTTCCAGATATGCCAGCCCTGTGCCAAGGAAAAGCACCGCGATTGCAACCATTTGCGCCGTCGTCTTCCACTTCGCCATCGGTGTAACTTTCAAGAGCGACGCGCGGTCGCCCAGAAACTCGCGCAGGCCCGAGACAAAGACCTCGCGGAACAGGATCACCGTGGCGGGCAGGATCAGCCAGGGGTTCATGCCGGAATAGCCGGTGATGACCATGATCGCGATCACCACCATCGCCTTGTCGGCAATCGGGTCCAGCATTGCGCCGAAACGCGATTCCTGCTTCCACAGCCGGGCCAGATAGCCGTCGAAGAAATCGGTGATCGCGGCGCCGATGAACAGCGTCAGCGCCAGCCAGTCGGCCCAGGGGCGGTTGAAATACAGGAACATCACCGCCACGCCGGGCGCGGCCAGCAACCGCAAGACCGTCAGCGTGTTCGGGATCGTCCACATCATGGCGAAGGGATAGCCGGTTCGACGGGGCCGCGAAAGGGGGGACGGTCCGCCGTCAGCCTGCCGCCGCAAACCGCCGCGGCGACAGGGCCGCGACCGTGGCTGCCGCCAGCGCGGGGGGACGGCCCAGGATCAGGTCGGCCGCCAGCCGCGACAGGGCGGGCGCGGTCTGGATGCCATAGCCGCCCTGCCCCGCCAGCCAGAAGAACCCCTCGGTCTGCGGCGCGAAGCCCGCGACCGGCGTACGGTCGGGCGCGAAGGTGCGCATCCCGGCCCAGCTTTTCGTGACGCGTGTCACCGGCACGGTGACGGCCTGTTCGTAGCGGTCCAGCCCCTCGGCCAGAACCATGTCCTCGGGCCAGACGTCGTGCGGCTCCACCGGATCCTCTTCGGCCGGAGAGACCATGAGCAGCCCCGCCTCGGGCTTGGCGTACCAGCGTTCGGTGACGGTGGCGAAAAGCGGCCAGCGGCGGATGTCGAACCCATCGGGCGCAGGCAGCAAGGCGGCCGAGCGACGCAGAGGCTGCAGGCCCAGGGGTGCGAGACCGGCCAGCGTGGCGATGCGGTCGGCCCATCCCCCGGCGGCATTGACCACAACCGACGCTTCGAATGATCCCGCAGGCGTCTGCACCCGCCACGTATCGCCCGCCCGCATGATTGACTGAACCTGCGCGCCGGTGACGATGCTGCCGCCCGCCGCGCGCAGCCGGCGGATCCAACCCTGAAACAGCCGGTCCACATCTATGTCTCGGGCATCGCGCTCGATACTCGCGGCGGCGATCCGTTCGGGGCGCAGGATCGGGACCATCTCGACAGCCTCAGCCGCCGTGATCCGCTCCATCCCCTCTGCCCCCTCCATGTAGGTGGCAAGGGCGTCAACCTCGTCCTCCTCGGCCAGAAGCATCTCACCGCGTGGCGAGAGCAGCGGGCCGTCGGTCACGTCGCCGGGGTTCAGGAAGAACGGCTCGGACGCGGCATTGAGCGCCCGCAGGACCGGGCCGCCATAGTTGCGGATGAAGATGGCGGCAGAGCGGCCGGTGGAATGGCGGCCGGGGGCATCCTCGGCCTCGAGCACCGTCACCCGAGCGTCGGGCGCCAGCATCGCCGCCGCGCCGATCCCGGCGATGCCGCCGCCGATCACCAGAACATCGCTGGTCTGCATCGCCTAGCCCCCCTGCCAGCCGGTCAGGAAGCTGGTCAGGTTCGTGCCCAGATCGTCCTGAAGATAGCCGCCTTCCTGCACGATCAGCGACGGCAGGCCAAGGGCGGCGATGGCGGCCGCGATGCGGGCGAAACCGGGGGTGGTGATCTGGAAGCCCTTGAAGGGATCGTTCTCATGCGCGTCGAGGCCCAGCGCCACCACCAGCACATCGGCGCCAAAGTCGCGGATGCGGTCCAGCGCCACCGCCAGCGCCCGCAGATAGGCGTCGTCATCGGTGCCGCGCGGCAGGGGCAGGTTCAGGTTCATGCCCAGCCCTGCGCCCTCTCCCCGCTCGTGCGCATGGCCCCAGAAGAACGGGTAGAACCGCGCCGGGTCGGCATGGATCGAAACGGTCAGCACATCGGACCGGCCGTAGAAGATGCCCTGGGTGCCGTTGCCGTGGTGCACGTCCACATCGAGGATCGCCGGGCGCAGCCCCGCGCGGCGAAAGTGCTCGGCGGCGATGGCGGCGTTGTTGAGGAAGCAGAACCCGCCGGCCAGATCGGCAAAGGCATGGTGCCCCGGCGGGCGGCTGAGCGCGTAGGCGGCGCGCGCGCCGCCCAGCACCGCTGCCGCGCCCGACAGCGCGGACTGCGCCGACCAGTAGGCGGCATCCCATGTGCCGGCGGCGATCGGGCAGGCGGTGTCGGCCTGATGAAAGCCGGCCTGACCCACGGCGGATCTGGGATAGGACGCCGTGCGCCGGTCGGGGTGGATGTTGGGGATCACCTCGTCACTCGCCCCCTCGATCCGCGACCAGCGGGTGTGGATGGTGCGCAAGAAGGTCAGGTATTCGGCAGAATGGACGGCCGCGAGCGGCCCCTGCCCGTGGTTGGCCGGCGCGGTGAAGTCGCACCCTGCGGCAAGCGCGGCGGCGTGCAGCACATCGATCCGGCGCGGCTGCTCCGGGTTGGGCAGCGGCGTGCCGTTGGCCATGAACATCTTCGGATCATGGGCACGCTGCCGGTCGTCAAAAAAGGCTTTCATCGCTGTCCTTTCAGCGCGGCGAGCGCGTCGCCTGCCAGCGTCATCCATGTCTCTCCGGAAAGCGGCGTGAAACCGAGGCGTTGATAGAAGGCCTGCGCCCCGGCATTGTCCAAAGCGACGGCGAGGCGCAGGAAACGCGCGTCCCACAGCACAGCGGCCTTGTCCCGCACCGCTGCCAGCAGCCGCTCACCGACCCCCTGGCCCCTCCATGGCTCGGCCACCCAGAGGTCCGAGACATAGGCGCCCGCCCCGCCTCGGACGGTGGAGAACTGGGCCGAGAACATCGCCACACCGGCCAGATCGGAACCGGACTCGGCCAGCAGGGCGACGAAGGCAGGATGCGCGCCGAAGCCCGCGGCGTTCAAACCGTCCGGACCGGCGCGGTGATCGTGCCCCAATTCTGCCGACAGCGCCCGCAGGCCGCTGTCGAGCCTCGCCATATCGTCAGGACGCGCAACCCGGATGCTCAGCCCGTCCATCAGAATGCCACCCTATCCGCGCCCTTGAGCCCAAGCATCTGCCGCGCCTCGGCCGAAGTGGCAAGGTCGTGGCCCAGGCTTTCGATCAGCGCGCGGGCCTTTTCCACCTGTTCGGCATTGGACCGCGCAAGCTGCCCGCGCGCGATATAGAGGTTGTCTTCCAGCCCGACCCGAACATGCCCGCCAAGCGATGCCGACAGCGCCGCCATCGGCATCTGCTGGCGCCCGGCCGCGAGGGTGGAGAACAGGTAGTCGCTGCCAAACAGCCGGTCGGCGGTCGTCTTCAGGTGGATCAGATGCTCGGGTTCGGCCGCGATCCCGCCCAGCACGCCCATGACGAACTGGATGAAGATGGGTGCATGAACCAGCCCGCGGTCGCGGAAATGGGCAAGCATGTAGAGATGGCCCACCTCGTAGCATTCGAATTCGAACCGCGCGCCGCGGTCGCGCCCAAGCTCTCGCAGGATGCGCTCGATGTCGCGCGGGGTGTTCTTGAATACCAGATCGTCGCTGTCGCGCAGGAAGGGCTCTTCCCAATCGTGCAGCCAGTCGGTGCGCCTGCCCAGCATCGGGTAGAGCGCAAAGTTCATAGTGCCCATGTTGAGCGAGGCCATTTCCGGTTCGGCGGCCAGCGCGCCGGCGAGGCGATCCTCCAGCGTCATCACCGCACTGCCGCCGGTGGAAAGGTTCACCACCGCGTCGCAGCCCCGATGGATGGCAGGCAGGAAGGCCATGAAATCCGCCACGCGCGCCGAGGGGCGGCCGGTCACCGGATCGCGCGCGTGCAGATGCAGGACCGCCGCACCAGCCCGTGCCGCGCCGATCGCCTGTTCCGCGATGGCGTCGGGTGTGACCGGCAGATGCGGCGACATCGAGGGCGTGTGGATCGAGCCGGTGATGGCGCAGGAGAGGATCAGCTTCGCCATGGTCTCAGGCCGGTTCGGCCACGGCCGGGGCGAGGTGCGGGGCGAGGTCGGCCAGCGCGCCGGTCAGCATGTCGATGACCTCGTCCACATGGGTCTCGGTCGCGACCATCGGCGGGCAGACCATGACATGATCCCCCGCCACCCCGTTCCGCGTGCGGCGGGAATAGATGATCAGGCCGCGCGCATATGCCAGTTCCACCAGTTCCGCATGGGCGTTCAGATGCGGCGGCAGCGGCGCCATCGTTTCGCGGTCGGCTACCAGTTCCATCGCCAGCAGAAGCCCCTTGCCGCGCACATCGCCGATGAACGTGAAGCGGTCCATCAGGTCGGTCAGCCGGGCCTTCAGCAGATCGCCGATCCGCGCTGCGTTTTCCATCAGGCCCTCGGCCTCGATCACCTCCAGCACGGCGCTGCCCGCGGCGCAGGCGAGCGGGTTGCCGGCATAGGTGAAGCCATGCAGGAAGCCGCCCGCGTCCAGCACCGGACCCACGATCCGCGACGGCGCGATCATCGCGCCCAGCGGCGCATAGCCCGCGCCGAAGCCCTTGGATAGTGCGATGATGTCGGGCACCACGCGCCAGTGATCGGCGCCGAGGAAGCGCCCGGTGCGCCCGCCGCCGCACATCACCTCGTCATGGATCAGCAGAACGCCGTGGCGGTCGCAGATCTCGCGCACGGCAGCCATGTAGCCCGCGGGTGGCACCAGCGCACCGGTCGCCGCGCCGCCGATAGGTTCGACGATGAAGGCGAGCACGCTATCCGGCCCCTGGGAGATGATCTCTGCCTCAAGCATCGCCGCATAGTGGGCGCCGGTCGCGGGGCTGTCGGGATCAAGCCCGTCAAGATAGGCAGTCGGCGCGGGGATCTTCGGCATCTCGCGCATCATCGGCGCGAAGGGGTCGGTCAGTGGCGCGTAGCCGGTGAGCGCCAGTGCGCCAAGCGTGCAGCCGTGATAGGACGGGCGGCGCGCAATCACCTTCCACCGCGTTCCCTGCCCCACCGCCAGCGCGTATTGCCGGGCCAGCTTGATCGCCGATTCCACCGCCTCGGACCCGCCCGAGACGAAGAAGACCCGGTCCATCCCCTCGGGCGCCATCGCGGCGGTTTTGGCCGCCAGCCGCTCCGACGCATCGGTTTCGAAATGCAGCCGGTAGCCGAAGGTGGATTTCTCCATCTGCTCGCGCAGGGCGGCCAGAACGTGGGGGTGGGAATGGCCGATGTTCGACACCATCGCGCCCGAGGAGCCGTCGAGATAGCGGCGGCCATCGACGTCCCACATGTAGACGCCCCGCGCCTCGGCCAGCAGCGGACGGCGGGCGCGGGTCTGGTAGAACAGGTGGCTCTCTGGACGGTCGGTCATCGCTTGCTCTCGGCGGGAAGGGCGGCGCAGTCGCGCGGGCGCAGGCGCAGGGCGACGGTCTCGCCCTCGGCAAAGGGGCGGTCCTCGATCATGTTGATCGCCTGCAACTGCCGCTCGACCAGACGCAGGAAGTAGCGCGCCGACTGGCCCTGGTAGTCCACAGCCTCGACAATCGCGGGGATCATCACGGCGTCCTCGTCGACGTGCCCTTCTGGCATCAGATGCAGCTTTTCCGCGCGCACGACCAGCCGCGCATGGCCCGCCCCGGCGATCTGCGGCGCGCGGGCACGCGGCACCCGGATCCGGCCCAAACCCGGCACGTCCAGCGCGACCGCATCGCCATCGACGCCCAGTGCCTCGGCCGGCAGGATGTTGGCGGCGCCCAGGAAGCGGGCGACGAACTCGGTGGCGGGCGTGTTGTAGACCTCGGACGGCGGGCCGATCTGCTCCACCCGGCCGTCGGACATCACGATGATCCGGTCGGACATTGCCAGCGCCTCGGACTGGTCGTGGGTCACGAAGATCGAGGTGACGCCAATCCGCTTCTGGATGTTCTTCAACTCCACCCGCATATCCTCACGCAGGTTGGCGTCCAGCGCGGACAACGGCTCATCCAAAAGCAGCACATCGGGTTCTATGACCACCGCCCGGGCCAGGGCGATGCGCTGCTGCTGGCCGCCGGACAGTTCCTTCGGGTAGCGGCCGGCCAGATGCGGCAATTGCACCAGATCCAGCGCCGCGCCCACCCGGCGCGCGACCTCGGCCCTTGGCACGTTGCGGTATTTCAAGCCGAAGGCCACGTTGTCGGCCACCGTCTTGTGCGGAAACAGCGCGTAGTTCTGGAACACGAGGCCAAGGTTGCGGCGATGGATCGGCACGTCGTTCACCCGGCGACCCGCGATGGCGATATCGCCCTCTGACGGGTCCAGAAGCCCCGCGACCATGCGCAGCGTCGTCGTCTTGCCGCAGCCGGACGGGCCGAGCAGCGTGACGAAACTGCCCTCGGGAATATCGAGCGACATGCGGTGGACGGCGGTGAAGGTGCCAAAGCGTTTCACCACATCTGTCAGCGTGACGGAAGCCATGCAGTTCCCCGGTTGATGGCGCCCCCGATGGCCGGGAGCGCCAGGTCATGAACGACGTCTGCTCAAAATCCACGCTGCACGCGGCTCCAGGTTTCGGACCACTCGGCTTCGTGCCCGTTCCAGTAGTCGGGCACGGCGAAGGTCAGACCCTCCAATGTGCCGCTCGGGTCAAAAGCGGGCAGCGTCGGGATCTTGTCGCCGAGTTCGACCTTCGTCGGGTCGAGCGCGGGCGGGTAGTTCTGCCCCTCGGCCACCGCGATCGAGGTCGCGGGATCGAGCATGAAGTTGAGCAGCTCCTCGCAGGCCTCGACCGGGCTGCCGGCGATGACGAACAGGCACTCCTCCCAGCCGTAGCCGTTCGGCGGGTCATAGTAGCCGATGTCGTGGCCCTGCTCCTGCAGCGCGGCGATCCTGCCGGACCAGCCCTCGGTGACGTAGATCTCTCCCTCGGCCAGCAGACTCATCAGTTCCGCGCCGGACCCCCAGTATTTCAGCGCCAAGTCACGATGCTGGCGGATGGCGTCCCAGACGGCTTCCATGTCCTGGATATCGTTGGGGTTCTGGTCGGTCTGCAGCGCGCCGTACCAGATGCGCGTGCGCCATTCGCCCCAGCCACCGATCCGCCCCTCATAGGCCGGGTCGATCAGGATGCGCGCGCCCTTCTCGCGCATCTCTTCGTCCGAGATCTGTGCGCGGTTGTAGGCCAGCCCCGTGGTCCCGTAGTTATAGGGCACGGCGCTCAGCGCATTCGGGGTGATATCCCAATAGACCTCGGTCAGACGCGGCATGACGAACTGCATGTTCGGGATGTTGTCGAGGTTCAACTCGGTGGTCAGACCGAAGTTGTTGTAGCGGGCATAGTCGAAAGCGCCCGAAAGATGCGCGATGTTATATTCGCCCGCCTGCGAGGCACGAACCTGCGCCAGATACTCGTCCGCCCCCGCAAAGGTGCTGTCCACCACCCGGATGCCCGTTGCTTCGGTATAGGGGTTGAAGGCGTGCTGCCGGAAGGCTTCCGAGACGACGCCGCCCCAGCCATCGAAACGCACCTGCGTCACCTCTTGCGCGGACGCCATCCGTGCAAAGGGCGTCTGCAGCCCATAGGCGGCGCCCGCAGCGCCGATCAGGCCGAGGAATGTGCGGCGGTCGAGGTCGCCGTTGCGGTAGCGGTCAAGCAGGCGTTGGTAGCGTGTCGTGTTGTCCATCTTGGTCTCCTTGTTGTTGGGTTGGGCGCGGTTCTCAGCCGCCGCGCTTCATGGAAAGGCTTCGGGCCAGCGCCGCACCGAGCAGCGGCAGGCCCACGGTCATCACGATCATCACCGTGCCCAGCGCATTGATTTCCGGGCTGATCGAATGGCGCAGCATTGCGAAGATCTGGGTCGGCACGGTCTCTACCCCACCGGGTTTCCAGAACAGCGTGCCGGTGATGTCGTCGAATGAGATGGTGAAGGCGAAAAGCGCCCCGGCGGCCACCGCCGGCATCAGCAGCGGCAGGGTGATCGAGATGAAGGTCTGCACCGGCGAGGCGCCGAGGCTGAGCGCCGCCTCCTCGACATCCCGGCGGATCCCGACCAGCCGCGCCTGCACCACGAGGATGACGAACGGCAGGGTGAAGATCACATGGCCGGCCAGCAGCAGCGCGAAGCTCTTGCCGATGCCAAGAAAGTTCAGGAACAGCAGGAGCGCCACGGCCAACACCACCTCTGGCACCAGGATCGGGGCGATCAGCGCGCTGGAGATGAGGTTCTTGCCCGGCACCGAATAGCGCACGAGCGCGAGGCTGGCGAGCACGCCCAGCGTGGTGGAGATGATCGCGGTCATCACCCCCAGCAGCATCGAGGTGCGGAAGGCCCGCATCACCGCCTCGTTGTTCCACAGCGCCTCGAACCACCGCAGCGAGAAGCCGGTCATGGGGAAGGCGCCGAACTGGTTGGCGTTGAACGACAGCAGCACCACGACAACGACAGGCAGGAACATGAAGCCGTAGACAAAGATCGTGTAGATACGGATCAACCCCCAGCCCATCAGCCCAGCCCCTTGGCCAACTGGCTCATGCCGAGGTAGCGGTTGTAGAGGGCAACGAGCGCCCCAAGGACGATCAGAAGCAGCAGCGACAGCGCCGAGCCCATTGGCCAGTTGAGCTGGGTGATGATCGCCTCGAACACGAGGTTTGCGAACATCGCATCCCGCGGCCCACCAAGAACAAGCGGAGTGATGTAGGTTCCCGCACCCAGAACGAAGCAAAGCAGCCCGCCCGCAGCCAGCCCCGGCAGCGACAGCGGCAGCGTGACCTGCAGGAAGGCCTGCCAGCGCGTGGCACCGAGCGAGGTCGCGGCATCTTCGAGGTTGGTGTCGATCCCGTCCAGGCTGACATAGACATTGAGCACCATGAACGGCAGCAGGAAGTGGACGAGGCCCAGGATGACGGTGGCTTCGTTGTAGAGCACCCGGATCGGCTCTGATATCAGGCCGAGCGACAAAAGCGCCGTGTTCAGTGCGCCGGAACTGCCCAGAATGTTGATCCAGCTCATTGTGCGGATGATGTAGCTGATCCAGAATGGCAGCATCAGCATAAGCAGAAGCAGCAGCTTGTTACCGCGCGACCGGGCGATGAAATAGGCCGCCGGATATCCGAGGATCGCGCAAATCACCGTGGTGATGGCCGCGATCTTCATCGTATTCAGCAGGATGTATCGGTAGAACGGATCGGTCAGCGCGCGCTGCCAGTTGTCCAGGTGAAAGCCCATCGTGTCAGGCCCAACGGCCGAACGCAGCCAGAACGAATAGACCACAATGAACAGAAGCGGCACGAACAGCAGCAGCGTCACCGCGACCAGCGCCGGCGACAATAGCACCCAAGGCTGTCGCGCCTCGCGCCGTTCGATGCTCATGCCGGACCTGTCGCTTGCATGGCGCGAATATTGACAGGCCGCCCTGCATTGAACCAATAGATAATGAGGATATTCAACATAGATGAAATCAATGCTCTCTGCCGAGAAGCTGGCCCGCGACCTGGATTGGAACCTGCTGCGGACCTTCGTGGCCGTCGCCGACGCCGGATCGGTCACCCGTGCGGCCGAGGTGCTGGGCCTGCAGCAGCCCTCGGTCTCCAGCGCGCTGAAGCGGCTGGAGATGCGGCTGGGGCGCAAGCTGATCGACCGCGGCCCGGGGCGGTTCTCGCTGACCGAGGCCGGGCGGCTTCTGTACGGCGAGGCGGTGGACATCAACGGCGCGATTCTGCGGATCGGCACCCTGATCCGCGAGGTGCGCGAAGAGGTGCAGGGCCATGTCCGCCTTGCCATCGCCAGCCACGTGGTCTGTCCGCTGCTGGACGCGGCGCTGGGAGAGTTCCATCAACGGCACCCGGCGGCGACGATCAGCGTGGCGGTCAGCGCCAGCCGGCAGGCGCTGGACGACGTGCTGGCCCGGCGCGTGTCCTTCGCGATCTGCCTGGTGAAGGATCGCAACCCGAAGCTGGAATACCGCCGCCTGTTCCGGGAATTCTTCGGACTGTTCTGTGGGCCCTCGCATCCACTCTTCGGCCGCGACGACGTGCAGATGACCGATCTGGCCGGCCAGCCCTCGGTCAGTTTCGTGACCGACCAGATGGGCGACGCGCTCCGGCCCGTGACGCTGATGCGCGCGGCGGCGGGGCTGGACGACCGCGTGGTCGGAACCTCCCCCAACCTCGAGGAGGTGCGGCGCATGATCATTGCGGGTCTTGGCATCGGCCCGCTGCCGATCCATGTGGTGCGCGAGGATGTGGCGATGGGCCGGCTGTGGCGCCTGCCGCCGCACGACACGCCGCCGGCCATTGACGTGCATCTGGTCTGGAACCCGCGCGCGCGCCTGAACCGCGCGGAGCAGTCGCTGCTTGCAGGGGTATTGCAGAAGATCGAGGCCACCCCGATCGAGGAGAGGGTCTACGCCTGAGTAAACCTACCCGCGCGCGTGGAAGAAGTCGTAGACGTTCTGCGCAATCGTCTCCGATATCCCTTCTACCGCCTTCAGATCTTCCAGCCCGGCCCGGCTGACTGCCTTGGCGCTGCCGAAATGCGCCAGGAGCGCGCGCTTGCGCGCCGCGCCGACACCCGGCACTTCGTCCAGCGGGGTCGCACCAACCGCCTTGGATCGCTTCGCCCGATGGGCGCCTATTGCAAAGCGGTGCGCCTCGTCCCGCAGGCGCTGGATGACGTAGAGCACCGGGTCATTGTGGCGCAGCGCCATGGGGCGCCGGCCGGGGCGGTGGAATTCCTCTTTTCCCGCGTCGCGGTCGATCCCCTTGGCGACCCCGATGACCGGGATGTCGTCCACGCCCAGGTCGCCAAGGATGCCCGCAACGGCGCTCACCTGCCCGGCCCCGCCGTCGATCAGCAACAGGTCGGGCCAGGCCTCGGACTCACGGTCCGGGTCTTCCTTCAGCAGACGCTCGAACCGGCGGGTCAGCACCTCTTTCATCATGCCGAAATCGTCGCCGGGGGTCAGCGCGTCGCCGCGGATGTTGAACTTGCGGTACTGGCTCTTGATCAGCCCGTCCGGCCCGGCGACGATCATGCCGCCGACGGCGTTGGTGCCCTGGATGTGGCTGTTGTCGTAGACCTCGATCCGGCGCGGGGGGCTTTCCAGCCCGAAGGCCTCGGCCAGCCCCTCCAGCAGCCGGGCCTGGCTGGCGCTTTCGGCCAGCTTGCGCGCCAGGCTTTCACGGGCATTGCGGGCGGCGTTCTCGACCAGTTCGGCCTTTTCACCGCGTTTTGGCACCGCCAGCTCGACCTTGCGCCCTGCGCGGTCGGTCAGCACCTGGGCCACAAGGTCGTCGTTGGCCACCGGATGCGACAGCAGGATCAACCGCGGTGGGGTCTTGTCGTCGTAGAACTGGGTCAGGAACGCCTCGAGGATCTCGGACTCGTCTGCCCCTGCGCCGGTGCGGGGGTAATAGTCGCGGTTGCCCCAGCTCTGGTTGGCGCGAATGAAGAAAAGCTGCACGCAGGCCTGCCCGCCCTCCAGATGCAGGGCGACGACGTCGGCCTCGGCCACGCCGCGCGGGTTGATCCCTTGCGTCTGCTGCACGGCCGTCAGGGCGCGGATGCGGTCGCGCAAGGCGGCGGCGCGCTCGAACTCCATCGCCTCGGACGCCGTCTGCATGTCGCGGGCGAGCTGGGCCTGGATGGCGGTGGAGCGGCCCTGAAGAAAGCGTTCGGCATCCGAGACCAGCTGGGCATATTCCGCATCGGACACATGCCCGACGCAAGGTGCGCTGCACCGCTTGATCTGAAACAGCAGACAGGGCCGGGTGCGGCTCTCGAACGTCGAATCCGAGCAGTTGCGCAGCAGAAAGACCTTTTGCAACTGGTTGAGCGTCCGATTGACCGCCCCCGCGCTGGCGAACGGGCCGTAGTAGCTGCCCTTGTCGACCCGGCGCCCGCGATGCTTGCGGATCTGCGGAAAGGGATGATCCTTGGCGATCAGGATGTTCGGGAAGCTCTTGTCGTCGCGCAGCAGCACGTTGTAGCGCGGCTTCAGTTGCTTGATGAGGTTCTGTTCCAAGAGCAGCGCCTCGGTCTCGGTGCGTGTGGTCAGGAACATCATCTGCGCGGTTTCCGCGATCATCCGGGCGATGCGGCCCGAGTGACCGGAGGGGCGCGCATAGCTGGCGACCCGCGCCCGCAGGTTGCGCGCCTTGCCGACGTAGAGCACCCGCGCCTCGGCATCGAGCATCCGGTAGACGCCGGGCGAGTTATCGAGGGTGCGGACCATCGACGCGATAAGCGCGTGGCCGGTCAGGATTTCCGCTTCATTACCCGGGCGGTTCTCAGTCATCTGGGGAGTGCACGCGATTCTTCTGAGGCCTGCAACCTAGGCGCGAAAAGCGCAAGGGGGAACCTTTCCACGATTTCTGGGGATAACTCTGTCGACAATATCCGGGCACGGCAAGATTCACCTTGTTTCCATGGGGGTTCAGCAAGCTGCATAAAAAATAGGCATAATTCCAAATGCATGTTTTTGCACATTATTTTTTCAGATCGCAGGCAAGCGACTGATATTTCTTACGGATTCGTTACACCTTCGTGACAGGCAGGCGCAGGGTGGACAAGTGAACCGGCGGGCACGCCCAGACACCTATTCCAGACCGAGTACATCGGGCGTCTTCCATCCCAGATGCTGGCCGCCATCGACACAGATCAACTGCCCGGTAACCGCTGTTGCATCAAGAAAATAGGACAAAGCGGAATTCACATCATCCGGTCCCGCACCGCGACCCAGCACCGTCGCAGCGCGCTGGCGGGCGAAGTGTTCGGCCGACTGCCGCCCCCCCTGCAACGTCGGGCCCGGACCTATTGCGTTTACGCGAACCGCCGGCGCCAACCCTTGCGCCGCGGTGCGGGTCAGCGCCCAAAGGCCCATCTTGGCGATGGTGTAGGAAGCAAACTCGGGCGTCAGCTTGCGCACCCGCTGATCGATCATGTTTACGACAAGCCCCTGGGCGACTGGTTCGCCCGCCTCGTCCCGAACGGACGGGGGCACCTGACCCGCAAAATGCTGGATCAGCACGAAGGGCGCGCGCAAGTTCGACTCGATATGGCGGTCCCAGCTTTCGCGGGTCGCGGTCCGAATATCGTCATGCTCGAAGATCGAGGCGTTGTTGACCAGTACCGTCAGCTGCCCCAGTGCCTCGGTCGCGCGCGGAATGAGATTCTGCACGGCCTCCTCGTCCAGCAGATCAGCCTGCAGCGCGACGGCCCGGCGCCCCATTCCAACGATTTGATCGGCGACCTCGTCCGCATCCGCACGGCTTCTGGCGTAGTGAACGGCGACATCATGGCCACGACGCGCCAGATGCAGCGCCATAGCGCGGCCCAGCCTGCGCCCCGCACCTGTTACCAATGCTGCCGCCATCTGTTTCCCTATCGCAGAACCAGAGAGACAAGATAGGCCGCATAGCACCCGGCAAAGGCAAGACCCCAGAGCCGGTTTATCGGCAACTTGTGAAACACGAACGGCGCGATTGCGAGCGACGCAACCAGCATCACCCACAGGTCAACACGCAGGAAATCCGACCCGACCGGGATCGCACCCACCAAGCCGGCAATGCCGATGATGCCAAGCAGGTTGAAGACATTCGATCCGATCACATTGCCCAGCGCAACGTCGGCCTCGCGCCGGATCGCTGCGGCGAGCGTGGTGGCTAATTCCGGTAGAGACGTGCCGATAGCGACCAGGGTAAGCCCGATCACCGCCTCGGACACACCGAAAACCCGCGCGATATCGACCGCGCCATCGACGAGCAGATCCGCCCCGATAGGCAGCCCGATCAGGCCCGCTATCAGCAGCAGGGCGATCTTCGGGCCTGACATCTGTGGGTCGACCCCCTCTAGCTGCTGTGTCGCCTCCTCGGCAAGGTGCGCGCGCGCCGATCGATAGTTGTCCCACAGCATCAGAACGAGGCCAGCCAGCAAGACCAAGGCATGCGGCCAGCGGATCGGGCCAAGGAAGCACACGACCGTAAACAGCGCCGTCGCGCCGAGCATTGTCAGATAGCTGCGGCGCGTATCATGTCCGTCGGTCCGCATGGCATAAAAAACAGCGGGCAGGCCGAGAACCAGCAGGATGTTCGCAATGTTGGAGCCTACGACATTACCCAGCGCGATCTCTGGCGCATTTCGCAAAACCGCCTGAACCGATACCAGCAGTTCTGGGGCCGACGTGCCGAAGGCTACGACCGTCAAACCCACGATCAGCGCCGGAATGCCCAGCCTGAGCGAGAGATTGACCGCACCGCGCACCAGCGCATCGCCGGCAAGAACCAGCAGAGCCAGCCCTGCCACGACAAGGAAGATGTCCTGCGTCACTTGTCTGTCCCTCGGGGCGGTTGCCCTGCCCTAGCCGTTGCGGCCGTTACCGGCACTGCACTCACACTTGCCCCCGCCGATCAGGAACCGCCCGCAGTCCCGGCATTTGCGCGGACGGGTCAAACGCCCCTGACCGCCCTTACCCGACAACCGGCCAAGCCCCGGAAACCGCAGCTTGCCGAACATGCCCAGCACCAGCATGAAGATCAGGAACAGGCTGATGATCTTCAGGATCATCTAGAGCCCATGCCGCGCCCAGGCGACGCGCTCCTCGGCCTCATGCATCGCACCGGATATCGTGGCCGCCCCGAGGCGCTGCAGCAGGCCGCGCCGCTGGCCATAGGGCAGCAGACGGGCCTTGTCGCCATACAGTTCCTTCAGCTTCGGCACCAGATGGCCCAACCCGTCGGCCAGACCCAGGTCCACCGCCTGCCGGCCGGTCCAGAAATCGCCGGCAAAAAGTTCTGCATCCTGCTTCAGTCGCGCACCGCGGCGTGCCTTCACCTGCTCGATAAACGCTTCATGGATTTCCACCTGCAGCGCCTTCAGCCGCTCCACATCCTCGGGCTTTTCAGGACGAAATGGATCCATGAAGCTTTTCGAGCGGCCCGAGGTATGCACCCGCCGCTCCACCCCGATGCGACCGATCGCCTCGTGAAAGCCGAAACTGGATGAAATCACGCCTATCGACCCGACGATGGAGCTGGCATCGACCCAGATGTCGTCGGCGGCCGTCGCAAGCCAGTATCCGCCCGAGGCCGCCAGATCCTCGACAAAAGCGTGGACCTTGACCTTCTTCTCGTCGGCCAGTCGCCGGATCCGCGCCGCGATCAACGCGGACTGCACCGGCGATCCGCCAGGCGAGTTGATGACCAGCGCCACCGCGGCGGGCTTGCCGCGCGAGAACGCGCGTTCGATCAACGGCGCGATGCCGGCATCGTTCAGCCCACTGCCGAAGCGTCCGCCCGATACGATCATGCCTTGAAGCCGGATCACCGGCACGGTCGGGGGCTTCGGCAGAAAAGGGATCAAGTGTTTCATCCCGCCCCATGTAGAGTGTCGCCCCGGCCGCAACAAGGCGAGAGCCGGGATTTCCCCAGCCCGTCAGGCAGATGGCACGCCGCCCTGCATTACGGTCAGGAACCAGTCGGTATCAATGTTTCCGCCAGACAGGATCACACCGACCTTGCGACCCCGCATCGCCTCGCGCTCCTGCATCAGGGCGGCAAGCGGAGCGGCGCCTGCACCTTCGGCAAGGTTGTGGGTGGCGCGGTAGTAGAGCCGGATCGCATCGGCCACCTCATCGTCGGTCACGGCGACGATGCGTTCTGTGCCGGGGCCGTAGATGTCCAGCGCCTCCTGCACCGGGACGCGGACCGACATGCCATCGGCAAACGTCCGACAACTGTCGGTGGGGATGAGGCGCCCGGCCTCGGCAGACAGCTTGGCAGTGGCCGCGTGAGCCGAGACAACGCCGACGACCTGCGTATCCAACCCCAGCGCGTCGCGCGCTGCGATGACGCCGCAGATGCCGGACCCGCAGCCGATAGGCACATAGACTGTGTGCAGGTCAGGCCGCGCGGTGAAGAACTCCAGCGCATAGGTCGCCACGCCCCGTACCAGTTCGCGGTGAAACGGTGGTACGATGTGCAACCCCTCCACGCCGGCCACGCGATAGGCTTCCTCGCGCGCCTCGTCGAAATCCTGTCCGTGCTCCTCCAGTTCGGCACCAAAGGCGCGCATCGCTGCGTTCTTTTCCACCGAATTGCCGTGCGGCACATAGATCAGCGCACGCAGACCCGCAGCGCGGGCGGCGCGCGCCTGGCTCTGGCCGTGATTGCCGCGTGTCGCCGTGACGACACCAGCGCAATCCGGCTGGGTGCGGCGCAGCCAGTCGATATAGGTGATCCCGCCACGCACCTTGAAGGCGCCGGTTGGCCCGTGGTTTTCATGCTTCACCCAAACCTCTGCGCCGGTGGCTTCGGCCAGCAGCGGCCATGCGTATTGTGGCGTGGGCGACATCTGCCGGTGCACCAGCGCCGCGGCATCCGTCAACTCTTTGCTGCTAAGAAAGGGTGTGGTCATGGTGCCTCCGGTTCACGTCCGGGCGCCAACCTCACTTATGCGGCGCGCGGTGTCTAGCAGGGCGTCGATCACCGGGGTGTGCGGCTCGCGCCACGGCGCGATCAGCCCGACCAGATGCGTCGCCTCGCCATCGCCGATGGGAATGGCGGACAGCCCCAGACCCCCGGCGAACAGGTCAGCTAGCTTCACCGGCACCACGCTGGCCCAGCGCCCGGTCATCACATGGGCCAGCAGCGCGATCATCGAGTTCGACTCGACTGTCGGTGCCGGGGTGATCCCGGCAGCAGCGAAATGCTGATTGACGATGCGCCGGTTTTGCATGTCGCCACTCAGCAGACAAAGCGGCCCCTCAGCAGCCTCGGCCCATCCAACGCGCCTGCGGGCGGCCTGCGGATGGCCGGGCGCGACCAGCAGGCGATAGGCTTCATGGTAGAGCGGCACTGTCGAGACCCGGCCCAGCGGTTCGTTCGCCAGATAGCTGATGCCCGCGTCGATGGTCAGGTTGTCGATCTCGGCCAGGATCTCGACCGAGGTGCGCGAGAAGACCTTGAGCCGCACATTGGGATGACGCCGGGTGAACCGGTTCGTCAGGTCCACGATCATCGGCAGCGCGGTGGGAATCACCCCCAGCCGCAGAATGCCCGACAACCCCTCGCGCGCCGTGCGCATCTCATCCTTCAGCGCGCGGGCATCGGCGACGATCCGGCGAGCCCATTCAAGGACGCGCTGGCCCTCAGGTGTAAGACCCTGAAAACGCGAACCCCGCCAAACGAGTTGCACCCCAAGCTGATCCTCCAGTTGCTTGATAGCGGTGGATAGGCTGGGCTGCGTCACGCCGCACACCTCGGCCGCGCGGCCGAAATGGCGTTCGTTGGCCAATGCGATGAACATCTCCAGCTTGTCGATCAAGGCGCAGCCTCCAGAGGGTAACGCGCGAGCATGCTGTAGCTTGCCCCGGACCGGCCCAGCCGGGATTCCATCAGCCGGAAATCGGTGACGAAGAAGGGGTCAAGCCGCACGCCCGCCGCTGCCAGCAGGGCCGCGCCCAGCCGCGCGCGGTCCACAGCCGATGGCGCGAAGCGCGCCAGGGTGACATGGGGCGTAAAGCGCCGCCCTTCCGGCTGCAGACCGATACGGCGCACTGCGGTGACCACCTTGCGCTGCAGCAGATCCAGCGCCGGTTCGGGGGCGCAGCGCAGATGGACCGAGCGCGGGCGCTCACCCCCGAAGGTGTCGAGACCTCCGAGATGCAGCGTGAAGCCCGTCGCGCGGATCTCTGACAGAGCACTATGCAGGTCTTCCAGAAGCGGGCCGCCAAGATCGCCCAGGAAGACCAGCGTCAGATGCATGTTCTCGGCTGGCACCGTCCGCGGAACCGGCAGGTCCACGGCGATGTCCTCAGCCGCCTCGGCCAGTTCGTCGGGCAGAGTGAGGGCGACAAAGGCGCGCGTCATCGGCGCGCCAGATGCGCAATGCGGTCGCGAATCTCGGCTCGCACCGGACCCTCGCGCGGTGTATCGCGCAGAGTTGTGAACCAGTGGTCGGGCGGATTGCGGCCGCGGCTGTGGCCCGGCCAGCGCAGGGCGCGCAACACGTCCTCGGCCGGGGCAGGCAGGCGGTCTGGAATTTCGTGGCCCGCCAGCACCGCCCAGACGCCCGACCAGAGCCGCCCCACGGACCAGGGGTTGTAGCCGCCGCCGCCCAGAACGATATAGCGCGAAACCAGGGGCCGCAGCGCCGCCACAACCTGCCAATGCGCGTTGTTGGACAGCGAAAGCCGCGACAGCGGATCCTCGTCGACCGCATCCGCCCCGCATTGCAGCATGATCGCCTCGGGCGCAAAGGCCGCGACGCGGGGCAGGATCAACTCGTGCAGGATGGCGCGCAGTTCGGCGTCGTTAAGGCCCCGCGGCACCGGCAGGTTCAGACAGTTCCCGCCGCCGTCATCGTCCAGCGCACCGGTGAAGGGCCAGCGGCTCTGTTCGTGGACCGAGATCAGCAGCGCCTCGGAATCACCGGCAAAGGCCGCCTGGACCCCGTCGCAGTGATGCGCGTCGATATCCACATAAGCGATACGGCGGACGCCGTGGCGGCGCAGCGCAAGCATCCCCAGAACCGGATCGTTCAGGTAGCAGAAGCCGTTCGCACGGTCGCGCAACCCATGATGCGTTCCGCCGGCCGGCGCGTAGATCACGCCGCCATCGCGCACCAGTTCCGCCGCCAGCATCGTAGCCCCGGCCGAAGTGGCGGGACGTCGGAACATCTCAGGAAAGACGGGGTTGGCAGTGGTCCCCAATCCATACCGGGCGCGTGTTACGTCGTCCACGCGCCCCTCGGCCTCGGCCCGCTGCAGGGCTGCGACATAGGCCGGATCGTGCCACAGCGTGAGCGCCGCGGGCTTCGCGCGCGGGCTGTTCAGATATTGCCCGGGCGCAAACCAACCCATCGCGCGGGCAAGGTCCATCACAGTTGAAACACGCGGCACCCGCAGCGGGTGCGTAGGACCATAGCTCGATCGACGGTATATCTCTGACCCGATGAATACGGGCACGTCTAGTTCAGCAGCGCCTCGATACGGTCCCTGATCGGCGCGGATGTCGGTCGCGTGCCCGATCCCCATGTGCCAGCCACCTCTCCGCTAGGTCCGATCAGAACCTTGTGGAAATTCCAGCCCGGCGTAAAGCCATGCTCGGCTGCCAGCCAGCGGTAGAAGGGATGCGCCCGCGACCCCAGCACCGGGGTAATCTCTGTCATAGGCAGGGTCAGGCCAAAATTGACTTCGCAGAACTCCTGCACCTCGGCGGCCGATCCCAACTCCTGATTGAAGTCGTTCGACGGGACCGCCAGCACGACCAGTCCGCGGCTTGCGTAACGCTCGTGCAATGCCTGCAGATCGTCATATTGCCGCGTGAAACCACAGAGCGACGCGGTGTTGACAACCAGAACCGGCGAGCCGCGCCAAGCGTCCATCGTAAGCGTGCCGCCGTCGATGGATGGCCATTCAAGCCCGCGTGGCAGAGCTTCGGCCGGGCTGTGCAGCGCAAGCACCAACACCGTGGCAAGAGCGGCGATCAAGCGCATCTGCACCTCCATCTTCGTCTGTAGCAAGGTAACGCCCGATGCCATCGGATCAAGGCAAACAGACCAGAACACGAGGGCTTGATTTCACGGGGTATTTCCTTAGCTGTCGCGGTCAGCGCGTGCTACGCTCGGCAAGCAGAGGCAGGAATGATCCGCTACAACCTGAAATGCGGCAACGACCACGGCTTCGAAAGCTGGTTTGCCTCGGCGGCGGCGTTCGACACGTTGCAGCGCGCCGGGCAGGTCTCCTGCCCTGTTTGCGGCGGCAAGCAGGTAGAGAAAGCACTGATGGCTCCGTCGGTGCGCCCCGCACGCTCGCGCCCCGACGCCGAAGTGCGACGCCCGTTGAAGGCGCCGGCAACCGATGTGGAAAAGGCCATTGCAGAACTGCGCCGTCAGGTCGAGGAAAACGCGGATTACGTTGGCCTGAACTTCGCCGCCGAGGCCCGTGCAATTCATGAAGGCGCGGCCGAGGAACGGTCGATCTACGGCGAGGCACGACCCGACGAGGCGCGCAAACTGCTCGAAGATGGGGTTCCGGTGGCACCCCTGCCCTTCCTGCCGCAGCGCAAGGCCAACTGAGGCACCAAATTTCTTGCGTGCGGCGCTGCCTCTGCTAGCCTGTCGGGATAAACCGTTCCGCAAGGTCAACCATGGCGGCAATCCTCACCATCGAGAACCCAGAGGCGCGCGGCGCGGCGCTGCAGCAGGACACCCGCATGCTGTCGCAGCAGCTCGCCATGCAGCGCGACATCCTGGTTGAGCAGATCGAGGATGCTCCGATCCAGCCGGGCCAGAAGGGCGCGATGGCGGCAATAGGGTCGTTCCTGATCTCGGTTGCGGCGCCCGAGGCGACGAAGGCGCTGATCGATGTGATCCGCCACTACCTGACCCGCAACACCGAGGCGAAGATCGTCGTCACCGGTGCGGACGGAACGAAGATCGAGATTGCCTCGTCCAACATGAACACCGAACAGATCGTTGCGTTGATCCGCGATCTGCAGGGCATCGGCCGGCCCGCGACATGAGCGGAGAGCGCCGCGCCTTGCTGATCGGCACCGCGGCCTATCCTGCCGACCCTGCCCTTCCCGATCTGCGCTGCCCCGTCAATGACGTGGACGGTATGGCCGAGGTGCTGCAGAGCCCCGAACTGGGCGGCTTCGAGACGGTGGAGTTGCTGCGCGACGCAACGAGCAACGAAGCAAAACGCGCGCTCGTGGCCTTCTGCCGTGACGCGAAGCGCAACGACACGGTGCTGTTCTACTATTCCGGCCACGGCAAACTCGATGGCTCCTTTGCGCTGCACCTCTGCACCACTGATAGCGAGATCGACCTGCTGGAGGCGACGGCGCTGCCGATCTCGTTCGTGCGCGACCAGTTCAAGAAGTGCCGGGCCGAGAACAGGGTGATGTTGCTGGACTGTTGCTTTTCCGGGGCAGCCGCCGGCGTCTCTGCCCGCAGCGCGCTGGACGACACACTGAAACTGAGCGTCGAGGGCACCGGCACCTACCTGATGACGGCCTCGGATTCCATCGAGACCGCGCAGGAGAAAGAGGGCGACGACTACGGCGTCTTCACCAAGCACGTGATCGAGGGCCTGAGAACCGGCGCCGCCGACGTGATCGGGCGCGGGTTCGTCACGATGGACGACCTCTACGAATACGTCGCGAAGGAGATCCGCGCCGACAGCCCACAGCGCCCGAACCGCGAGTTTTCAGGTCACGGCGACATACTGATCGCCCGCAGCGGTAAGGACAGCCGCAAGGACCGCGCCAACGACGCGCGCCAGTTGCTGTTCAAGCATGTCGCCGAGGGCACGCTGGACGCCAGCGTGGCAAGCGCCGCCTTCGCCGCCCTGTCGAAGCCAGTGACACAGCAAACGCCGGCCGAAAAATCGATCGAGGTGGCGACGCTCGCCTTCCTTGACGGCAAATCGACGCTGGGCGAGTTCAGCTCGGCCTACTGGCGGGCGCAGCGACAGGAGCCCGCGCCACCGCCGGAACCCGAGCCGCCGAAGCCGGACCCGCGTCCGAAGCCACCGCAACCGGAACCACCAAAGCCTGAACCACCACAACCTGCGCCGACACCTGCACCCGCAGCGACGGGGTTCGCAGCAAAGATCGACTCGAGCCTCGGCACGCCCGGCATGGCCAATTACGGCACACCGATCGGTCTGATCGTGCTGGCGGTGATCCTGTTCGCAAGCAGCGTCGAGACGGCAGTGGACCTGGGCGACCTTATCACCGGTCCGATGATCGCCTTGCTCGGGATCGGGGCGAACATCTGGCGCTACCGGCCACTTCTGAAGTTGGGTGGCTGGGTGGTGAACGGCTTGGCGCTACTCGGCGCGTTCAACATGTTCGTGGCTGTCCTCAGCCTCTGACCGCCTTGCGCACCCCCCACCCTTGGCATAGGAAGCGCGCGATCTGACGCCTGCCCATGGGACGCGCAATGCCGCTTCTGGTGATGAAATTCGGGGGCACCTCGGTGGCCGACCTCGCGCGCATCCGCAATGCCGCCGCGAAGGTCAAGCGCGAGGTCGAACGCGGATATGACGTGATCGTCATCGTCTCTGCCATGGCTGGAAAGACGAACGAATTGGTGGGCTGGGTCGAACAGACATCGCCGCTGTTCGATGCACGCGAATACGATGCCGTCGTGGCCTCGGGCGAGAATGTGACCGCCGGGCTGATGGCGTTGACCTTGCAGGAAATGGACGTGCCGGCGCGGAGTTGGCAGGGCTGGCAGGTGCCGATCCAGACCACTTCGGCCCATTCGGCGGCGCGTTTCATAGGCATCCCGCGAAAGAACATCGACGCCAAGTTCGCGGAAGGGTTCAAGGTCGCCGTGGTGGCAGGCTTTCAGGGGGTCAGTGCCGAAGGACGGATCACCACCCTTGGCCGGGGCGGATCCGACACTACAGCCGTGGCCTTTGCTGCGGCCTTCGGGGCGGATTGTTGCGACATCTACACCGATGTTGATGGGGTCTATACCACCGACCCCCGGATCAGCAGCAAGGCGCGAAAGCTGGATCGCATCGCCTATGAAGAGATGCTGGAGCTTGCCAGCCTTGGCGCAAAGGTGTTGCAGACGCGGTCTGTCGAGCTGGCGATGCGCTACAAGGTGAAGCTGCGCGTGCTGTCCAGCTTTGACGACACCGATGAGAATTCGGGCACCCTGGTCTGTGACGAGGAGGACATCATGGAAACGAAAGCCGTCGCAGGCGTGGCCTATTCGCGCGACGAGGCGAAGATGACTCTGCAATCGGTGGCCGACCGCCCTGGCATCGCCGCGGCGATCTTCGGTCCACTGGCTGTGGCCGGGGTGAACGTCGACATGATCGTGCAGAACATCTCGGACGAGGGTCGCACGGACATGACCTTTTCCTGTCCTATCGACCAGGTAAAGCGCGCCGAAAAGGCGCTGCTTGGCGCGCGCGAGGGCGGCGAGATCAACTTTCACGGTCTTGTCGCCGATACCGATGTCGCCAAGGTGAGCGTCGTCGGCATCGGGATGCGCAGTCATGCCGGCGTCGCGGCGCGCATGTTTCAGGCACTCGCGTCTGAGGGGATCAATATAAAGGTCATCACAACCTCAGAGATCAAGATTTCCGTGCTGATCGACAGGAAATATATGGAACTCGCCGTGCAGGCACTCCATGATGCCTTCGATCTGGACAAGGCGGGCTGACGAACCCGCAGCGCCGGACGCCGACGCGAGGGGCCATGCCGGAACGGACCGAGAGCGAAAGCCGCAAACTGCTGCGGCGGCTACGGGATACGCTTGCCGTGCCCGGTGCTGCGCAGGACCGGCTTGACCGGATCACACACCTGATCGCGGACTCCATGCGGACCGAGGTCTGCTCCATCTACCTGTTCCGCGACGCCGAAACATTGGAGCTTTGCGCGACCGAGGGCCTCAACCCCGATTCTGTTCATCAGACACGGCTGAAACTGGGCGAGGGGTTGGTGGGCCGGGTCGCGCGCAGCGGGCAACCGATCAACGCAGCCGATGCGCCGTCGGCCCGCGGCTTCCGGTTCATGCCCGAAACGGGCGAAGAACGCTTCTCCAGCTTCCTCGGCGTGCCGGTCCAGCGGCTGGGTGAGCGGCTTGGCGTTCTTGTCGTCCAGTCCAAGGAAGCCCGGCTCTTTTCCGATGACGAGATCTACGGCCTTGAGGTCGTCGCCATGGTCTTGGCCGAGATGACCGAGCTTGGCGCCTTTGTCGGTGAGGGCGAGGCGCTGGGACCGCTGCACCAGGCGCCGGTGATGTTCCGGGGCATGACGGGTCAGGAAGGCGCAGCCGAGGGCCAGGTCTGGCTGCACGAGCCGCGCGTCGTGGTCACGAACCTCGTGGCCGACGATCCTGCGGCAGAGGTTGAACGGCTGCGCGAGGCTGTCGGACAGTTGCGGGTGTCGGTGGACGACATGCTTTCGGCCGCCGATACGACCGACAAGGACCAGATGGAGGTTCTGCAGACCTATCGGATGTTTGCCCATTCGCGCGGCTGGATGCGCCGGATGGAAGAGGACATAACGCTTGGCCTTTCCGCCGAAGCCGCGGTGGAAAAGGAACAATCATCCGCCCGCGCTCGTCTTCAGCGATCCGCAGACAGCTACCTGCGTGAGCGGCTGCATGATCTCGACGATATGTCGAACCGTCTGCTACGAATCCTGACCGGCCAGGGAAGCGATACGGGCGCGGCGCTGCCACCGAACCCCGTTCTCGTCGCACGGAACATCGGACCGGGCGAGTTGCTGGACTACGGTCGCAGGTTGCGCGGCGTGGTGCTGGAAGAGGGCTCGGTCGGCAGCCACGCCGCCATCGTTGCCCGCGCTTTGGCAATCCCGCTGGTGATCCAGGCAGAGCGGATCACGACCGAGGCGCTGAACGGCGACTCGATTCTCGTCGACGGCGATCAGGGCATCGTGCACTTGCGCCCGGAAGAGTCGGTCGCCACCGCTTTCCGCGAGAAGATCGCGATGCACACCCGCGCGCAGGAGCGTTATGCTTCGCTGCGCGACAAGCCGGCCGAGACACTCTGCGGCAAGGTGATCGGCCTGCACATGAATGCGGGCCTGATGGCCGACCTGCCCAGCCTGAAAGGCTCGGGGGCAGAGGGCGTGGGACTTTTCCGCACCGAATTGCAATTCCTGATCCGCTCGAAGGTGCCCCGCCGGTCAGAGCTTGCCGCGCTCTATGCCCGCGTGATGGACGCCGCCGGCGGCAAACGGGTTGCATTCCGCACGCTCGACATCGGTTCTGACAAGGTGCTGCCCTACCTGAAGGTTCCTGAAGAGCCGAACCCGGCGCTCGGCTGGCGGGCGATCCGCGTGGGATTGGACAAGCCAGGCGTGATGCGGATGCAGCTTCAGGCGCTGATCCGCGCGGCGAACGGTCGGCCGCTGACGGTGATGTTCCCGCTGGTGGCGCAACTGTCGGAATTCACCGCCGCCCGCGACCACCTGATGCGCGAGATTGACCGCGAGAGCAGCTTGGGGCATCCGCTGCCCGAGACGCTGGAGGTTGGCGCGATGCTGGAAACACCCAGCCTCGCCTTCGCGCCGCAGAAGTTCTTCGAACTCACAGATTTCGTGTCGATCGGCGGTAATGACCTGAAGCAGTTCTTCTTTGCCGCCGACCGCGAGAACGAGCTTGTGCGCCGCCGCTACGACACGCTCAGCACATCGTTCTTGAACTTCGTCGAACAGATCGCCGCGCGCTGCGCCGAGACAGAGACCGCACTGTCGTTCTGTGGCGAGGATGCCGGTCGCCCGGTCGAGGCGATGTGCCTTGCGGCACTCGGCATCCGCATGCTGTCGATGCGTCCGGCCTCCATCGGGCCGGTGAAGCATCTGCTGCGCAAGGTTGACCTGACTGAAGCCCGCGCTGTCATCGACCGCGCCCGCGAGGACGGGGCCGAGAACGTGCGCGCGCCGGTGATGGACTGGCTCGCCGCTCAGGGTTGATCCCAGCAGGTGACCGGACCGGTCACGCCGACCCACGCCCCTTCGACGAGTTCATAGCCCAGCACCCGGTCGGGGTTGGTGGACGGCGGCATCTCCACCCCCTCGCGCCGGGTGAAGCCGAACCGGCGATAATAGGGCGCATCGCCGACCAGAAGAACGCGCTGCCAGCCCAGCCGCCGCGCCTCGGTCAGGCTTTCGTGGATCAGATAGCCACCCAGCCCCTCGCCTTGCCGGGTCGGATGCACGGCTATGGGGCCAAGCAGAAGTGCGGGCTGACCGCCGACCAGCACCGGCCAGTAACGGATCGCGGCAGCAAGGATGCCGTCTCCGTCACGCAGCGTCGCGCAAAGCTCCTTCACCGGATCGACGCCATCGCGCAGCCTGTAAGAAGACAACGCCTCGCGGCCCGGCGCGAAGCACAGGTCGAACAAGGCTTCGACCTCCCACCAGTCGGCCGCCGTCTCCTCGGCCAGTTGATACACCGCCCGCCCCCGCTTTTCTCTGGAATCGGCCGTAGCACGGGGCTAGGTCACGGGCAAACCGATGGGAGCCCGCATGTTCTACCGAACCGAAGACGGCCACGGCCTGCCGCACAACCCCTTCAATGCTGTCGTCACGCCACGCCCGATCGGCTGGATCTCGACACGCGGGGCGGACGGGTCCGAGAACCTTGCGCCCTATTCCTTCTTCAACGCCGTGGCCTATGTACCGCCGCAGGTGATGTTCGCCTCAACCGGGCTGAAACCTGACCGTGACGGCACCAAGGATTCGGTCGCGAACATCCGTGACAGCGGCGTCTTCTGCGTCAACATCGTCGAATACGCGATGCGCGACGTGATGAACCGCACCTCGGGGCCGTGGCCGCGCGAGGTGGACGAGTTCGCCGATGCCGAGATTGCGCGCGAGGAATGTCGCACGATCCCCTGTTCGCGCGTGACCGGCGCTCCGGCGGCGCTGGAATGCAGACTGACCCAGATCGTGCAATTGCCCGGCGAGGCGAATTTCGTCACCTTCGGCGAGGTCACGGGCGTTCACCTGCGCGACGATTGCGTGGTCGATGGGATTTTCGACATCACCCGTTTCCAGCCGCTCGCCCGCTGCGGCTATCGCGACTATGCGAAGGTGGAAAAGGTGTTCGCGTTGAAGCGGCCCGGAGAGTGACGCCAAGGCGCTTGTCTCCCGCGCCCATCGGACGCATCCTGCGGCAAAATCTCGGCAATCCGCCGCAACAGGGAGACAAGCCATGTGCAATGCCTGCGTGATCGACTCGGTGAAGCATAGGATGCTCGGCCGGCGGGACTTTTTCCGCGCCGGGGCGGCGGCGGGTGCGGCGGCGGCTATCGGAACGACGCTGACGCCAACGCCGGTGCGGGCGCAACCGGTTATCAGCGTGACCGACCTGACCCATACGCTGACCGAGGATTTCCCCACTTTCTTCGGCGACCAGCAGTTCTTTGAGGACCAGCTTTTCAACTATGCCGAACACGCCTTCAACCTGAAGGAAATTCGCGTCAACGAGCATACCGGCACCCATGTGGACGCGCCGCTGCACTTTTCGGCCGACGGGCAGGCGGTGGACGAGATCCCGGTCGAGCGACTGATCGTGCCGCTGGCCGTCGTCGATATTCGTGCACGGGCAGCCGAGGATGCGGATGCCCAGTTGACGCCGGACGACCTGCGCGACTGGATCGCCACGCACGGCGACCTGCCGGCGGGCTGCTGCGTCGCCATGAACTCCGGCTGGGCGGCCCATGTGCGTGATCCAAAGTTCCGCAATGCCGACGACGCGGGCGTGATGCATTTTCCCGGCATTCATGTCGAGGCGGCGCAGATGCTGATGGAAGAGGCCGATGTGGCGGGCATCGCGGTGGATACGCTGTCGCTGGATCATGGGCCGAGCCCGGATTTCGCCACCCACTACGCCTGGCTGCCGATGAACCGCTGGGGGCTGGAGTGCATTGCCAATCTGGACGGCTTGCCGCCCGTTGGGGCGACGCTCGTGGTGGGCGCGCCGAAGCATGCTGGCGGCACCGGCGGGCCGGCGCGCGTGTTCAGCCTGCTCTGATCCATGGCGACTGTCAGGCCGCCGAAAGACCCGGAATCCGACCCTCGCGTGGGCGCTGTCTTTGACGACATTCGCGCCACGCGGGGCACGGACTTCATCAACAACGTCTGGCGCTATCTGGCCTTTGATCCCGCGCTGCTGGAAGAGGTCTGGCGCGATGTAAAGGCGGTGCTGGCCACGCCGTCGCTGATCGACCCCAAGACCAAGGAAATGATCTACGCCGCCGTCAGCATCGCCAATGCCTGCGACTACTGCACCCATTCGCATCTCGCCTCGGCCCGCGCCAAGGGAATGAGCGATGGAGTACAGGCGGAGCTGTTGCGGATCGTCGCCACGGCGGCCAAGACCAACCACATCCTGAACGCGATCCGCCCACCGGTGGACGCAGCCTTTTTACAAGACGACGACGAGGAGAACTGACATGCCCTATGCCATGGCCGCCCGTGAACCGGGTGGCGCTGATGTTCTGCACCGCATCGACATCGCCCCGCCAGATCCGGGCCGGGGCGAGGTGCTGATCCGGCAGACCGCCGTGGGGCTGAACTTCCTCGACATCTACATGCGCGACGGGCTCTATCCCTGGCCGGTGGAGCGGGACTTCATCCTGGGGTCCGAGGGCGCGGGTGTGGTGGAGGCGGTGGGGCCGCATGTGGAGGGGCTGCAGCCGGGCGACCGGGTGGCCTATGTGGTGCAGGGCGGGGCCTATGCCAGCCACCGGATCGTGCCGGGGTCGCAGCTGGTGAAGGTGCCCGAGGCGATCCCGGACGAGGTGGCGGCGGCTGTTATGCTGAAGGGGCTGACGGCGCGGTATCTGCTGCATGATACGGTCAGGCTGCAGGCGGGGGACCGGGTGCTGTTTCACGCCGCCGCTGGTGGCGTCGGGCTGATCGCGGGGCAGTGGCTGGCGCAGAAGGGGGTGCAGGCCATCGGGACGGCGGGGGGGCCGGAGAAATGCGATCTTGCCCGCGCGCATGGCTATGCGGATGTGATCGACTATCGGGCCGAGGATTTCGTCGAGAGGGTGCGGGAGATCACCGGGGGCAGCGGGGTTCGGGTGGTCTATGATTCCGTCGGCAAGGATACGGTGATGGGGGGGCTGGACTGCCTGCAACGGTTCGGGACGCTGGTTCTGTTCGGCCAGTCCTCGGGCAAGCCGGATCAGTTCCGGCTGACCGATCTGGCGCGGGGGTCGCTGTTCGCAACCCGGCCCACCCTGTTTCATTTCGTGAACCGGAGGGACTGGCTGGAGGTGGCGGCGGCGGATTTGTTCGGGGCCATTGAAGCAGGGCATCTGACGATCAGGATCGACCAGAAATGGCCGCTGGATCAGGTGGCCGAGGCCCATGAAAGGCTGAGCGGGCGGGCCACCACGGGGTCGACGGTTCTGATCCCCTGAGGCGGAAATCGGGGGCCTGTGCACGCGTGCACAAAAAGTCAAGCCTTTGAAAAGGCTATGAATCGCGATTTTTGTTAACCTGCACTTAACCCCTGTGCACGCTCAGGCGGCCATCCTGGAACTCGATCTCCAGCGCCGCCTGACCCTCTGCTTCGGCGCGGGTGGTGACGACCTGATCGCCCGCACGGACGACGGCATAGCCGCGCCGTAGCGTCTCGGTATAGCCCAGCGTCTGGCGGGTCCGGTCCAGCGCGGCCAGCCGGTCGGACAGGCGCGCGAGCCGTGCCACTGGCGCCGTCTGCAGGCGCGCGGTGAGGGCGTCGAGCGCCTGACGCTGGCGCGAAAGCTCCTGCAGTCGCAGGCGGCGCAGGCCGACGACCGCCGCTGCCAGCCGGGCGGCGCGGCTGTCCAGCCGGTCGCGGCGCTGCGCGATCAGGTCGCGCAGCAGGCGGGGCCGGATATGGGCGGCAAGCGGCAGGAAGCCCTGCCGCTTCTTCGCGGCATGGGCGCGGAGCGCCGCCGGCAGCCGGTCGCCCCACAGATCCAGCCGCTGCGCCGCGCGTTCGACCAGGGTTTCGGGCCGGGGCAGCGCGCGAGAGAGATCCCTGAGCCGCTGGCCGCGCTGCCCCACCCCCTGCGTCAGCGCGCGCGACAGGCGAGAGCCCATGCCATCGGCCCAGGCGATCAGGTCCATCCGCACCGGCACCGCGCGTTCGGCCGCCGCCGTGGGGGTGGGCGCGCGCCAGTCGGCGGCATGGTCGATCAGCGTGGTATCGGTTTCGTGCCCCACGGCCGAGATCAGGGGAATCGCGCTTTCGGCGGCGGCACGGACGACGATTTCCTCGTTGAAGCCCCACAGATCCTCGACCGAGCCGCCGCCACGGGCGACGATGATGAGATCGGGGCGCGGGATGCGGCCCATCGGCAGCGCGTTCAGGCCCCGGATCGCAGCGGCGACGGCGGGGGCAGAGGCCGCGCCCTGAACCGGCACGGGCCAGATCATCACCCGGCGGGGAAAGCGGTCGCGCAGCCGGTGCAGGATGTCGCGGATCACAGCGCCGGTGGGCGAGGTGACGACGGCGATCACCTCGGGCAGGAACGGAAGCTCCTTTTTCCGGGCGGGGTCGAACAGCCCCTCGGCCTGCAGGGCCGCTTTCCGCTTTTCCAGCATCGCCATCAGCGCGCCCATGCCGGCGGGGGCCAGTTCCTCGACGATCAGCTGGTATTTCGACTGGCCGGGAAAGGTGGTCATGCGGCCGGTGGCGATGACCTCCAGCCCCTCCTCGGGCTGCACGGCCAGCCGGCCGACCTGGCCCCGCCATGAGACGGCATCGAGGGATGCGCCCTGATCCTTCAGGTTGAAATAGACATGGCCGGAGCCGGGGCGCGAGACGCGGCCGACCTCTCCCCGCACACGGACGCGGCCGAATTCGCCCTCGATCACGCGCTTTACCGCGCCGGAAAGCTCCGAGACGGTGAATTCCGGGGCGTTGCCGGTGGTTTCGGCGTGTTCGAACAGGTCCTGCATCTGGTCCTTCTTTGGCCGCGTCCTTGTCTGGCTGCGACCCATAGCTTAGGACGCGGGCGCGGCGGGCAAAAGGGGCAGCGGGCATGAACATTCTGGTGCTGGGCGGCGGCGGGCGCGAACATGCGCTGGCCTGGGCGATCAAGCAGAACCCGAAATGCGACCGGCTGATCGTGGCGCCGGGCAATGCGGGGATCGCGGAGATTGCCGATTGCGCCGATCTGGACATCCTGAACCCCGGCG
>JBJHCH010000012.1:0-46726 GCA_050485905.1 Paracoccaceae bacterium | reverse complement strand
GGGCGAGCGCCGTGAGGGTGATGAAGACCAGGCTGATGGGCCGGTTGAGAAAGATCATCGGATCGCCACGCGACACCAGCAGCGCGCGGCGCAGGTTGTCCTCCAGCAGCGGCGACAGGATCAGGCCCAGAAGCAGCGGCGCCGCCTCCAGCCTCAGCCTTATGAAGATGAACCCGACGATGCCCGCGCCCGCGACCATGTAGAGGTCGAACGGATCGCGGTGCAGGCTGTAGATGCCGATGGCGATGAAGCTGAGGATCGCCGGGAACAGCACGCTGTAGGGGATCGAGAGCATCTTGATCCAGATGCCGACCAGCGGAAGGTTAAGGATCAACAGCAGCAGGTTGCCGATCCAGAAGCTGGCCAGCAGGCCCCAGAAGAATTCGGGGTTGTTCTGGACGATCTGGGGGCCGGGCACCAGCCCGTGGATCATCAGCGCCCCCAGCATGATCGCCATGATCGCATCACCCGGCACACCGAGCGACAATGTGGGGATGAACGAGGTCTGCGCCGCCGCGTTGTTCGCCCCCTCGGGCGCGGTCACGCCTGCGACGGCCCCGCGACCGAATTGCGACTTGTCGCTGGCCACACGCTTTTCCACCGCATAGGCGACAAACGACGCGATGGCCGGCCCCGCGCCGGGCAGGATGCCGAGGAAGGAGCCAAGGCCGGTTCCGCGCAGCGTGGGCATCACCGATTGCCGCAAATCGCTGGAGGTCGGCACCAGATCGCGCCACTTCACGGATGAGACGACCTTTTCCCGCTCGGCGCCCCGCGACAGGTTGTTCATCACCTCTGCCAGCCCGAAAAGGCCGATCACGACGACGACGAAGCTGAGCCCGTCATAAAGATGCAGGCTGCCGAAGGTGTATCGCGGCAGCGCCGATAGCGACTCCATCCCAGCAGTGCCCAGCAGAAGCCCCAGCAGCACCATGCCGATGCCTTTCAGGAACGGCCCGTTGACCAGGATCGCCGCCGCCAGAAGGCCGAGGAGCATGAGCGAGAAATACTCCGGCGACTGGAAGCTGAGCGCGACGCGTGCCAGCGGTGGCGCGAAGGCCGAGACGATGATGATGGCGACGCAGCCGCCGACGAATGACGACAGGGTCGTCAGCACCAGCGCGGCACCTGCCCGCCCCTGCCGCGCCATCGGATGCCCGTCGAGCGCGACGACGGCTGAGGCCGCTGTGCCCGGCAGGTTGAGCAGTATCGCCACGGTCGAGCCGCCATACATCGATCCGTAGTAGATGCCGGCGAGCATGATGATCGCCTCGGTGGCCGGGACGTGAAAGGTCAGCGGCAGCAGAACACCGATCGCGGCGATGGGGCCTATGCCGGGCAGGACGCCGATGAAGGTGCCGAGCGTCACGCCGATCAGGCAGTAGGTCAGTGCCGAAACGGACAGCGCGACATCGAAGCCGAGGGCGAGGTTGGACAGCATCTCCATCGTCAGGGCCAGACCCGGAACGGCAGGCCGAGCGCATAGACGAAGACGCCCACCGAGATCGCGGACAGGGCTGCAGCCAGCACGACCGAGCCGATGATCGTCGCCCCGCCTTCGGCCTGCCGCGCGACCATGGCCAGCGCAAAGGTCGCCACCAGCAGGCCCATCGGCCGGATCAGCAGCGCAAAGACGATCAGCGAGGCGGTCACGAAGGCAATCGACCGCAGCACCCGCATTTCCGGCAGGCGCGGCATCGACAGCAACGGCCCCTCGGCGGGATCACGCAGCCAGACCTGAATCGCTAGGGTGGTGCCGACAGCGATCATCAGGGAACTGACGGCGATCGGAAGCGCGCCCGGGCCGATCCGGCGCAGCGTTCCGACCGGGTAGCCGAGCGCATACCACAGGCCCACCGCCCCGATCGCAACGAACAGCACTGCGGAAAGGAAGTCGCGTGTCCTGATGTAACCCTGCACCGCTGCCCCCCTTTGGCCATGAACGCTGCTGCGCTTGACCAAGTCATGCATTGGTTATGGTATCAATGGCAGATTGGTCAACCAAAAATTGACAGCTTTGCCTGCCAGCGGTATGCGATGGGCAAGCACCAATCGAGCGGTTCGCAGATGACGGAAACGCCCTACATGCTGAAAGCCGATGCCGTGCTGATCCAGTTGCGCGCCTGGCTGGCCGCGCGGGGCGAGGGCGAAACGCGCCTGCCCCCTGAGCGGCAGTTGTGCGAGGAACTGGGCATCAAGCGCGGCGAGTTGCGCAAGGCGCTGGCGCTGCTGGAATCCGATGGCGTGATCTGGCGGCACGTCGGCAAGGGGACGTTCCTTGGAGCGCGCCCGCTTAACGACTCCATCAATCTGGACGAGATCCAGCGGCAGACCAATCCCGCCGAGGTCATGCGAACGCGGCTGATCCTGGAACCGGCCCTGGCGCGCGATGCGGCGCTGCATGCGAGCACGGACAGTATCGACGAGATGCAGCATTGCATCGATCAGATGCGCAGCGCGCAGACGTGGCGCCAGTACGAAGCGCAGGACAATGCCCTGCACCGGCAGATCGCCCGCGCATCGGGCAACATGCTCGCGCTGGCGCTGTTCGACGCGCTCAACGCCGTGCGGCGCGGCGTCGCCTGGTCGCGGGACCGCAAGGATATCGACCGCCCGCCGCCGGATCACCACTCCTTTTCCGACCATGACCTGATCATCGGGGCGATCCGAGCGCGCGATGTCCGCGGGGCGGAAAAGGCGATGCTGGATCATCTGCGCGCAGTCGAAGGGCGTCTGGTTCACCCCGACGGCTGACACACCGAAGCGGGCCGATACAGCCCGCGGCCTAGCCCTTCCCGGCCGAGTCAGCGTCCGTGCGCAGGCCCCATTGCCGGGCAAGCCGCGCGGTGACGCCGATGATGACCGGCGCAAAGGGCAGAATGATGAAGATCCGCACCAGATGGAACGCCGTCACCACGGCTATGCCCTGCTGCAGGATCTTGGCGGTCAGCGCCATCTCGGTCACGCTGCCCGGCGCGGTGGACAGGATCATCACCTGCCACGGCTGCCCGGTGATCCAGACGAGTCCCATGCCCATCACCGCGCAGAGCGCGACCATAAGCAGCGATGAAACAACCGCCGCGGGGATGAAACTGCCCGCCCTGCGCAGCAGTGCCCGGTCGAACACGGCACCCAGAAAGACACCAAGGAAGATCTGGGCGATGACCAGAACGGGATAGGGATAGGCGGTGATCGGCAGGCTGAACGCCGCCGCCAGCGCGGCACCACCGATTGAGCCGACGAAGAACGGATTGGCTAGCCCGACCGCGCGGGCGAACAGCGCACCCAGGACACCGGTCGCACAGAGCAGCAGCGCGCCCGGAACCGTCCAGGGCATAGACCGCAGTACCGCGCTGGGGTCGCGCACGCTTCCGTCAAGCGCGACGAGGATCGGCGGGATCAGCAGCACCAGCAGCATGATCCGAAGCGTCTGCGCAAAGACGACCGGCCCCGGCGCCACGCCATGCTTGCCGGCCAGCGTCGCGCTTTCCACCGGTCCCATGGGAATCGACGCAAGGCTGGCGGTCACCACATCGACATGGGTCATCCGCATCAGCACGGCGGCGACGACGAAGCCGATCAGAACCGTCAGCAGCGCCACCAGAACCATCGGGATCAGCAACGTGCCCATCGCCGCCACAGCCTCTGGCGTGAAGGACAGGCCGACCGACGAGGCGACGAGGATCTGCCCGATCTGTCGCGTTCGGCCGGGAACATGGACGTCCCGGTCCGACATCCGCATCGCGGTGGCAAAAACCATCGCGCCGATCATCCAGGGCAGCGGCACGTTGAACCAGTCCGCCACCAGTCCAAAGGCGAAAGCGCCGGAATAGATCATCAGGACGTGCAGGCCACGGGTTCGCAGGACATGCTGCCAGTCGCCCCTGTGGTCCTGCCTCATGTGCTGCGCTCGTTCCCCGTGACGCCGACCGGCGGGATTGGGAAACCTGCACGGTGCGACCGATGCGCGTGATTGCCAATGGACGATCCGAGGGCGGATCGGAACCCACAAGGCGCACGGCATCCTTCCGGCGATGGGTATAGCCGCCGGTCCGGCGCCATGCAACGCCACCACCGTCGCGGAGCGCCAGCTCCTGGGCACGGCTCTGGCGCGTCGCGCGTTGACAGCCCTCGGGCTCACCCCCTATGCCCGGTTCGGAACCGCATCTTTCGTTCGAATGTTCGCGGTCCGGCAGCGTCACCCCCGGGGCATCAGGATGAAGATCACCGCGCTTGAAACCATCCGGGTCGCCGAACGTCCCAACCTTATCTGGCTGCACGTCCACACCGACGAAGGCATCACGGGGCTGGGCGAGACGTTCTTTGGCGCCGCCACGGTCGAGGCGCATGTGCACGAATACATCGCCCCGCGTGTCATCGGGCGCGACCCGTTGCAGATCGATCTGCTGGCCGCCGATCTGGTCGGATACCTCGGCTTCCGCTCCACCGGGGCAGAGGTGCGGGGCAATTCTGCCTTCGACATCGCACTATGGGACATTTTCGGCAAGGCGACCAGCCAGCCCGTTGCGCAGCTTCTGGGCGGCTTCACCCGCCCGGCGATCCGCACCTACAACACCTGTGCCGGAACCGAATACATCAAGCAGGCGACCGGCCAGACCACCGGAAACTACGGGCTGGCGGCGGGGCGGGACTATGACGACCTGAACGGTTTTCTGCACCGCGCCGACGAACTTGCCCTGTCGCTGCTGGACGAAGGCATCTCCGCGATGAAGATCTGGCCGTTCGATGCGGCGGCAGAGGCGACGCGGGGCCAGTATATCTCTGCCCCCGACCTGAACCGCGCGCTGGAACCGTTCGACAAGATCCGTCGCGCCGCGGGCGACCGGATGGATATCATGGTGGAATTCCATTCGATGTGGCAACTGCTGCCCGCGATGCAGATCGCGCGCGCGCTTGCCCCCTACAAAACGTTCTGGCACGAAGATCCGATCCGGATGGACAGCCTGTCCAGCCTGAAGCGCTACGCCGAAGTGTCGCCCGCGCCAATCTGTGCGTCCGAAACGCTGGGCAGCCGCTGGGCGTTCCGCGATCTGCTGGAAACCGGCGTGGCAGGGGTGGTGATGCTGGATCTGAGCTGGTGCGGCGGGCTGTCCGAGGCACGCAAGATCGCGGCGATGGCCGAGACGTGGCATCTGCCCGTCGCCCCGCACGACTGCACCGGGCCGGTCGTGCTGGCCGCATCAACGCACCTTTCGCTGAACGCGCCCAACGCGCTGGTGCAGGAAAGCGTGCGCGCCTTCTACCGCACCTGGTATCGTGACCTCGTCACCGCACTGCCCGAGGTCAAGGACGGCTTGATCACCGTGCCGCCTGGACCGGGCCTGGGGCTGGCATTGCTGCCCGATCTTGACCGCGCCTATACCGTTTCGCGGCAGACATCCGACGCCACAACCATCTGATATGCAGGAGTTACCGATGATCGACCTCCCCCCCGAGGGCCTGTTTCTGGGCCGCGTCTGGCGTGCCGGTATCGGGCCTGCGCTGGTGGCGCTGCGCGACGGCCGCGTAAGCGATATCACGACCCGCGCGGCCCCGACAATGCGCGACCTGCTGGACCAGCCCGAAATCGCCGGTTTCGTCGCCGCGATCCCGGGCGAGGATCTGGGGCCATTGGAAGAGATCGCCGCCACGAGCGTCGAGGTCACGGGCGACACCACCCGCCTGCTCGCCCCTTGCGACCTGCAGGCGGTGAAGGCTTGCGGCGTGACCTTCGCGCGCTCGATGGTCGAGCGGGTGATCGAGGAGCGCGCGGCCGGCGATGCCTCGCGGGCCGAGGAAATCCGAGCCCGCGTGGCCCGCGTGATCGGCGACAGCCTGCGCGATCTGGTGCCCGGTTCGGACAAGGCCGCTGAGGTCAAGCGCCTGCTGCAGGCCGAGGGGCTGTGGAGCCAGTATCTGGAGGTCGGCATCGGCCCGGATGCCGAGGTTTTCACGAAGGCCCAGCCGATGAGCGCAGTGGGCTGGGGCGCGGCGGTTGGCCTGCACCCGATCTCCACTTGGAACAACCCGGAGCCCGAGGTGGTTCTGGCGGTGGACGGCACGGGCCGCATCGTCGGCGCGACGTTGGGCAATGATGTGAACCTGCGCGATGTCGAGGGCCGGTCAGCGCTGCTGCTGGGCAAGGCCAAGGATAACAACGCCGCCGCCGCGATCGGCCCTTTCATCCGCATCTTCGATGACGACTTCACGCTTGATACCGTGCGCGGGCTGGAACTGACGCTGCGGGTCGAGGGGCAGGACGACGGCTTCGTGCTGGATGGCCGGTCGTCGATGGCCGAGATCAGCCGCGACCCGGCGGATCTGGTGGCGCAGACGCGGGGGCGGCATCACCAGTATCCCGACGGCTTCCTGCTCTATCTCGGAACGATGTTCGCGCCTGTGCAGGACCGCGACGCGCCCGGGCAGGGCTTCACCCATCATCTTGGCGACCGCGTGACCGTGGCAACGCCGGAACTGGGGGCGCTCGTCAACACCGTGCGGCTGGCGACCGAGGCGCCGGAATGGACCTTTGGCACCGGCGCGCTGATGCGAAACCTGGCGGGGCGCGGCCTGCTGTAGCCGCCGTCAGCCCCGGCCGACCATTGGCATCTGCGTTGCCATCACGGTCATGAACAGCACATTGGCGTCCAGCGGCAGGCTGGCCATATGCGCGACCGCCCGGCCCACGTGGGCCACGTCCATCCGCGCCTCGGGCATCATGCGGCCATCGGGCTGCAGCACGCCGTCTGTCATCCGGGCCGTCATCTCGCTGGCGGCGTTGCCGATATCGATCTGGCCCACGGCAATGCCGAACGCCCGGCCATCCAGCGCGGCGGATTTGGTAAGCCCGGTCACCGCATGCTTCGTCGCCGTATAGGGCGCCGAATGCGGGCGTGGCGTCGTGGCCGAGACCGAGCCGTTGTTGATGATCCGCCCGCCGCGCGGCGACTGCGCCTTCATCGTGCGAAACGCGGCCTGGATGCAGAAGAACATTCCCGACAGGTTGGCCGCGACAATCCGGTGCCAATCCTCTGGCGAAACATCCTCCAACGGAATGGCGGGCAGGCCGATCCCGGCGTTGTTGACCAGCAGATCGACACGGCCCCAGCGCGCGATTGTGGCGGCGAAAAGCGCGTCTACCTGTGCCGGATCGCCCACGTCCGTCGGCTGGCAGAGCGTGCGACTGCCATCCGGGTCGAGTGCGGCGGCGGTGTCGTGGAGGGTTGCCGCGCGGCGGCCAGCCAGCGCCACCTGCCAACCCCCTTCCAGCAGGCTTTCGCAGATCGCGCGGCCGATCCCGGTGCCCGCTCCGGTGACGATTGCGGTGCCCGCGCTCATCCCACGTCCTCCAGCACCGGGATGCGGCCGCCGAGTTCGTCCTCGATATGGATGCGAATGATCTCGTCAAAGCTGCTCTCGGTGGTGAAGCCGAGCGCCAGCGCGCGGTCCGGCGCAAAATCCTGTGCCCAGCCGGAAACCATAGCGGCGATCTTCGGGTCGGGCTCGCGCCGGATCAGCGCGGTGGCCGCCGGTCCGGCCACCCGCTCCAGCGCCGCGATCTGCTCGGCAACCGTGGCCGACAGGCCGGGCATGTTCAGAACCCGACGATGCCCGAGCAATCCCGTGTCCAGCGTCGCGGCATGGGTCAGGAACCCGACCGCCGCGCGCGGGCTGGCATGCCAGTGGCGCACGCCGTCGTCCACCGGCAGCACCGCGGGCTTGCCCGCCAGCGGCTCGCGCAGGATGTTCGAGAAGAAGCCCGAGGCCGCCTTGTTCGGGACACCGGGGCGGATGCAGATTGTCGGAAGCCGTATGCCGACGCCGTCGAAAAAGCCGCGGCGGGAGTAGTCGTTCAGCAGCAACTCGCCCATCGCCTTCTGGGTGCCGTAGCTGGTACGCGGGGTGCAGAAGAACTCGTCGCCGATCCTTTCGGGAAAGGGCGTTCCGAAAACCGCGATTGACGACGCGAAGACCACCCGCGGGCGGTAGTCCCCGGCCAGGCGGATCGCGTCGAACAGCCAGCGCGTTCCGTCAAGGTTGATCCGGTAGCCTTTGTCGAAATCGTCCTCGGCCTCGCCCGAGACGATGGCGGCGAGATGGAAGATCAGATCCGGTCGGTCGGCAATCAGGCGCTCGGCGCTCTCGGGCCGTCCGATGTCGGTGACGACAGGCGTGACCTGACCGGCGAACCCCTCGGGCAGCGGCGCCTCAACCACGTCTGCAAGCGTGAAGCGGTCAATGGCCGTGCCACCCAAGCCACCCTGCGAAAGCGCCGCCGTCAGCTTTCGACCGATCATGCCGGCCGCGCCGGTGACGAGTATGTGCATCCCTTCCCCCATTTGTTCTAACGCGCCGTGCTGCCCCGGATCATCAGCGTATGGCCGCTATCGACGACTGCCGGCTCCGGCCGCTCGCCACGCGCGGCCTGCTGCAGCATTGTCACGGCCAGGCGGCCCATCTCGTAGCGATGTGTCGCCACGCTGCTGATCGCCGGGTTGCTGACCGATACCATCTCCAGATCGTTGAACCCCATGATGCCGAACTGCGCCGGCACGCGGATTCCCCGACGCTGGCACTCGAACAGCGCGCCGAGCGCCACGTCGTCGTTGTTGCAGAAGACCGCATCGGCATCGGGCACCATGGCCAGGAATTCTTCCAGCATCCGCGAACCGACCGTCACCGATGAGGGATGCGGCGTCGTCAGCATCAGTGCCTCGTCATAAAGATTGGCCCGCTCCAGCCGGTCGCGCCAACCCTGCATCCGCCGCTGCGCCCGCGGGTCCATCCGCGCGCCCAGGAACCCGATCCGCCGGTAGCCGCGTTGCAGCAGGTGGTCCACAGCATCGGCCGCCGCGGCGCGCTGGTCGCAGCCGATCACCATGTCGATAGGATCGTCGCAAAGTTCCATCACCTGCACCACCGGACAGTCGAGCGCGCCCAGAAGGTTTCGGGCGATCGGAGTCTGGTCGATACCCGCGATGATCGCGCCTGCCGGGCGCTGCGCAGCGAAAAGTCGCAGCAGATCCTCTTCGCGCGTCGGACGGTAGCGAGTGTTCGCCAACTGCACCTGCAACCCGGTATCCTCGACCGAGTCAAAGACACCGCGCAGCAATTCCGTGAAGACCTGATTCGTCACCGAGGGAATGATCACCGCCAGCGTATTCGAGCGCGCACGCGCGAGTGCCCGCGCCGCAGGATTTGGAACGTATCCCAGCGCGTTCGCCGCTTCCTGAACCCGCTTCAGCGTCGCCTCGGCGACGAGATCCGGCGTGCGCAGGGCACGCGACGCGGTGACGGCGCTAACATCCGCCGCGCTGGCCACATCGGCAAGCGTTACTATGTTGGGATTACGTTCTTTTCTTCTCAATGACGATACCTTCAACCGGCGCTTTCCGGTTTTGTTGGTTGACTCTGATATACGCTTTCAATTAGCGTTTTCACAGAAAAAAATGCCGCGGCGATCTGCTGCGCCGGTCAGATGCCGGAGGGGGAATGATCTGCGACCAACGTCACGCGGGCCGGGATCGCGCGCGATGATTGCGCGCATCGAATTCGCGATCGTCCGTGTCGTCGAGGTGGCGCTGGTGCTGCTGTTGGCGGGCATGGTGGCGATGGTCTTCACCAATGTCGTGCTGCGCTACGGCTTCAACACTGGCATCAACTTCTCCGAGGAGATGTCGCGCTACTTCTTCGTCTGGCTGACCTTCACCGGCGCGGTGCTGGCGTTCCGGGATCACGGCCACATCGGCGTGGAAACCATGGTGCGGCTGTTCGGGCGCCGCGGCCGGCTGATCTGCATGGCGCTTACGAATGCGATCATCCTGCTGTGCGCAGCGGTGCTGTTCTACGGGACGTGGATGCAGCACGAAATCAACGCCAGCATGCGCGCGGCGGTCGTCGGCATTTCGATGATCTGGGTCTTCGGCATCGGCTATTTCACCGCGCTCGGGATCGGTCTGATCGCACTGGTGCGGTTGGTGCGGATTCTTCTGGGTCGCATCGATCCGGCCGAGATCGCACGCTTCGCCGGCGAATATGACGACATCGACACCAAAGCGAAGCACGGATGATCATCGGCGTCTTCCTGGTCACGCTGTTCGGGACGCTCGCGCTGGGTGTGCCGGTAGCCTTTGCGCTGATGTTCTGCGGCATCGTGCTTATGACCTGGATGGGCATATTCAACGCCCAGATCCTGTCGCAGCAGATGATTTCGGGCGCGAACACCTTCACCCTTCTGGCGATCCCCTTCTTCCTGCTTGCTGGCGAGTTGATGAACGCAGGCGGGCTGTCGAAGCGCATCGTCGACTTCGCGGTGGCCTGCGTCGGCCATATCAAGGGTGGTCTCGGTATAGTCGCGGTGATTGCAGCGGTGATCATGGCCTCGCTCTCGGGCTCGGCGGCGGCGGACTCCGCCGCGCTGGCAGCGATCCTGATACCGATGATGCGGCAGGCGGGCTACAATGTGCCGCGCTCGGCTGGGCTGATGGCGGCGGGCGGGGTGATCGCGCCGGTGATCCCGCCATCCATCGCCTTCATCATCTTCGGCGTCGCCGCCAACGTGTCGATCACGGGCCTATTCATGGGCGGCATCGTGCCCGGCCTGATGATGGCCATGGCGCTGATCGCGGTCTGGATGATCGTCGCGCGCAAGGAAAACGTGGCGACCCTGCCGAAGCGGTCGGGACGAGAGCGGCTGGTCGCCACAGGTCGGGCGGGCTGGGCGCTGCTCATGCCGGTCATCATACTCGGCGGCATCCGCTTTGGCGTATTCACGCCAACTGAGGCGGCGGTGATCGCGGCCGTCTATGCGATGTTCGTGGGCATGGTGGTCTATCGGGAACTGAAGATCCGCGATCTCTACGGCGTGTTCCTGAACGCGGCCAAGACAACCTCTGTCGTGCTGTTTCTCGTCGCGGCGGCGCTGGTGACAAGCTGGCTGATCACGCGCGCCAACATCCCGAACGAGATCACTGCATTCCTCAGCCCGATCATCGACCAGCCAAAGCTGTTGATGCTCTGCATCATCCTGCTGGTGCTGCTGGTAGGCACGGTGCTTGACCTCGCGCCCACCATCCTGATCCTGTCGCCGGTGCTGATGCCGATCATCCGTACCGCCGGGATCGACCCGGTCTATTTCGGCGTGGTCTTCGTGATGACCACCTGCATCGGGCTGATGACGCCGCCGGTGGGTGTGGTACTGAACGTGGTCAGTGGTGTCAGCCGCGTGCCGCTCGGCCGCGTGATCTGGGGCGTCTGGCCGTTCCTGGCCAGCCAGGTCTTTGTTCTGGGCCTGCTGATCGCATTCCCTGAACTTGTCCTGGTGCCGCTGGCCTGGCTGCGCTGAGAACGCCACGAAAGAAAACTTCAACCTGCGAAGGAGGACGCAATGAAGACCCTGACGAAACTGAGCCTGACGACAACACTCGCCCTCGGCATGGCCCTGCCCGCGGTGGCCGAGATCCAGACGCGAACGATCACGGTATCGAACGGCGTTGCCGAAACGCACCCGGTGGGCAACGGGATCGAGGCGATGCGCGAATGCATCACCGACAGGACCGGCGGCGCCTGGACGCTGAATGCCTTCTGGTCCTCGGCACTCGGTGACGATCTGACCGCAACCCAGGCCCTGCGCTCGGGCACGCAGGAGATGGTGATCACCTCGACCTCACCTCTGGTGGGGATCGAGCCTGCGCTCGGCGTGTTTGACCTGCCGTTCCTGTTCGCGGACGAGGCCGAGGCTGATGCGATCCTTGACGGCGAGTTCGGCACCTATGTGACCGAGATGATGCCCAACTCGGGCCTAGTGAACCTGTCCTGGTGGGAAAACGGCTTCCGCAACCTGACCAACTCGCTGCGCCCCGTCGCCTCGCTGGAGGATTTCCAGGGGATGCGGGTGCGGGTGATGCAGAACAATATCTTCCTCGACACCTTCCAGACGCTGGGCGCGAATGCCACGCCGATGGCCTTTGGTGAGGTGTTCACGGCGCTGGAAACCCGGGCCATCGATGCCCAGGAGAACCCCTATGTGACCATCGACACCTCGCAGTTCTACGAGGTGCAGGACTATCTGTCCGCCACGCGGCATGCCTATACTCCGTTCATGGTGCTCTTCTCGAAGCCGATCTTCGACACCTATTCCGAAGAGGAGCAGGCGATCCTGCGGGACTGCGCGATGGTCGGACAGGGGGTTCAGCGGTCGGTTAGCCGTGAACTCTCAAACACATCGCTCGCCAATGTTCAGGAGCGGGGGATGCAATACAACGAGTTGAGCGAGGATCAGGTCTCCCGCATCCGTGAGGCCGTGGCCGCGGTCTATGACCGGCACAAGGAGACGATCGGCGCCGAGGTCGTGGACCGGATGCTTGCCGCACTGGACGAACTGCGCAGCTAGAAGCGCACCGAAAATGGTTCGGAACGGGGCGCCTCAGGCGCCCCGTTTTCCTGAGAGGGATACGGCGGATGACACGGATCGCAGCAGCAACCGGGACGATGACCCTCGCGCGGCTGGGCATCCTTGTCATGCTGTTCGCAATGTTCCTCTTCACGCTCAACGATGCCATCGGCAAGTGGCTGGTCGCCACCTATTCGGTGGGTCAGGTGCTGCTGATCCGCAGCGCCTTTGCGCTGATCGTGCTTGCGCCATTCCTCTGGCGTTTAGGGTTGCCGCGGATCTGGCGTGTAGATCGTCCGGGGCTGCAGTTTGCCCGCGTCGTCTTCTCAACGGCCGAGGTCTTCTGCTTCTACGCGGCGGTGCGCCATCTGCCGCTGGCCGATGTGATGACCTATTGGCTCGCGGCGCCGATCTATGTCGCCGCAATGTCACCCTGGCTTCTGGGTGAACGCGTAGGGCCGCTTCGCTGGACAGCCATCGGGATCGGCTTTGTGGGCGTGCTGCTGGCACTGGCGCCGTCCGGCGCGGTTGAGCCAATGGCCACCCTGACGGCCATATTGGGAACGCTTTGCTTTGCGCTGATGATGGTGACCGGGCGCAGCCTGCGAGGAACCCCGGACACGACACTGGTGTCCTGGCAAATCATCGGCGCGCTGGTCGCGGGCGCGGTTCTGGCGCCCATTGGTTGGGTGACGCCTACAACCGCCGACTTCCTGCTGCTGGGCATGCTGGGCGTCGTGGCCATGGGGGCGCATGTCTGCGTCAACCGCGCGCTGAAGCTGGCCGATGCGGCGACCGTGGCCCCTTTCCAGTACACGCTCCTGCTCTGGGCGATCCTGTTCGGCTGGCTGTTCTTTGGCGACGTGCCGCGCCTGATGACCCTGGCCGGGGGGGCGATCATCATCGGCGCAGGCTTCTTCATCTTCCTGCGCGAACAGCGCGCACGCCGCTGATTGCCGTGCTGCGTGGTTGCGAACGCTCCACCCGGCCTTGCCTTGCGCCGATCTGACGCTGCGTCATAGACGTGCATGACCACGCAGCGAAGAGCGGCCGACAACGGATTTCCCAATCTTTCAGATGACTTGCGCGTTCCCTTTTTGCCATGCGCGCGATGCAGGGCCGCTTTGCCGCCCGGGACATTGTGCAGGTGCAGAAAAACGCCAATCTCTTGTCCGAAGCTGGGTATCACGTCTTGTGATCCCCCCGACAGAGACATCGAAACCAAAGGACCGAACCATGGCCACCACTTTCATCAACACGCCGTCCGCGAATGCGGGCATCCTCGGCACCCTCCGTCGTGCCCATGAGCGTATTCTGGCTGGCATTGAGCGCCGCCGCGAGTATCACCGCACTCTGGCAGAGCTTTCCAGCCTGACCGAGCGCGAACTGACCGATATCGGCCTTTGCCGAGCGGATATCGAGGGCGTGGCCCGCAATCATCTGCAGAACGATCGCGCCTGATCCCGGCGGGACACGGCAATCAACCCCGAGGTCCCGCCAGCCTCTCGCGCAACCAAGCCACGACCTCTGAGATCTCCTGCTCCTCCACGACACGAACGTTCAGAAGCTCCATCGTCCGAATACCGTGGACGGCAAGAAACCCCAGCGTCGCCAGCGCGGGATCGGTCGCATTTGCGCGGATCCGGTCCAGAAAATCGCGCTCGAAACGGCGCACGGGGTCCAGCATCTGAGGATCCTCGGCCAGTGCCGCCACCAAGCCTGATGGTGGCGGCGCGCCCAAGCGACGCTCCTTCAGGAACAGGTCTACATAGGCCAGTATCAGGGCATCCCTGCGACCACTGTCGGCCTCGGCCCGCAGGGCGCGGTCGAACCTCGACAGAAAATCCTCAACCAGAGCTTCCAGAAGGCGGGCCTTGGACGGGAAATGGTAAAGCAACCCGCCCTTGGACACGCCGGCATCGCGTGCCACCGCATCAAGCGACAGGTTTCCGGGACCGGCGCTGCGGGCCAGCGCCTCGGCCGCGGCCAGAATCCGGTCGCGCGTTGCGCCCTTCGCCGAACCAGTGACAACATTTTCGTCGGTATCGCCCATCAATCCGGCCCATCACCAATTGACTTTACCGACCAGACGGTATAGTTCCGCGCCTCGAAAAGCAAGGCGGCATATCGATGGCCGCACAGGCAATGGGTATGCAGCCATGATCAAGCGTCTGATCATCGCGTCGGTTCTGCTGGCGCTCTTGGGGGGCGGGTTGATCGGTTTCAACCTGTTCCGCGATCGAATGATCGCGGAATTCTTCGAAAACATGCCCGTTCAGGCTCAGCCGGTCGAAACCGTCCGCGTAGAGCCGACGACCTGGCAGCCCGCCATCGCTGCCATCGGCACCGCCAATGCCGCACAGGGCGTTGATCTTTCGGTCGAAGCTGCGGGCATTGTGCGCGAGATTCTGTTCGAGGCGAATGACGAGGTCGCCTCGGGGCAGATCCTCATCCGCCTCGACGATCTGGTGCAGGCCGCCGATCTGGAGGCTGCGCGAACACAACTGGAACTGGAGCGGACCAACCTTGCCCGGCAGCAGGAACTGCAAAGCCGCGGGGTGGCGGCAAATGTTTCGCTGGATCAGGCGCGCGCCGGCTTTGACGCCGCCGAAGCACAGATCGCGCGGGCCGAGGCGATCATGGAGCAGCGCAAGCTGACCGCACCGTTTGCCGGCACCATCGGCCTGCCGCGGGTGGATATCGGGCAATATGTCTCGCCGGGTACCATTATCACCACGTTGCAGGATCTGGACACCATGCGGGTGGATTTCAGCCTGCCGGAACAGAAACTTCCCGATATCTTCATCGGCCAGACACTCCATGTGAGCATCGAGGAGGCGAACAGCGCCTTCGACGGCCAGATCACGGGAATCGATCCGCGCGTCGATCCGTCAAGCCGCATGGTCGCGGTGCGTGGCACAGTCGACAATCCGGGCGGGTTGCTGACGCCGGGCCAGTTCGTGCGCCTGCGCATCGACCTGCCAGAGGAAGACGGCATCGTCGCCCTGCCCCAGACCGCCGTGATCTCCAGTCTCTACGGCGACTTCGTGTATGTGGTACACCCCCGGGAAGACGCCGAAGGGATGGAGGTGCGGCAAACCTTCGTCACCATCGGACGCCGGTCAGGCGGGCTGGTTGAGATCACCGACGGCGTGGCCGAAGGCGATCTGATCGTCTCGGCCGGGCAGAACCGGCTTTCGAACCGTGGACCGGTAACTCTGGCCGAGGAGTCGGCGGAATGAATCTGCCTGCCCTGTTCATCCGTCGGCCTGTCGCCTCAACGGTGCTGGGGCTGCTGATCATGCTGCTGGGCCTGCAGGGCCTGTTCGGCCTGCAGACGCGGCAGTACCCAGAGGTGGCAGAGACGGTGATCACCGTGACGACGGTCTATCCCGGCGCATCAGCGGAGCTGATCCAGGGGTTCGTGACCTCTCCCGTCGCGGCCGCCGTCGCCACGGCCGAAGGGGTGGATTACGTCACCACGCAATCCCGCCCCTCGGCATCGGTCGTGACGGTGAACATGCAGTTGGGCGCCGACCCGGACGCGGCGCTGACCGAGGTGATGTCGAAGGTGCAGCAGGTCCGCTCGCGCCTGCCGCAGGACGCGCAGGATCCCAGCATCGTCAAGGGCACGGGCATGACCTTTGCCACGATGTATCTTGCCGTACAGAACCCCAACATGACACCTGAACAGATCACCGAATACATTGAGCGGGTGATCGTGCCGCGGATGTCCACCATCGAGGGGGTCGCCGAAAGCCAGGTGCTGGGCGCGGCAAACTACGCGATGCGGGTCTGGATCGATCCGGTGCGGCTGGCTGGCCAGGGCCTGACTGCGCCAGAGGTGATGGCAGCGATCAACAACGCCAACTTCCTGTCCGCGCCGGGGCGGACGCGCAACGAACTCGTGACCTACTCGATCACCATGGCGTCCACCCTGCAGACGCCGGAGGAGTTCGGGCTGCTGCCAATCTCGGGCACTGGCGACGAGGTGGTGCGACTGCACGACGTGGCGCAAATCGAGCTGGCAGCCGAGAACACCGACATGGTGGTCACCTTCGATGGCCAGCCGGGCACGTTCATCGGCGTCTTCCCGTCGCCCTCGGCCAACCCGCTGGACACCTCGGCCGCGGTTCTGGCGGAAATGCCTGCAATCCAGAACAGCCTGCCCGACGGCATGACGCTGACGCTGATGTACGACGCGACCGAGCAGATCGCGGCCTCGATCAACGAGGTGCTGCGTACCATTGTCGAGGCGACAACGATCGTGGCGGTGATCATCCTGCTGTTCCTCGGGTCGTTCCGGTCGGTGGCGATGCCGTTGGTGGCGATCCCGCTCTCGCTGGTCGGTGTGCTCTTCATCCTGTTCCTGATGGGCTATTCCATCAACCTGCTGACCCTGCTGGCCATGGTGCTGGCCATCGGGCTGGTGGTCGACGACGCGATCATCGTGGTCGAAAATGTGCAGCGCCACATCGATGAGGGCCTCGCGCCGATGCAGGCAGCCTTCACCGCGATGCGCGAGTTGTCCACTGCGATCATTGCGATGATGCTGACGCTGATCGCTGTCTTCCTGCCACTGTTCTTCACCGGCGGTCTGACAGGGGCGCTGTTCCGCGAATTTGCCGTCACACTGGCGGGCGCCGTCTTCATCTCCGGCATCGTGGCGCTGACCATCTCGCCGATGATGGCGGCGCGCATACTGAAGCGGGGCGGCGAGAATCGGTTCCAGAAGGCGCTGAACCGCAATTTCCTGCGGTTCGAGGGCTGGTATGAGCGCCGCGTCGCCTCATCGCTCGACTACAAGCCCGTGACGGTCCTGATCGTCGCGGTGCTGATGGGGGTGACGGGATTCCTTTTCCTCAACACCTCATCCGAACTGGCGCCGGAAGAGGATTCCGGGGCGCTGTTCTCGTTTGTTAACGCACCACCCTATGCCACGTCGGACTATACAGGCCGTTATGTCGACCAGATGCGCGACCTGACGCGCGATCTGCCAGAGCTTTCGGCGAACTTCTCCATCGTCGGTTTCGGCGGGCAGACCAATTCCGCCATCATGCTCTGGGCCTTTGACGACTGGGCCGACCGCGACCGCAGCCAGGCAGAGATCCAGCAGGATCTGCAGGCGCGGCTGGCGCCGATCACCGGGGTACAGGCCTTTGTCTTTGCGCCGCCGTCACTTCCCGGCGCAGGCGGCGGGCTGCCGATCAGCCTGGTGGTTCAATCTACTGGCGATCCCAGCCAGGTCTATGAGGTGGCCGAGCGGATCAAGGCCGAGGCCGAAGCTTCCGGCCGGTTCATCGTGGTGCAGAACTCGCTTTCCTATGACACGACTCAGGTCAACGTCCGCATCGACCGTGACCGTGCGGCGGCGCTGAACCTGCCGGCCAGCCAGATCGGCACCGCGCTCAGTCTGCTGGTGGGCGACGGGGCGGTGGCGCAATTCGACCGCGACAGCAACAGCTACGACGTAATCCTGCAGGTGCCGCAGGAGTACCGCGACAACCCCGAACGGCTGGGCGATTTCTACATCCGCGCCGCCACCGGCGACATGGTGCCGCTGTCGGCGGTGATCACGGTGGAGACACGCGTTGCCGCACAGGCCATCGAACAGTTCAACCAGCTCAATTCCGCCACGATTTCGGCCCTGCCAGTGCCTGGCGTATCGACCGGCGACGGGCTGGCAATCATTGAGGATATCGCCCGCCCACTGCTGCCCGACGGCTTCTTCATCGATTATGCCGACCAGTCACGGCTGGAAAAGGCCGAGGGCGGTGGCATCGTCGTGGCCTTCGCGCTGGCCATCGTGGTGATTTATCTGGTGCTGGCTGCGCAGTTCGAAAGCTTCCGCGACCCGCTGATCATCCTGATGTCCGTGCCGTTGTCGATCTTCGGCGTGATCGTGCCACTGAACCTCGGTCTGGGGACGCTGAACATCTATACTCAGGTCGGGCTGATCACCCTGATCGGGCTGATCACCAAGCACGGGATCCTGCTGGTGGAATTCGCCAACCAGTTGCGCCGTGAGAAGGGTCTGAGCCGCGAGGCCGGCATGATCGCCTCGGCCAGGCTGCGCCTGCGCCCGATCCTGATGACCACGGCCGCCACCGCGCTTGGTGTGGTGCCGCTGATGACGGCGGACGGCGCAGGGGCGGCGGCGCGTTTCGCCATGGGTCTGGTGATCTTTTCCGGCATCACCGTGGGCACGCTCTTCACGCTGTTCGTTGTGCCGACCTTCTACAGCCTGATCTCGCGCCGTGACCTTGCGCCAGAGGCAGAGCATCCCGAAGCCGCAACGACCACCGCCCATTGACGACCCGCACACTCAGCCGCGCGGCCGTTCCATCTGCCAGGTCAGGTTCGCCGCAACCGCTGGCCATTCGGCGGCGGTGATCGAATAGACGGCCGTGTCGCGCAGCGTGTCGTTCGGCAACCGCATGTGCGACCGCAAGATGCCGTCTAGCTTCGCGCCCAGCCGTTCGATTGCGCGGCGGCTTTGCAGGTTCATTGCATGGGTGCGGAACTCCACCGCTATGCAGCCCAGCACCTCGAACGCATGGCGTAGCAGCAGAAGCTTGCATTCGGTGTTGAGCGGCGTGCGCTGGACCGATGCGCGATACCAGGTCGATCCGATCTCCAGCCGCCGGTTCGTTGAATCGATGTTCATGTAGGTCGTCATGCCGACCGCCCGGCCCGTGGCCCGGTCGATCACCGCGAAGGGCAGCATCGACCCCGCCTCGCGAAGCGCCAGACGTCGCGCGATCTCGGCCGGAACCCCGTCCGGCGCTGGAACGCTGGTGTACCAGAGCCTGTGCAACATCCCGTCCGCAGCGGATTCGGCCAGATTGGAGGCGTGATCGGGCGTCAGCGGAACGATGCGCACATGGCTGCCCTCCGCTTCGAATGCTGGTGGCCATGGCGCCGTCATCTCTCTGTCCCGCTCGATTCTGCGGTGCGCAAGTTGGGGCAGCGGCGCGGGGAACGCAATCACTAGACCAGCCAGGCCCGCAACCTGACCGCAACCATCACAATCAACTCTCGCGACGGCCGAGCCAGGCCATCATCTCCGCCTCGGCCCGCTCCAGCGCGCCATAGTTCAGAAGCTTGCGCAGGATCGCCGTGGCGACCGCGCGACCGCGCAGGTTGACATAGCCACCGGGCGCGTCCTGAGCATGAACGTCCAGCTTGTCGTAGATTGATTGCAAGCGGTTCTGCACAGACCGCAGCGACAGGCCCCGGCGCGCGGCGATGGCGCGATCCGTGAGGCCGAGCGCGATGTCCACGAGAATCTCGTACTCAGCCTCGGTGATGCCGACCGTGGGCGCGAAGCTCTTCTGTTGGGTGCCACGCACCTCACCGTCGATCACGCACTGGTTCTCGACGAAGATGCCACGCAGGGCCAGTCGCAGGCGTTCGTCGCTGGCCGATTTCAGCACGTAGCCATAAGTCGCGCCGGGCGGCACGATGCGGCTGACCCCGCGCACATAGGCCTCGTCTGAATAGTTCGACCAGAACAGGATCCGGGTGCCGGGTCGCTCGCGCCAGATCGTGCGCGCCGCGTCAATCCCCGTGCGCGGCTGCATCTGCAGGTCCATCACCACATGGGCATCGGGGGCGGAGCGGGCGCTCGCCTCGCCCTCGGCACCATCCGTCGCCTCGATCACTGCGTCGCATTCGGGCAGGGCCGCGCGCACCGATTCGTTCAGATAGGCGCGGTGCAGCGGGTCGTCCTCGACGATCAGCACCTTCATGACGCCTCCCTTATCTGCGCGGCGGCCGGGGCCGCCAGAACCACCCGTACTTCGGTCCCTATGCCGTTCGCGCCGGGGTCGAGGCTGAAGCGCGCCCCGATCAGCCGTGCACGGGTGCGCATGTTGTCGATCCCCGCGCCGCCGATCCGCGGCGCCGGTCCCAGGCCGCGGCCGTCATCGGCAACGCTGAGTCGGATCTGGTCCCTGCCGCCATCGAGCCGCACCGTGACCCGCCCGGCGCCGGAATGGCTGACCGCATTGTTCACCGCCTCCTGTACGATCCGGAGCAGCGCCTCCACCACCGCGCCCGGCAGCCGGTCCACAGCACCGCGGCTGTCATCGACAAGCACAGTGGCAATGGTCTGCCCGCTGTCGCGCACCGCCCGGTCCAAAAGATTCTCGACCGCCTGGGCGAAGCCGAACAGATGCAGGACCGAGGGTTTCGCCGCCTCGATGATCTGGCGCAGCGCTGCCATGCTGGCCTGCAGGCTCTGGCACAGCGGCAGCAGTTCCGCGGGATCCAGCGTCGGCCCCTGCGCCAGCCGCTCCAGCCGCCGCGACAGCCGGGTCAGATCGGCCAGCGTCTGGTCGTGCAGGTCCATGCCGATGCGCTGACGCTCGATCTCCAGCGCCTCGGTCAACCGCAGCGCGCCCTGGCGCAATCCCTCCTCTCGCGCCCGCGCCTCCGCCTCGACGATGGCGGATTGCTGCGCCTGTTCCGCCGCGCGAAGGGCGAAGAAATAGGGCGCGAGGATATCCGCGAGATAGCGGCCGTTCTGCACGTCCTTCGGTCCGTAAAGCCCTGGCGCGTGGCGCGAGAAGGATAGCGCCCCGATCACCTCGCCATGCACCGTCATCGCCAGATGGATGCGCGAGCGCAGGCCGTGGTCGTGGATCGGGCGGGTGAAGGCGCCCTCGAAATGGAACCGGGGATCCTGCGTCGCATCGTCGGTCAGCAGATGATCGACCTCTCCCATCAGCAGCGACCGGATCGGGCTGAACACCACCGGCGCGTGCTTCTGGCTGCCCCAGGCGGTGTCGATCCCGGTCTCGTAGGCGGTGTGCACCTTGCCGTCGGGGCGGACGATGCAGGCGTCCAGATGGTCGTAGGGCACGATCCGCGCCACCTCGGCCGCGACGGCGCGGATCGCCGATACGAAATCGAGCTGCCCCGCGAGCAGGCGGGAGATGCGGAAGAACTGGTTCAGCCGCGCATCCGGGCGTCTTGCCGTCATGTGATCCTCCCCCCTTCCAACCATCATGGACCTGTGCGGGGCGCCGGGAAAGTGGTCGCATTGCAGCCGAATTGCGGGAACCCGCAAGTGGCACGCGGCATCCCGCAAAACCCATGCCGATCCGCGCCTGTTCAGAACCGCGGCGGGCGGGCAACCTGTCGGCGCGGGGGGAGGAACCCGTTTCGAAAGGTGGCTGACCGGATCTGCGCCACCGCGCACCGGTCACGAGGGAGGAGACGACAATGAAAAGGACGATCCTGCTGACGACCGCGCTTGGCGCCCTGGCGCTGCCGGCGGTCGCCGATACGTCCGACAAGCGCATCGCGCTGTCGAACAACTACGCCGGAAACTCGTGGCGCCAGGCGATGCTGACCAGTTGGGAGACGGTGACCGGCCCGGCGGTCGAGGCCGGGATCGTGGCCGCCGCCGACGCCTATACCACGGCCGAGAACTCGGCCACCGAACAGGCGGCGCAGATCCAGAACATGATCCTGCAGGGCTACGACGCCATCGTGCTCAACGCGGCCTCGCCCACGGCGCTGAATGGCGCGGTGCGGGAAGCCTGCGACGCCGGGATCATCGTGGTCAGTTTCGACGGGATCGTGACCGAGCCCTGCGCCTGGCGCATCGCGGTCGATTTCCACGAAATGGGCCGCGTGCAGATCGAATACCTGTCGGGCCGGCTGCCGGATGGTGGAAACCTGCTGGAAATCCGCGGCCTGGCCGGCGTCTTCGTAGATGACGAGATCAGCGCGGGCATTCACGCCGGGGTCGAGGAGTTCCCGCAGTTCGACATCGTGGGCTCGGTCCACGGCGACTGGGCACAGGACGTGGCGCAGCGCGCGGTCGCGGGCATCCTGCCCAGCCTGCCGGATATCGTTGCCGTGGCGACCCAGGGCGGCGACGGATACGGCGCGGCGCAGGCCATCGCCGCAGCCGGCCGCGACACGCCGATCATCATCATGGGCAACCGGCAGGACGAGTTGGTGTGGTGGAAGGAGCAAAAGGATGCCAGCGGCTACGAGACGATGTCGGTCTCGATCGCGCCGGGTGTGTCCACGCTGGCCTTCTGGGTCGCGCAGCAGATCCTCGATGGCCGCGAGGTGCCGCAGGATCTGGTGGTGCCGTTCCTGACGATCACACAGGACAGCCTTGAGGCCGATCTGGCGAACACGCCGGTCGGCGGCGTCGCGAACGTGGAATACACGCTCGACGACGCGGTGGGCGTGATCGAAGGGGCGATGTGATCTCAGGGAAGCAGGCCAGCCGGCCTGATCGGGGCGCGCCATGACACTGCCGGAACCGCTGATCGCGGTCGAGGGCGCGCATGTCCGTTTCGGTCAGGTGCGGGCGCTGGACGGGGTGGATCTGTCGATCCGCCCCGGCCAGTGCCTGGGGCTGGTCGGCCATAACGGCGCCGGAAAATCGACGCTTGTGAACGTGCTGAACGGCGGCATCAACCCGCAAGAAGGCCGGGTGATGACAAACGGCACCGCTGCTTCCTGGGACACGGCGGCGGCGCGCGAGATGGGGCTGCGCTGCGTGTTTCAGGAACTGTCGCTCTGCCCCAACCTGTCGGTGATCGAGAATGCGCGGCTTCTGCATCGCGGCCATTTCGGCGCCAACTGGCGGCGCGCTGCGCGGCAGTTGGCCAGAGAAAGCCTGGACCGGATCTTTCCCGGCCACGGCATCGACCCTCGCGCACAGGTCGGAAGCCTGTCCCTGACCCGGCGCCAGATGGTCGAGGTTGCGCTGGCCTTTGCCGATCCCGGCACGCCGCCGCGGGTGGTGATCCTGGACGAGCCGACATCCTCGCTCGACTCCGGTGTCGCGGCGCAACTGCTCGACCATGTTCGCCGCTTCGTTTCTGAGGGTGGCGCGGTGATCCTGATCTCGCACATCCTGTCCGAGATCCTGTCCTCTGCGACCGACATCGTCGTGATGAAGGACGGCGGCGTGGTTGCAGAGCGCCCGGCGAATGAGTTCACCCAGGAAAGTCTGGTGGCCGCCATGGGCTCGGCGACGGGCGAGCGGCGAGAAACGGTGCGGCGCGGCCAGTCGGGAACGCCCGTGCTGGATCACCGCCCGCCGCGCGGCCTGCCGTTCCGCGCGCACCGCGGCGAGATCGTCGGCCTGTCGGGGCTGGCAGGCCACGGCCAGACCGAACTCTTGCGGGCGCTCCACGCGCAACGATCCTCTGATTGGCTTACCACCCGGGCGCCGCGCGTCACCTTTGTCGCCGGCGACCGGCGGTGGGATGGCGTTTTCGACCTGTGGTCGATCCGGCGGAATCTGACCATCGCGGCGCTGCCCGATCTGATCCGTAGCGGCCTTGTGGACAGCGCCGCGGAACGCCGGGTAGCCGAAGACTGGAAGCAGCGTATCGGCATCCGCTCTCCCGACCTGTCGCTGCCGATCCTGTCGTTGTCGGGCGGCAACCAGCAGAAGGTGCTGTTCGCCCGCGCGCTGATGACCAAGGCGCCGGTGGTGCTGATGGACGACCCGATGCGCGGCGTCGATGTCGGCACCAAGCGCGAGGTCTACGAGATGATTCGCGCCGAGGCAGAGGCGGGCCGGTCCTTCGTCTGGTATTCGACCGAACTGGAGGAGATGGACCTATGCGACCGGGTCTATGTCTTCCGTGAACGCGCCATCGTGTCGGAACTGGTGGGGGAAGCAATCACCGAAGAGGCGATCGTCGCGGCCTCGTTCCGGGGGGCGGCATGAGGATCACGCCCGACATGATCCGCCTTGCCGTGCCGATCATGGCACTGGCGGCGCTGCTGGCTGGCGTGTTCTGGCTGCAGCCGCGCGCGATGAGCTACACGGGGCTGAACCTGCTGTTCAACCTGGCGGTGCCCATCGCGCTGGCGACGCTGGCGCAGATGTTCATCATCGCGGTCAACGATCTGGACCTGTCGATGGGGGCCTTCGTCAGCTTTGCCGCCTGCGTCACCGCGACCTTTCTGAACGACACACCACTGATCGGGGTGCTGATCCTGCTGGCGGCAATTGCGGTCTATGCGGTGCTGGGCATGGTGATCCACCTGCGCCAGCTGCCCGCCATCGTGGTCACCCTGGGCATGAGCTTCGTCTGGATCGGGCTGGCGGTGATGATCTTGCCGTCGCCGGGCGGATCGCCGCCGCCGTGGCTGCGCAGCGTGATGACCGTGCGCCCACCGATGATCCCAATGGCGATTGCCGCCAGCATCCTGATCGCGCTAGTAGCGCATCTGATCATCGCGCGCTCGTCACTCGGCGTGCTGATCCGCGGCGTCGGCGGCAACGCGCGCTCGGTCGCAAGGGCGGGCTGGTCGGTGCTCTGGACCAAGGCAGCGGCCTATGCGCTGGCGGGGCTGTTCGGTGTGCTTGCAGGCATGGCACTGGTCGGGCTGACCACATCGGCAGACGCCAACATCGCGCTGCGTTACACACTCCTGTCAATCGCGGGCGTGATCTTGGGCGGGGGTGAGTTCGTGGGGGGCCGGGTCTCGGCCGTGGGCGCAGTGATCGGCGCGCTGACGCTGACGCTGGCAGGGTCGTTCCTATCGTTCCTGAGACTCTCGCCCGACTGGCAGATCGGCGCGCAGGGGGCGATCCTGATCATCGTGCTGGCGTTGCGCCTCGGCCTCGACGCGCTGGAGCGGCGGAGGGCGCGGGCATGACGCTGGTTCTGGGCAAGCCGTGGCTTTGGGCATGGATCGCCGCGCTGGCGGTTTATGCCACCACCATCGCCGCGACCGCGGGGGCAAGCGCGGGCGGGCTGGCGCAAGCCACGTTCACCTTCGCGGCCTTCACGGTGATCGTCGGGCTGGGGCAGATGTTCGTCATCACCCTCGGCCCCGGCAACATCGACCTGTCGATCCCCGCGACGATGACGCTCGCCGGCACCGTGTCGCTGAAAGTGATGGACGGGCAGGAGGGGACGATCCTGCTGGGCCTGCTCATTGCGCTGGGGATCGGAGCGGGCGTGGGCATCCTGAACTATGCGCTGATCAAGGCGCTTCGGATCCCGCCGATCATCGCCACGCTGGCGATGTCCTTTGTGGTGCAATCCGCCGCAATCTGGACCAACCGGGGCCTGCGGGTGAAGCCGCCCGACTGGCTGGCCGGCTTCAGCACTGGCACGCAATGGGGCGTGCCGAACGTGGCGCTGGTGGCCGCCGTGCTGACGGTCGCGGCCTGGGTGCTGCTGAATCGCACGGCCTACGGGCGCCGAGTGAATGCCATCGGCCAAAGCCTGCCGGCGGCGCGGATGGCGGGCGTGCCGGTGGATGGCATCCGGCTGATGACCTACATGCTTTGCGCGACGCTAGCCGGGCTCTGCGGCTTCCTGCTCGCCAGCTTTTCCGGCGGTGCCGCGCTCAACATGGGGGCGGAGTTCCTGCTGGCCTCCATCGCGGTCGTCGTCATCGGCGGGTCCTCGGTCGCGGGGGGCAATTCCAACGTGCCGGGGATCTGGGGTGCGGCGCTGTTCCTGTTCCTCGTGGTGTCCATGCTGAACACCTACGGGTTCGGCGCCGGCCCGCGCATGATCCTGACCGGAGTCATCATCATCGCCGTGATCCTTGCCGCCAGCGTGCGGCGCGGCGCGGCAGGCGGGGGGAGCCAGACATGAGCCAGCCGTTCTACGACCAGCGCGATCCCCGCTTTCTGGACTGCGCCGTGCCCTACAGCCCGATGGAGGAAATCGCCTCCGGCTGTCGCTGGACCGAGGGGCCGGTCTGGTTCAGCGACCACGGGTGCCTGCTCTTCTCCGACATCCCCAACGAACGGATCCTGCGCTGGATGCCGGGGCAGGGCGTCAGCACCTTTCGCCAGCCGTCGAACTTTGCCAATGGTCACACCCGCGACCGGCAGGGCCGGCTGGTCAGTTGCGAACACGGCGGCCGCCGCGTCACGCGGACCGAGGCCGATGGCAGCTTGACGGTTCTGGCCGACAGCTACGGCGGCCGGCGGTTGAACTCTCCCAACGATGTTGTGGTGTCCTCGGACGGCGCGATCTGGTTCACCGATCCGACCTACGGGATCCTCTCGGACTACGAGGGCTACCGGGCCGAACCCGAGCAGAATGCGCATCACGTCTTCCGCATCGACCCAGACAGTGGCGCGCTCTCCCCGGTGGTCAGTGATTTCGTGCAACCGAACGGGCTCTGCTTTTCGCCCGACGAAAGCCTGCTCTACATCGCCGAAAGCGGGTCCAGCCACGATCCGGCCGTGCCCTCGGTGATCCGCCGGTTTCGGGTAACCGGGTCGGGCCTATCGGGCGGAGAGGTCTTTGCGACTATCGATAACGGCCTGCCCGACGGGATCCGCTGCGACACGAACGGCAACCTGTGGTCCAGCGCCGAGGACGGGGTGCATATCTTTGCCCTCGACGGTACGTTGCTGGGCAAGATTCTGGTGCCGCAGCGGGTGTCGAACCTGACCTTCGGCGGGCCGCGTCGCAACCGGCTGTTCATCACTGCCACGACCTCGGTCTATCTGGTCTATGTGGCGGCGACGGGCGCGCAAATCCCCTGAAGCGCACACCGGGGGCCGATCCGGGATAGCGACAATCCGCGCGCAATCTGGTATGATGCCGCCATGTCGAAGCATGCGGCCGGGACGGACAGTCCGCGAGACCACCTGCAGCAGGCGGCCCCGCCCGGCGCGATCGGAGCGAGGATGAAAGATGGTCGGCACGATCGGAAACCCGCTGTCATGGTTTGCGAGCACCGTCGGTTCGGTGGCCGGATATGCCGGCGCCGCCGTCCGGTCCATCGGGGCGCATGACGAAGACCCGCCCGAGGTCAGGCATCTGGACTATGCGGACCTTGCCAAGGCGCTGCGCAAGGGCGCGGCGGATGCCGCCGCGTTCCGATCCGACGTGATCTTCATTTGCCTGCTTTATCCGATCATGGGCGCGGTTCTGGTCAGCCTCGCCCTGCGGGGCGACGGGATACCGCTGATCTTTCCCGTCCTGTCCGGCTTTGCCCTTGTAGGTCCCGTCGCCGCCGTGGGCCTGTATGAGATCAGCCGCCGGCACGAAGCGAACCTTCCTGCCAACTGGCTTGCGATGGTGGACGTGCTTCGCTCGCCCAAGTTCGGCGGCATTGTCGCGCTGGCGCTGTTTCATGTGGTCGTGTTCATGGCCTGGATCATGGTGGCCAACCTGATCTTCCGCACCACCATCGGGCCAGAGGCGCCGGCATCGCTGACCGCCTTTGTCAATCAGGTGGCGACCACGCCTGCGGGATGGGCGATGGCGATACTGGGCACCGCTGCCGGGTTCTGCTTTGCCGTGGGCGTGCTGGCCACGAGTGTCGTGTCCTTTCCGCTCTATCTGGATCGCAATGTCGGGGTGCCGGCGGCCATTGTCACCTCGATCAGGGTCACGCTGAAGAACCCCGGACCGATCGCCGCCTGGGGGCTGATCGTGGCGGGGTCGCTGGCAATCGGTATGCTGCCCGCGCTTCTCGGCCTCATCCTGGTCCTGCCAATTCTTGGGCACGCGACCTGGCATCTCTATCGCGCGGCGGTGGTGCAGCCCGCAGCGCGATCCGCCGGCTGAGCCAGTCAGAAAGTAAGCTGCACCTTGACCGCGCGGCTGCGGTCACCGGCCATTTCAAGGGCCTCGTTCGCGCGTTCCAGCGGAAAGCTCGCGCTGATCATTGGGGCGACATCTATTCGGCGCGCCGCAATCATCGCGACGGCCTGGGCATATTCGGCGTGGAACCGATGGCTGCCAAGCAGGCGGATCTCCTTGCCGACCAGCATGTTGACCGGAATCGGCAGGTCGCCCGCGACGCCCAGTTGCACGACCGTCCCGCGGGGCCGGGTGCAGGCGATTGCGCTGCGCAGCGCCGGGGCGGCGGCGGAACATTCAAAGGTCACGTCGATCTGCCCCTTGTCTGCCTCCAGCGCCTTCAGCGCGTCGCGGTCTCGGGCGACGTTCACGACCGCCGTCGCGCCCATGCGCATCGCCACCGAAAGCGCATGGTCGTGAAGGTCGGTCACCAGAACCTCCGCCGCCCCGGCATCGCGAGCGAGCGCCGCGCATAGCACGCCAATCGGACCAGATCCGGTAATCAGCACCCGCAGGCCCGCCAGATCCGGCGCCTGTGCGCGGGCATGCAGGCAGACAGCCAGCGGTTCGGCACAGGCGGCCTCGGCCAAGCTCAGATCGTCGGACAGCGCGATGCACTGGCTCTCGGGCAGGGTGATCCGGTCGCGGAAGAACCCCTGTTCGTGCGGCATGCGCAGGGCCGAGCCGTTGAATCGCATGGCCAGGCAATGCTGTGCCAGCCCCTCCGCGCAGAACCGGCAGGTGCCGCAGGGGCGCGACGGGTTGAGCGCCACCCGCGTTCCCGGGGCCAACGCTGCGCCCTCGCCCGCGACCTCTACCGTTCCGGCGGCCTCATGGCCCAGGATGATCGGCTCCTGCACCCGGATCGGGCCGAATCCCCCATCCTGATAGTAGTGCAAATCCGACCCGCAGATGCCCCCCGCGCCGAGGCGCACCGTGACCTCGCCCTGATCGGGATCGGGCACGCCGACGGTTTCGATGCGCAGCTCCTTCTGGCGGTGCAGGCGGCAGGCGCGGGCGTCCATTCAGGCGATCCTCAGTTCGCGATCAGGTTCGGCAGCCAGGTGGATATGGCCGGGATGTAGGAGACGAGCAGCAGAACGATGATGTTGCTGACCAGAAACGGCGCGATGGCGCGCACCACCGGGGCCAGCGGCAGCCGCGCGATGCCCGCACAGACGAACAGGCAGACGCCGACCGGCGGCGTGGTCAGCCCGATCATCAGGTTGAGCACCGCAAAGACCGCGAAATGCAGCGGATCGACGCCCACGCTCGTCGCCAATGTCAGCAGCGGCACGAACAGGATGATCAGCGCGGCGATGGTCTCCATGAACATGCCCACAAAAAGCAGGATCAGGTTGATCATCAGGATCACCAGGATCCGGCTGTCGGTCAGCGACAGAACGCCGGCGGCGATGGTCTGCGGGATACGCTCCGACACCAGGATCCAGCCGAACACATTCGCCGTGCCGACCAGCACCAGGATCGCCGCTGAGGAAATCGCGCTGTCCACGACGATCCGGGGCACCGCGCGCAGCGAAAGATCGCCATAGATGAAGGCACCGACAACCACCGCATAGACCGAGGCCACCACCGCCGTCTCGGTCGGCGTTGCCAGCCCCGACAGCAGGCCCACGACGATCAGCGTGGTCATCGCCAGCGCCCAAAAGGCACCTAGGAACGCCCGGAACAGCTCTCCCGCGCCCTGCCACGGCTGACGCGGGAAACCCCGGCGCACGGCGATGACATAGGTCGTCACCATCATCGCCAGCCCCAGCAGGATCCCCGGCACCGCACCGGCAATGAACATCTTGCCGACTGAGATACCCGACAGCGCGCCTACGATGATCATGGGAACCGAAGGCGGGATGATCGGCCCCACGGTGGAAGAGGCGGCCGTCACCGCAGCCGAGAAGTCGCCCGGATAGCCCGCCTTCTTCATCCCCGGGATCATCACCCCGCCGATCGAGGCGGCATCGGCCACCGCCGTGCCCGACACACCGCCGAACAGCATCGACGAGGCGACGTTGGTCAGCCCCAGCCCGCCGCGCATCCAGCCGACCAGCGCCTGGGCAAAGCGGATGATCCGCCCGGTGATGCCGCCGTGGTTCATCAGGTTGCCGGCCAGGATGAAGCCGGGGATGCACAGCAGCACGAAGACGTCGATGCCGGCATACATCTTCTGCGGGATCACCACGAAGGGTATCCCCGCCACATAGAGATAGGCCAGCGACGACAGGCCCAGAGTGATCGCGACGGGAATTCCGGCTGCGAGGCCGAACAGGAAGGTTCCCAGAAGAATGGCGAGGTTCATTCCTCGGCCTCCCCGGCCGGTTCGGGCAGCCCGTCAGAGGTGCCCGCAAGCATCGTCACGATCCGCAGCGCGGCAAAGACCATCAGCCCGGCCAGCAGCACGAAGACGCTGAGGTGAATCCAGTCCATCCGCACCCCCAGAGCGGGAGAGGTCTGCCGCACCCCGATGGACACATAGCGCCATGCCGGGCCGAGCAGCACGGCGGCGAAGATGAAGGTCGCCACCGCCGCCAGCAGACGCGCCATCCATGGTCCACGCCCCGGCAGCGATTCCGAAATCAGATCGACATTGACCAGTGCGCCCGACTTCAGCGACAGACCGGCGCCAAAGGCGGTCAGGAACAGCAGCGCGAAGCGCGTCAGCTCCTCGGTCCAGACCGGGGAACTGCCGACGAAGCTGCGGCCGATCACCTGAATCATCACGGCCACCATCAGCACAAGGAACGAGACGCCCGTCGCCAAGCGCATCAGCGCGGTCAGACTTCTGTCCATGGTGTTCAGGGCAAGGTGCATGACAATCCTGTGTGTGGGGCCGGAAGCGGGCGCCGGGCCTGATGCCCGACGCCCAGATGGCGATCAGTCTGCGAACAGACCTTCGACGATCGGACGGATCTCGTCGCTGACATTGGCCAGCACCGCATCCTTGGCCTGCTCGGCAAAGGCGGCGGCATCGACCTCGACGAAGGTCATGCCCTTCTCCTCCAGCTCGGCGACCAGCGCCTCCTCGTCGGCCAGGAACAGCTCGCGCTCATAGGCCTGCGCGCGCGCCGCGGCTTCCATCACCGCCGCCTGATCTTCCTCGGACAGCCGCTCCCAGGTCATCTCGGCGATGGTCAGGTAGATCCAGGACCGCACATGCTCGGTCTTGTTCAGATGGCTCTGAACTTCGTTGAAGTTCGCCGACTTGATCAGCGCCAGCGGGTTTTCCTGCGCGTCGATGGTGCCGTTCTGGAGCGAGGTGAAGACCTCGGAGAACGCCATCGGCGTCGGCGCCGCGCCAAGCGCCGACCAGACGCCCACGAACAACGGCACGTTCGGCACCCGCAGCTTCAGCCCGTTCAACTCGTCAGGATGGGTGATCGCGCGGTTCGCGGTCAGGTTGCGCGGGCCGCGGGCGAAGAAGGCGATGGGCCGGATCTGCGCCGTCTCTATGATCTGCGCCTCGATCGCATCGCCGATCTCGCCGCCGGCGATCTCGTCCATATGCTCCAGCGAGCGATAGGCATAGGGGATCGCCAGCAGGGCCGCCATCGGCGCCCAGTTCTGCAGGCTCTCGCCGGTGATCGTCATGTCGGCGGTGCCAAGCTGCATGCCGTTGATCAGATCAAGCTCCCGGCCCAGCGATTCGTTGGGATAGACCTCGACCACGATGCGCCCGTCGGTCAGCGCGGAAAGCTCCTCGCCAAACTTCACGGAAGCCTTGTGCCAAGTGTTCTCCTCGTTCGCCAGATGGCCGAGCTTAAGGGTTAGTTCCTGCGCGAGGGCAGGCAGCGCGGTCATCTGCATGGCCAGCCCGACGGCGATGATCTTTCCGAATTTGGTTCGCATCAGCATGGTTCCTCCTTCATATGCTGTGGTTCCGGTCTGGGGGCTTGGTGGCTCAGCGGCCGCCTTCACCCCGGTCGAAGAAGTCCGGCATCGCCTCGGCGATGGCCGGCAGGTCGTCCAGTATCTCGCGCAGATGCGCGCGCATCGCGGTCTCGGCGCCGTCCACATCACCCGCGCGGATCGCGGCGACCACGGCGGCGTGCTGCTCGACCAGCTTGGCGCGCGGAAACCGCCGCGCGCTCAGGTGCCGGACGCGGTTCATCTGGGTCTTCAGCGCCTCGACGATCTCCCACGCGGCAGACTGGCCCGCGGCCTCGGCCAGCAGGCGGTGAAACGCCTCGTCCCGTTCTATGAAGCGTTGGGTGTCGGCATCGTCCACCACCCGGCGCTGGTCCTCGATCACCGCATCCAGCGCGGCCAGAACGTCGTCGGTCGCGGTCGCGGCAACCAGCCGGGTCACGTCGGCCTCCACCGCCTCGCGCACGAAGCGGGCGGATATCACCTCGGGGATGGAAATGCGGCGGACATAGGTGCCGCGCTGGGGGCGCACCTCGACCAGCGCTTCCTCGGCCAGCTTGATGAAGGCTTCGCGCACCGGCTGGCGGCTGACCGCATAGCGTGCGGCGATCTCGGTTTCCGATATCCGCATGCCGGGGTCCAGATCGCCGCGCACGATGCGATCGCGCAGGATGCGGTAAAGCTGCGGCCCCACCGCTGCGCCGGGCTGCAGCTCCCGCTGTGCGATCTCGGTGGTTGCAGCCATCACGAATCCCCCCCGTCGAACTCTATACTGACATACTTCCATACTAGTCAACACATTCACGGGGTGTTAGGGAGGATCCAGCGCCACGACAGGGCGATTCACGGTGGGGGAGGTTTCAGATGCGTCAGACATGGCGATGGTTCGGCCCGATGGATCAGGTGTCCGTCGATGACATGCGGCAGGCCGGCGTCGAGGGCGTGGTCAGCGCCCTGCACCATGTACCCACCGGCGCCGTCTGGACGGCCGAGGAAATCGCCCAGCGTCAGGACGATCTGGCGCGGATGCGCGACGGCAGCCCTTCGGGCCTTGCCTGGGAAGTGGTCGAAAGCCTGCCGGTGTCCGAGGATATCAAGAAGCAGCGCGGCGATTGGCGCACCCATGTCGAGAACTACAAGACCTCGCTGCGCAACCTGCGCGATGCCGGGATTTCGGTCATCTGCTACAACTTCATGCCGGTGCTGGACTGGACGAGGACCGACCTCGCCTGGCGGCTGCCGACAGGGGCCACCTGCATGCGCTTCGACCTGATCGACTTCGCCGCCTTCGAGATCCACATCCTGCAACGCCCCGGCGCAGCCGAGGATTTCCCCGAAGAGGTCGTGGATGAAGCCGCCCGGCGCCATGCCGGCATGGACGACGCCGCACGCGCGGCGCTGGCCCGCAACGTGGTCTTCGGCCTGCCCGGTGCTGCCGAACATTTCAGCCTGGAGGATGTGCGCGCCCATCTGGCCGAATATGCCGGGATCACCCAGGACCGGCTGCGCGCCAACCTGATCGACTTCCTGTCAGAGGTCGCGCCGGTGGCCGAGCGCCTCGGCCTGCGGCTCTGCTGCCACCCCGACGATCCGCCCTTCCCGCTGCTCGGCCTGCCCCGCGTGATGTCGACCGAGGCCGATTATGCCGCCGTCATGGCTGCGGTCGACCTGCCCGCCAGCGGCATCACCCTCTGCTCCGGCTCGCTCGGCGCGCGGCCCGACAACGACCTGCCCGGCATGATGGACCGGCTGGGCGACCGGGTGCATTTCCTGCACCTGCGCAACGTCACCCGCGAAGGCACGGCGATCCGCTCCAGCTTTCACGAGGCCGGGCATCTGGAGGGCGGCACCGACATGGTCGCCCTGATCGCCGCCGTCCTGCGGCAGGAAGCCCGGCGCCGCGCCACGGGCCGCGCCGATTGCAGCATCCCGATGCGCCCCGACCACGGGCAGGACATCCTGGACGATCTGGGCCGCAAGGCGCAGCCGGGCTATCCGGCCATCGGACGGCTGAAGGGGCTGGCCGAGTTGCGCGGGATCATGACCGCGCTGTCGCATCCGGTCGAGGGGCTGCGGGCGTGACCATCCCGCGGCTGGACAGCCTGTCCGTTGTGCGCGGCCCGGCCCGGTTGCCGCGATATCTGCCCGCCGATCATGGCGCGGGCATCGTCCATATCGGCCTCGGCGCGTTCCACCGCGCGCATCAGGCGGTCTATACCGACGACGCGCTGGCGGCGGCGGGCGGCGACTGGCGGATCCGCGGCATCAGCCTGCGCAGCACAGATATCCGGCAGGCGCTGGCGCCGCAGAACGGCCTTTACACCGTGATCGAACGCGGCCCGCAGGGCAGCAGCGCCCGGGTCATCGGCGCTATTGCGGAGGTCATCGCCGCCGATCCTCAGGCATCCCTTTCTGCCCTCTGCGACCCCGCGATCCGGGTGGTGACGATCACTGTGACCGAACGCGGCTACGGCATCGACCGCGTCACCCGCGCCCCCGACCCGGCGCATCCGGCGGTCGCCGCCGATCTGGCGCGGCCCGACGCACCCACAGGCGTGCTGGGCCTGCTCACCGCCGCGCTGGCCCGACGCCGGGCTGCCGGCACGCCGCCCTTTACCGTGCTGAGTTGCGACAACCTGCCCGAGAACGGCGCCCTGCTCCGCGACGGTGTCATCGGCCTCGCCCGTGCCCGCCCCGACACCCTCGCCGACTGGATCGCCGCCAACGTCGCCTTCCCGTCCTCGATGGTGGACCGCATCACCCCCGCCCCGACCGCCGGGACGCTGGCCGAGGCGGAACGCCTGACCGGCTGCCGCGACCTGGCGGCGGTGGAGACGGAGCCCTTCCACCAATGGGTGATCGAGGACCGCTTTCCAACCGGCCGCCCGGCGTGGGAGGCCGGCGGCGCGCTCTTCGTGCCCGATGTCACGCCCTACGAGCGGATGAAGCTGACCATGCTGAACGGCAGCCATTCGATGCTGGCCTATGCCGGGTTCCTCTCCGGCCACCGCCTGGTGCGCGAGGTGATGGAAGACCCGGCGCTCGCCGCGCTGGTGCGGCGGCACCTGCGCGCCGCACGGGCCGTCCTGCCCGCCCTGCCGGGGATTGACCTGTCTGCCTATGCCGAGGATCTGGCCCGCCGCTTCGCCAACCCGGCCATCGCCCATGAAACCCGCCAGATCGCCATGGACGGGACCGAGAAGCTGCCGCAGCGGATCTTCGCCCCCGCGCTGGATGCGCTGCGTGCCGGACAGCCGCTGCGGCCCTTCGCCTTCGCCGCCGCCGCCTGGATGCGCTATGCCCTGGGGGTGACCGACACCGGCGCCACCTATGCCCTGCGCGATCCGCGAGAGGCGGAGATCGCCACCGCTCTGTCGGGCCTGCCGCGCGAGGCCGTGCCGATCTCGGCGGCGCTGCACCGCCTGCCGGGTCTGGTCCCCGCCCCCTTGTGCGCGGCCGAAGGCTGGCAGGATGAGGTCACCGCCGCATTGTCGGCCATGCTTACCAAGGGCATGGCCGGCGCGATCCGGGAAGAGGCGGCGCAGGGCGACTGAGCCGCCTGCCCCTCATCTCAGGCCAAAGGTCAGCCCCGCCGCAAGGACCGCGCCGACCCCGCCGCCGGTCCGCCCGGTCGGCTGCACCTGCACGAAGACGTTGCGGTAATTCGCCTGCACGCCCCCCAGCACCACGACGCCGCTGGACCCCAGCCGCGTCTCGAAGAACTTGCTGTTCCGCCCGTAGTCCGACAGCGCCGCAAAGGGGCCGACCGACAGATCCTCGCTGACCTGCCAGAAGCGCGACACGCCGAGGAACGGCGACAGGTCGCCGAAACTGTTCACGAAGCCCCCGGCGGCATAGTTCAGGCCAAGGAACCGATCCTCCCAGGCCAGGATCAGGCCGGGGTTGACCTCGTTCCACCGATTGCGGCCAAAGTCGGCGGCATCCAGCCCCGCGTGATGCGAACCCAGGCTCACATAGGCACGATCCGGCCGCCAGTCCTGCGCCGGGGCGGCGGCGGGCGCCGCAATCAGCAGCGCACTCAGCGCAAGGGATCTCCATTCGGCCATCCGGCATCGGCTCCATTCATCGGCTTCTGGGCAGGCTAGCGAATTATCCTGATCGGGGAAAGCCGCCCTGCCCCCGCAGCACACCACATCCCGCGGCGCGGGCGGCAAACCGCCCCCTACCCCCGCCGCCAGCGGTGGAACCGCGCCACCAGCGCCAGCAGCCGCGGATTCACATGGGCCTTGCGCCAGTTTCCGGCGGCGAACTTGTTGGCCTCGGCCAGCGTCGGGTAGATGTGGATGGTTCCCAGTATCTTGTTCAGCCCCAGCCCGTGCTTCATCGCCAGCACGAACTCCGCCATCAGGTCGCCCGCATGCTCGCCCACGATGGTCACGCCCAGAATCCGGTCCTTGCCCGGCGGGGTCAGCACCTTGACGAAGCCGCGCGCCGCCCCGTCGGCAATCGCGCGGTCCAGCCCGTCCAGCCCGTAGCGCGTCACCTCATGGGCGATACCCTTCTCGCGCGCCTCCTCCTCGGACAGGCCCAGCCGCGCCACCTCGGGGTCGGTAAACGTGGCCCAGGGGATCACCCGGTAATCGGCCTTGAACCGCTTGAAATCCCCGAACAGCGCATTGACCGTTGCGAACCACGCCTGATGGCTGGCGGTATGGGTGAACTGATAGGGGCCGGCCACGTCTCCCGCTGCAAGGATGTTCGGATAGAGCGTTTCCAGATACTCGTTCGTCTCGATCACCCGGTCGGTGGTGATGCCCAACTCCTCCAGCCCGTAGCCTTTCAGCCGCGGGGCGCGGCCCACGGCGACGATCAGATCGTCGAAACCGATGCGGTGCCGTTCGCCTGCCGCTTCCACCTCGATCCACTTCTCGCCCTCGGCCATGCCGCAGGCCAGCGCCTTGTGGCCGGTCAGCACCCGCACCCCGTCGTGTTCCAGCGCCGCGCGCACTTCATCCGCCGCATCCGCATCCTCGCGCAGCATCAGCCGCGGCGCCATCTCCACCTGCGTCACGCTTGATCCCAGCCGCGCGAAAGCCTGCGACAACTCGCAGCCGATGGGGCCGCCGCCCAGCACCACCAGCCGGCGCGGCGCCGCGTCCCGCGTCCTCAGCGCCTCCCACATCGTGTCCGATGTCAGATAGCCCACATCCTCCAGCCCCGGCAGCGGCGGCACAAAGGGCGCAGCCCCGGTGGCCAGCACGATGGCCCGTCCCGTCAGCCGCCGCGTTCCGCCATCCGCCAGCGCGATCTCCACCGTCCATGGGTCGATCAGCGTGGCATGGCCCTGCACCACATCGACGCCCAGCCCGGTGTAGCGTTCCACGCTGTCATGGGGTTCGATCGTGGCGATCACCCGATGCACCCGGTCCAGCACGGCGGCAAAGTCGATCTGCGGCTCCTGCGGCGCCAGCCCGTAGCGGTCGGCATGGCGCATCTGATGGGCCAGCTTCGCGCTGCGGATCAGCGCCTTGGACGGCACGCAGCCGTAGTTCAGGCAGTCGCCGCCCATCTTGTGCCCCTCGATCAGCGTGACCTCGGCCTTGGTCGCGGCGGCGATATAGGCCGACACCAGCCCCGCCGCGCCCGCGCCGATCACGATCAGGTTGCGGTCGAACCGCCGGGGCCGGGTCCAGCGGGCATAGGCCCGGCGGCGTTTGATCAGGTTCAGAACCATGCGCGCAATCCACGGAAAAAGCCCCAGCAGGGCGAATGAAATCAGAAGCGGCGGCGAGACGATGCCCGACAGGCTGTCCAGCGCCGCAAGCTGCGTGCCGGCATTCACATAGACCGCCGTGCCCGCCAGCATCCCCACCTGGCTGACGATGTAGAAGGTCAGCGCCGGCATCGGCGTCAGCCCCATCAGCAGGTTGACGGCAAAGAACGGGATCACCGGGATCAGCCGCAGGGTGAACAGATAGAACGCCCCGTCGCGCCTGAGCCCCGCGTCGATGGCCTCTGCGCGCTGTCCCAGCCGGGCGCGCACCCAGTCGCGCAGGAAGAACCGCGCCGCCAGAAACGCCAGCGTCGCCCCGATGGCCGAGGCGAAGGAGACGATCAGAAGCCCCCACCAGAACCCGAACAGCGCCCCGGCGGCCAGCGTCATCCACACCGCCAGCGGCAGCGACAGGGCGGTGACGGCGACATAGCCCGCAAGGAACAGCCCCGCAAACAGCAGCGGCCGCGCGTCCCGCGCCGCGCCGATCCGGTCCAGCCCCGCGCGCAACGCCTCTAGGTCGATGGACTGGTTGCCCAGCAGCACCGCCGCCACGGCCAGCACCAGCAGGATCAGCGCGAACAGATGGTGTCGTCTCACGGTCCGGCCTCGTTCGGGCAGGGGCCGGACCTGCCCACCGGCAACCCCCGCACCACATGCGCGCTTCGTCCCGTTGCAGTTAGGACGTCCTGGCCGGAACGTTACACGCGGGCGGGCGGCTGTCGATCACCTCCGCGTCATGGCACGTCAGCGTCAGTCGGCCCCGCGCTCCGCCAGCCAGCCGCGCATCATCTCGATCTCCGCCTCCTGCGCGGCGATGATCTCCTCGGCCAGCGCGCGCACCTGCGGGTCGCTGCCATGCTCCAGCACCACCTGCGCCATGTCGATGGCGCCCTGATGATGCGGGATCATGCCGCGCAGGAAATCGACATCGGCATCGCCGCTATAGTCGATATCCATCGCCGCATGCATCGCGTCATTCGCCGCGATAAAGGCCAGCGTCGCCGCAGAGGCATCCTGCGGCACCGCGCCGTGGTCGCCATGACCAGCACCATGCCCGGCCCCGTGCCCGCCATGCTCATGCCCGCCGTGCGACACGGCCCAGCCCGTCGCCGCCCAGCCGCCCGCGCCCAGTGCCGCCACCACGGCCACGGCAATGATCGTCGTTCTCGCTCTCATCTCTTTCGCTCCTCTGCTGATCCCCCCGGCCCGGCGTCACGCCCCGGCCGAGACCTCGTAGCCCTCGGCCCGGATCGCGCGGATGACGGCTTCTGCCTCCTCTGCGCCGGTGATCGCCACCCACCCGGCGGCGCGGTCGATCGTCACCCCCGCCTGCGGCGCCACGGCCTGCACCGCACGGCGCACCGCCGCCTCGCAATGGCCGCAGGTCATCCCCGTCACCGTCAGTTCCATGCACCCCTCCCTCCGCTTCGGGCATCCGGTTCGGGGGATATGGGGCTTCCGCCCGCTGGAAGGTCAAGGCCCGCGCAAAAGATCCGCTTCCAGCCGCGCGGGGTCCAGCGGCAGGCCGGTGAACAGCGCCCAGGCGTCGATGCCCTGGAACAGGAACAGCTCGTATCCGGGGATCGCATCCAGCCCCCCGGCCCGCGCATCGGTCAGGAACTCCGTCTCGGGCGGGGTATAGATGGCGTCGAAGGCCCAGCCCGCCCCGGCCATCGCCGCGCGGGGCAGCGGCGTGCCGCCCATCCCCACCATGCCGACCGGCGTGCAGTTGACCAGCCCCGCCGCGCCCCCGGCCAGCGCCACGGCATCCGCCCCCGCCACCGCCGCCAGCCCCGGAAACGCCGCCTGCACCGCCGCCAGCAGCACCTCGGCCTTGCCCGCATCCGTATCCGCGATGCGCAAGTCCCGGCACCCCAGCCGGCCAAGCGCAAAGGCCACCGCCCGGCCCACCCCGCCCGCGCCGATCAGCAGCACCGCGCCGGGGGCCAGATCGCCCCGCGCCCGGCGATAGGCGGCCATGAAGCCGGAATGATCGGTGTTGAACCCGCTGGGGCCATCCCCCCCGAACAGCACCGTATTAACGGCACCGATGGCACGCACCAGCGGGTCGTCGATCCGCACCAGCGCCGCCGCCCGCTCCTTGTAGGGATAGGTGACGTTGACCCCGCGATAGCCCCGCCGCGCCACCTCTGCCAGCACCTCGGGCAGGTCCATCCCCCAGTCGCGCGGCACGATCCGGTCATAAGTCACCGCGCGGCCCGCCTGCACCCCCGCCAGCTCGTGCAGCCGTGGCGCCTGCGAGGCGGCGATATTGTCCCCGATCAGGCCGAGGCGGATCGTCTGGTCCATGGCGTCTGGCCCCCGGTCGTGCGCTTGCGCGATCCGCGATAGCCGCCCCGGCGGGCGCCTGCAACGCCCCCAATTACAGCTTTGCCGTCCACACCCGGTAGCGGCCCTGCCCGGTCATCTCGCGCACCAGCCCCCGCGCCTCCATCAGCGCCAGATTGCGCTGCACCGTCGCGCGCCCCGCCCCGGTCTTCGCCTCGGCCAGCGGCGCGGTCACCACCGGCAGCGTGGCGAACAGATCGACCAGCATCGGCGGCGTGCGGCCCTGCAGATCGGCCAGCGCATCGCTCGCCCCAGCCTGCCAGCCGCCCAGCCGCTCCAGATGACGCAGCGCCGCATAAAGCCCCCGCTCGGCCGATGCCAGCCAGGCCGCCAGCCGTTCCCCGGCATCGGCGCCCGCGCGATGGGCGGTGAACCCGGCCAGCCCGACCGGCAGGAAGGGCGACCCCCCCTGCCCCGCGCCCGGCCCGGCGGCCACCCGCGCCGCCAGCACCGCCGCCTCGACCTCGCCCGCCGGCCCCTCGGCCCCGCCCAGCCGCCCGGCGTGAAACGCCAGCGCCCCGCGGGTCAGCGGATGCAGCCCCGCCGCCGCCGCCAGCGCCGCGGCCAGTTCCGGCACCTCGCGCCCCAGAAAGGCACCAAGCCCGCGCCCCCCCGGCCCCGGCCCGCTCGCCAGCCGCCGCCACGCCCAGGCCGCGCGCAGCAGGCCGGCATTATCCTCCTGCACCCCGCCCAGGCTCATCTCCACCCACAGCACCAGCCGGTCCGCGCCGATCCGATCACCCGCCCACCAGCTTATTTCCTCGGCCTCCTTCAGCGCCAGCAGCCCGGTCCAGCCCGCGGGGCCGGCCCGCAGCCGTTCATCCAGCACGCCCTGAAGATAGGCCACCTGGGCCAGCCGCGCGCCCGCCGCGCGCTCCGCCGCCGCCCAGGGGCCGGGATCGGCCAGCCCGTTGCTGACCTCGGCCCTTGGCAGCGGCCAGTCGGCCGGGTCCGGCGCCTCGCCCGGCAGAAACCACAGATCGCCCTCGTCCCGGTCGGGATCGGGGTCATAGGGACCACGCTCCCGCGCCCCGCCCCCCTGCCCTGTCTGTGGTTTCCCGCTCATGCCGATCATTCTTGGCCGGATATGAGCGTCACACAAGGGTTTTCCGGCAGGCGGCATGAGTCTCGATAATATCCCATTATCGCGATGCTTGCGTGCAGGGCATGTTCCGGTGCAGACTCGACCCGAAATCCGCGCAGGAGCATCCGATGCGCCTAGACGACCGCCATGCCCTCGGCCCGCGCCGCCGCCGCCAGCGCGCCATCCAGCGTGGCCAGCGCCCCGCCCCGCCGCTGGGCCAGCTCCAGATAGAGCGCATCATAGACGGTCAGGCGATGGCGGCGGGCGAGATCCATGACGGTGGCCGAGGATGGGGCGGTATCGAGGGTGATGCGCAGCTTCTCCAGCGCGGCGACGGTCACATCGGCTTCTGTCGGCGTGATCCGGCTGCGCCGTTCGTTCATCACCAGAATGTTGCGGATCTCCGCCCAGAACAGCCAGGGCGCGATCAGGCCGCCAGGGCGTTCCGTCCAGTCGTCGAAATCGCCACCATGCTCATCCGGCATCAGCGACGCCGCCGCAGCACTCGCGTCCAGCACAAGCGGTGGGCTCACTTGCGCCCCTCGTCCCGTGCCGACAGGATTTCCTCGACCGTGAAGCCGCCGCCGCGTGCGCGGATCTGCTCGCGCAATGCACGCAGTTTCTCCAACGCCTCGGCCCGCTGCGCCATCACGTCATCCTCGATGGGCACCAGCCGCGCCACGGGCTTGCCGCGCCGGGTGATCGTCACCCTCTCGCCGGCCTCCACCGCCGCCAGCAGTTCCGACAGATGGGTCTTTGCCTCGAAGGCGCCGACCTCTCGTGTATGTCCGTCCGCCATGATCCCCTCCAACCAACTGGTTTACAATCTAGTCTGATGAAGCAGATTCCACAAGACCCCGCCCGCAGCGCAATCCTGTCCGCCGAGGATGAGGCGACGCTGACCGAGCTTTACCGCCGCGGCACACCGGAGAACACGCTCCGCGCCTGGGAACGCGACCTCGCCTACATCGCCGCGTGGAAGGCCGCCGCGTTTGAAAGGCCGCTGGTGTGGCCCGAGGAGGAGCGGGTGGCGCTCCGCTTCGTCCTCGACCACTCCGCCGATCTGACGGTCCGCGACGGCACCCCTGCCCATCGCGCGGCGACGGAGCTGATCGACCTCGGCCTCCGCCGCTCCCTCGCCTGCCCAGCCCCGGCCACGCTGGACCGCCGCATCGCGTCCTGGCGCGCCTTTCACCGGATGCGCAACCTGCCCTCACCCTTCGACGCGCCACTGGTCGCCGCCGCACGGCAAAAGGCCCGCCGCGCCGCCGCCCGGCCCCGCGTGCCGAAATCCGCAAGGCCGATCACGCGCGAGGTGCTGGAGAAGCTGTTGGACACCTGCGACCTGACGCTCCGCGGCATCCGCGACCGGGCAATCCTGATGCTGGCCTTCGCCAGCGGCGGACGGCGGCGGTCAGAGGTGGCGGCGCTGCATCGCGACGACATCGGGACCGAGGATTTCGCCGACAAGGGCCTTCTGTGGATCCGCCTGCTGGAAACCAAGACCACCCGGCGCGACGACGCCCCCCGCCTGCCGCTGAAGGGCCGCGCCGCGCGGGCGACAATGGACTGGATCAAGGCGGCGCGCATCACCGACGGCCCCCTGTTCCGCCCGGTCAGCAAGTCCGACCGCCCCCTGCCCCGCCGCCTGTCGCCTGACGCGCTGCGCGTCATCCTGCGCCACCGGCTGACCGAGGCCGGCCTGCCGGTGGACTATGCCAGCCCACACGGGTTGCGCGCCGGCTTCCTGACCCAGGCGGCGCTGGACGGCGCGCCCATCGCGGCGGCGATGCAGCTGTCGCTGCACCGGTCGGTCATCCAGGCGCAGAGGTATTATGCGGATGTCGAGATCGAGGATAACCCGGCCACCGACCTGCTGGAGTAGCCCCGGACCGAAAAGTTGACAGCCGTCAACTTTTGCCCGATTCGACCCCGCAACTTTTTCTGACGACCCGCGAACTGGCCGAAAGTTGACGGCTGTCAACTTTTCGCTCACGCCGCCCGTGACCCCTCGGTATTCAGCAGGGCCATGATCATCGGGCCGGGTGAGAAGCTGCCCGCCGCCGCCTTGGCGCTGAGCGCGCGCAGGTAGCCACCGGGGTTCCGGATCGCATCGACCCGCTGCAGGATCGCCGCCACGGCCACCGCTGCCACCGCCGGCCCCATGTCGGCCTGCGCCTCGGCCCAGGCATGGGCGCTGATGCCCATCATGCCGCGCAGGCGAGAGGCGACGGCGATCAGGTCGCGCCAGGTTCGGATCCCGTCCGGGGCATAGGGTTCGATGTCGGGACAGGCCTTCAGCACCAGCATCAGCGGGATCGGCGGTTCCTCCTGTGCTGCCGGTTCGGGGGCTTCGCCACGCTGCGCCCTGCCCCTTTCTGGGCAAGGTTCAAGATCGATGGAGTCTGGTTTTGAAATAGAATGGTGCCGCTCATTCTCGCTGTCATTGCCGTGCAGATCTTCTGACTCGATCGCGTCGTCACCCGCCACATATCCCCGCAGATCCACCATGATATCCACAAGCGAGGCATCGAGCGCGGCCACGTCCGACAGGTCCATCCGGCGGCGGAGGGCGCGGCGGATACCGGCCAGGCGGTCGGTGATGCCCTGCCAGTCGCCGGGCAGGCCGGCGTCGTGGCCGTAGTCGGCGAGCTTGGTGGCGTCGCGGAGGCGCAGCACCACGGCCTCTCTCGCGCGGCGCAGGGTCTCGGTGGCCTGGGCCTCGGCCTCGGCGGCCTTCGCGATCTCCTCGGCGCGGACGAGGAGGGGGCGGAGGTCGAAGCCGAAGGCGCGCGTCACCGCGCCGCTGCGGTCGCGGGCGGCGTAGCGTTTGCCGTTGGGGCTGTCGTGGCGCAGGATCATGCCGGCGCGGACCAGCGCGCCGAGGTGGCGGCGGAGCGTGCTTTCCGACATGCCATGCGCCCGGTCGCCCAGGGCGGCGTTGGAGGGGAAGACGATCAGCGGCTCACCGTCCGCCAGTTCCCGGCCGGGGTGGAAGGTGAGGAGCGCGTAGAGTACGCCCAGTTCACGGTCGCTTAGGCCGAATCGGCTGCGGGCCAGCCGCAGGTCGTTGAAGAGCGTCCACTTGTCCACATGGGGCAGGGGGGCGGGCGCGGCGGCCCGGGCCTGTGCCGCCAGCAGGCCAGCCGTCACCGGCTGACGCCCGAACGGGGTCAGGGAAATCTGTTGCATCGCGTTTCACGAGACAAAACTTCACCCCACGCCCGCAAAGCGGTCGTTGACAGAGGGGACTCCGGGGGGCTATTCTCTGACTGCTAGATCGAGAAATGGGCCCTTCGGGATGTCATGTCCTGGGGGGTCTTTTCGTTCTGTCCTGTCGTGCCTCCTTTGGTTGTTGCCTGTATCGCCCCGTTCGGGGTCTATTCGCCGCCCTCCTTCAGGAAATCGCGGTGAATCTCTGCCATGTTCTCGACCAGCCAGTCGTCAAAGCCGCGCAGGCCCCGCCGTGTCAGCTTCAGCGTGACGGTGCGGGGGCTGTATTCGACGCGGCCCAGCGGCTGGCCCTTGTTGCCGTGCAGCGGGCGGCCCGGTTCCGAGGACTCATCCGCATAGAGATCCTCTGCCGGCCTGCGCTTTCCCAGGCCCGCCAGATAGTCGTGCAGCGCCTGGAACCGCGCGTCGGAGGTGTCGTTCGCAGCCGTGGCGCCGATCATCATCAGCATCTCCTCCTCGTCGGCGCCGGGGTTCGCCTCGATCAGATCCGCCAGTGTCAGCCAGCGGTCGCGGCCCACGCCGGAGGCGGCGCCGATCCCCTCGATCACCTCCACGGGGATGCGCTCTACCACCGCCATCATCCGCGAAAGCATTGTTTTATCTACCGAAATTGCGTCGCAGATATGTTTTCGCTCATATCCCGCCGCGACCATCTGGCGGGCGAAATTGGCCTTTTCGATGAAGGAGAGATCCCGCCGCGCGGTGTTTTCCTGGCCCTGGGCCAGCACCAGTTCGCGGTCGTCGAGGTCACGGACCAGCGCCTTGACCGGCTGGCCGAGGTCGCGCATCGCCAGCACCCGGCGGCGGCCATAGACGATCTGGTAGCGCCCCTCGCGGTCCGGGTGGGGACGGACCAGAACCGGCACCTGCTGGCCGTATTCGGCGATGGAGCGGGCAAGTTCCGCATCCTCGGCCGGGTCGGAGGTCAGGCGATCCTGCACGCCGCCGGCGTGGATCATGTGGGGGTCGATCTCGATGACAGAGCGGCTTTTCAGATCGGCGATGGAGCGGGAGACCGCGCCGATCGCACCCTTGGTCATGCGGGGGCGGGCCGGGTCCATCGCGCCGGTGTCGTCGGGGGCCGGTGCGGGCCGGGCATCGGGCTGGGTATCTGGTTGCGCGTCCGTTTTCGGTGGGGCAGGGGGGTCGCCCATCAGGCCCTTCAGAAGATCCTTGCGTGCCATCAGCGCCCCCATGCCTGCTGGATCAGGCCCTCGATCTCTCCGTTGACCGCGTTCAGGCTTTCCATCGCGCGTTCGTAGGTGGAGCGGGTGAAGGCGGATTTCTCCACCTCGTAGAGGGTCTGCTTGGTGATGCCGGCGTCGGAAATGGCCGTCGATTTCAACACGGTATGGTTCAGCACATGGTCGCCGAAGAGCGCGCGCATGAAGCTGACCATCTGGTTCTGCGGCCCATCGCCGGGTTCATAGCGGGTGACGACATAGCGCAGCCAGTCATAGGACATGTCGCCCCCGGCCTCTGCCACCACGCCCAGCAGGTTCGAGGTCATCAGCAGGAACTGGCACATCGACATCACGTCGAGCATCTGGGGATGGACGGTGACGAGGACCGCCGTGGCGGCGGAAAGCGCCGACATGGTGAGGAAGCCGAGCTGCGGCGGGCAGTCGATGATGACGACGTCATAGTCGGCCTCCACCGCCGCCAGCGCGTCGGAGATGCGAGTGAAGAACAGGTTGCCGCCGCGTTCGATCAGGGCGCGGGGGGTTTCGTGTTCGAACTCCATCAGATCCAGGTTGCCGGGGATCAGGTCGAGGTTGGTGAAATAGGTCTTCTGGATGATCGCCGACAGCGGCAGGGGGTCGTCGTAGCGGATGGCGTCATAGAGCGTGCCGCCGTCCAAGAGGTCAAACTCCGGCTGGAAGCCGTGGAGGGCGGAGAGCGAGGCCTGCGGGTCGAGGTCGATGGCCAGCACGCGGTAGCCGTCCAGCGCGCATTTCTGCGCCAGATGGGCCGAGGTGGTCGTCTTGCCCGACCCGCCCTTGAAGTTGATGACGGTGATGACCTGAAGGTGGTCGCCCGCACGGCGGCCGCGCAGGTAGGTGCCGGGGGATTTCGTGCCAGCCTCCAGCAACCGGCGCAGGTCCATGATGTCGGCGGAAGTGTAGAGGCGGCGGCCGCCCGGCCCGGTGGCGGGCTGGGGGCCGCGGCCTTCGAGGCTGAGTTTCCTGAGGTAGGCGTCCTTCACGCCCAGCAGGTCGGCCACCTCTCCGCTAGTGAAGCGGCGCAATTCCTTCCGCGCGTCGGGCGGGAACAGCTGCGCGCGGTGGGCCATCAGCCGTTCCGACAGCTTTTGCGCGTGCTGGCCCACCAGCCGGTCGATCCGGTCGCGCGGTGTCGCGGCCGGTTCGGCCAGAACTTGCGCGGAAGTCTGCCGCGTGCCCTGCATCTTGCCCCTCTCACGGCGGTTGATCCGCCGGCTGATTTGCCGCCTGCCCGCCGTTTGTTACGGCTGATGGCGATTATTTCACTTCCTGCCG
>JBJHCH010000011.1:0-47649 GCA_050485905.1 Paracoccaceae bacterium | reverse complement strand
CTGGAAGATCCGGGCGTCGAGGCGCCCGAATATGTCGCCAGCCGCATCGTCGCGGTCGAGGATGCGCCGGACACGCCCGAGATGATCGAGATCGGGTTCGAGAGGGGCGATGCCGTCTCGATCAACGGCGAGGCGCTGAGCCCCGCCACGATCCTTGCGCGGCTGAACGACTACGGCGCGCGCCACGGGATCGGCCTGCTGGATTTCGTCGAAAACCGCTTTGTCGGGATGAAATCGCGCGGGCTTTATGAAACGCCCGGCGGGACAATCCTGCTGGAGGCGCATCGCGGGATCGAGCAGATCACGCTGGATGCCGGCGCGGGGCATCTGAAGGACAGCCTGATGCCGCGCTATGCGGAGCTGATCTACAACGGCTTCTGGTTCAGCCCGGAGCGGGAGATGCTGCAGGCGGCCATCGACAAGAGCCAGGAGCATGTGACCGGCACGGTGCGGGTGAAGCTTTACAAGGGCTCTGCCCGGACGGTGGCGCGGTGGTCGGACCACAGCCTCTATTCCGAGGCGCATGTGACGTTCGAGGATGATGCCGGCGCCTATGACCAGAAGGATGCGGCCGGGTTCATCCGGCTGAACGCGCTGCGGCTGAAGCTGATCGCGATGCGGAACGCGCGGGTGAAGGGGTGATGTGCACGCGTGCACAAAAACTCAACTGACTGAAATCGCTCGATTTCGCATTTTCTGTTAACCTGCACTTAACCGTTCGGGGCGCCAGACGGCGCCCCTTTTGCTGCCGGGTCAACCCAGCGCGCGGGCGCGCAGCGCCTCGTAATGCGGCAGGCAGGCGGCGGCCAGATCGGCATAGGCGGGGGGCAGGTCGGGCAGCGGCCCCTCGGCGCCCTCGAACCCCGTTGAGCGGTGGACGGCGCCGTACCAGTGCGGTGCCCAGGCGCCGTCATCGGGTTTCGGCCCGGCGGGCCAGTGCAGCATCCGGTCGCTGAACGGCAGGCCCAGCGCCGCGCACAGCCTGTCCAGCATCCCCGCCGGGTCGGCGCGGATGTCGGTGCTGTCGATCACCACCGGCGCCCGGCCCTGCCGGTCGGCCATCCGGTCGAACAGCTCTGCCTGACGGCGAAAGCCGAGGTCAACCTCGGTCGGCCCCTCACGCTTCTTGGCGTAGCTGGCCACCACGCGGGCCGGGTGGCGGATCAGGAAGACATTGGCGACATGATCGGCCCAGTCGAGCGGCATGCCCGCCACCATGTGCTGGGCCATGTGCTTCTGGTAGAAATGCGGCTGCCCACGGGGCGCGGGTGCGGCGCAGGCCGCCGCCACGCGGTCGGCATCGCCCTCATGCGCCGTCAGGATCGCGTCGCGCATCGGGTGGTCCAGGCCCGTCGCCCGCAGATAGGCGGCATAGAACGGCTCATCCCACACGGCGCAATCGCCGCGGGCGGCGAAGGCATACATCATCGCGGTGGACAGGTTCCGCGGGCCGGACCACATGGCGATGTTCATGCGCCCACCAACCGCTTGTAGAGGTCACGCAGCCGCGCCGTCACCGGCCCCATCTGCCCGGTGCCGATCTGCCGCCCGTCGATGCTGCCGACCGGGGTCTGGGCGCCGAAGGTGCCGGTCAGGAAGGCCTCGTCGGCGCCGTAGGTATCCACCAGCGAAAAGTTCCGCTCGTACACCGGGATGCCGTTCTGGCGGCAGAGGTCTATGACCTTCTGGCGCGTGATCCCGTTCATGCAGTAGTCGCCGGTGCTGGTCCACACTTCGCCCCGCCGCACGATGAAGAAGTTGCAGGCGTTGGTGGTGTTCACGAAGCCATGGACATCCAGCATCAGCGCCTCGTCGGCACCGGCCTTTTCGGCGGCGATGCAGGCGAGGATGCAGTTCAGCTTGGAATGGGAATTGAGCTTTGGATCCTGCGTCATCGGCAGGCCGCGCAGATGCGGCACCGTGGCCAGCCGGATCGGGCGCGGGATTTTCGGGCGCGAGTGTTCCATGATGATGACGAAGCTGGGGCCGGAGCGGGACAGCGAGGGGTGCTGGAACGGGCGATGCTTCACCCCGCGCGTGACCATCAGCCGGGCATGGGCGTCGGTTTCCATGCCGTTCGCGGCGCGGGTTTCCTCCAGCGCCTGCGCCACCTGATCGGGGGTGCGGCCGATATCCAGATCGATGGCCTTGGCCGCCTCGAACAGCCGGGCGATGTGTTCGTCCAGAAAGGCCCAGCGGGTGTTGTAGAGCCGCAGCCCCTCCCACACGCCGTCGCCCAGCATGAAGCCGGAATCGTAGACCGAGACCAGCGCCTCGGCCCGCGGTTTCAGGGCGCCGTTGACGTGGATCAGGATGGCCTCGTTGCGGGCGTCATCCTCGGCCTGATGGGTGGTGACGTGGTCGGTCTCGGTCATTGCGGTCCCCTGCTGCGGGGAGAGGTTAGGCCGCGGCGCGGGCGGGGGGAAGGGGGTGGCGGTATCGAGACCCGGCGTATGGAGAGGGCCGCGCCCACCTCGGTCGGTCGCGCCCCCGTCTACGAGATGTCCCTACCCCGAAATCACCCGCACCGGCGTGCCATCCATCCACGCCCGCACCGCCTCCACCGTCTGGGTGTAGAACAGGCGGAACGTCGCCTCGGTGGTGTAGCCCAGATGCGGCGTCAGCAGCAGCCGGCCGCCAAGCCGCGCCGCTGCCTGCATCAGCGGATCGTCGGCGGGCAGCGGCTCGGTATCGAACACGTCCAGCCCCGCCATCGCCGGGCGCCCCTCCTCCAGCCCCGCGATCAGGGCGGCGGTATCCACGATGGGCGCGCGAGAGGTGTTGACGAACACCGCGCCGGGCCGCATCGCCGCAAAGGCATCCGCCCCGATCAGCCCGCGCGAGCGATCCGACAGCACCAGATGCACCGACACCGCGTCGGACGCGGCCATCAGATCCTCCAGCGTTTCGCAGCGCCGTGCGCCGACCTCCTCGCAGCGGCTGTCGGTCAGGTTCGCCGACCACGCGGCCACCTCCATCCCGAAGGCGCAGCCCAGCGCCGCCATCTGCGCGCCGATATTGCCCAAGCCCACCAGCCCCAGCGTCAGCCCGGCCAGATCGCGGCCCAGCCCGGCCTGCCAGCCGCCCGCCGTCAGGCTTTCGACCTCTGGCAGCAGGCGGCGGTTCAGGGCCAGGATCAGCAGCATCGCCAGTTCCGACGTGGTGGTCTTGCGCGATTGCGTGCCGTAGACGGTGATGCCGCGCGCCTGTGCGGCGTCCACGTCGATGGACAGGTTGCGCGGGCCGGTGGTCACGATCAGGCGCAGGTTCGGCAGGGTGTCGATCACATCCGCCGGCAGCGGCGTGCGTTCGCGCATCACGCAGACCACCTGAAACGGGGCCAGCCGGTCCACCAGCGCCGGGCCGGTGATGGTGTCGCGGAACACCGTCACGTCCAGCCCCGACCAGTCGGCCAGATCGAGCGCCCGGCCCGCGTAATCGTCCAGAACCGCTATCTTCATCGTCGCCCCCCCATCCGCGCCACGATGGGCGCCCCGGTGATGACCAGCACGATCCGCGCCAGATGATGCACCACCACGAAGCCCAGATCGGCCCCGACCACGATGGCCAGCACGGTCATTTCCGCCTGCCCGCCGGGGGCGAAGGCCAGGAACGCCTCCACCGGGTTGGCCAGCCCCGCCATCGTGACGACCACGGTGAACCCGGTGGCCAGGATCGCCAGAACCACCGCAAAGGCCACGCCGGCGGCCACGTCCTTCTGCAACTCGCGCCAGGTGACGCCCACGTAATGCACGCCGATTCCGATGCCGATGAAATACTGCGCCGCCAGAATCGCCTCGGCCGGCGGGCGGTAGTGCAGCAGATCGGTCAGCGACAGCACGGCGGCGAGGATCAGGGGGCCGAGGATGGCGGCGCCGAAGAGGCCGATCCGTTCGCCCCCCTTCCAGCCGATCAGGGCGACGGCGATCATCAGGAGAAGCTCGCGGATCGGCACGTCCAGCGCCGGGGCGCCGATGGGGGCGGTCAGTTCGACGCCGTAGAATCCGGTCAGGATGATCGGCGCGATGGTGACGATGATCAGCACCCGCGTGGCATGGATCAGCGACAGGGCGCGCACGTCGCCGCCGGCCTCCTTGCCGAACAGGATCATGTCCTGCAGCCCCCCCGGCATCGCGGCGTAGAAGGCCGTCACCCGGTCGAAGCCGCAGACGCGCTGAAAGAACGGCACCCCGATCAGCCCGATCATCACAATATATAGCGGTATCAGCGCGACCGACGCCGCCATGCTGGGAAGCTGCGCCACAACCTCTGGCGTGATCGAGGCGCCGACGGCCACGCCCAGAATGGTCCGCGCGCCGACGCTGACCTGCCCCATCCCCTGCAGCCGCACCCCGGCCAGCGCCGCGATCAGGCAGAAGGCCATCGGCCCGAACAGGAACGGCAGCGGCAGATCCGCGGCCCAGAAGGCCGCGGTTCCGGCCGCGGCAATCGCCAGCGTAAGGGCGCGTCGAAGGGTGAAGATGGCCATGGGATGCCCGGCTTTCGGTGGCTCGGATTGTATCCGCTGGTATACGCTTGTATACGCTTGGATACAATTTGCAACCCGAATCTTGTATCCAATGGGATCCGCGTGTATACGCTTGGATACAATCCGCCCGAAATCGCCGCAGGAACGCGCCATGACCGACACTGCATTCGACCCGCTGGAACCGCCCGCCGAGGACCCGGCAGGGGTGACGCCGCCGCAGGGCCGCAGCCCCTATGACCGCCTGCTGGACGAGATCCGGACCGGCCGCCTGCCCCCCGGCGCGCGCCTGCGCGAGGCAGACCTCGCCGCCCGGCTGGGGATCAGCCGCACCCCCGTCCGCGAGGCGATCCGGCGGCTGGAGGGCGAGGGGCTGGTGGTGCACGAGGCGCGCAGCGGCGCGGCGCTGCGCCGGCTGGACCATGCCGAGGTGATGGAGCTGTACGAGATGCGGTCGGTGCTGGAGGGCACGGCGGCGCGGATGGCGGCGCGGGGCGCGTCGGAGGTGGAACTGGCCGAGCTGAAGGCGCTGAACCTGGAGATGGCGGGGGCGGTGGACGACCCCGAACGCACCGGGCGGCTGAACCGGCAGTTCCACGCCACGCTGCTGAACGCGGCGCGCAACCGCTTCCTGTCGCGCGCGATGGCGACGCTGCAGCGCACGCTGCTGATCCTTGGCCCCAGCACGCTGGCGAATCCCGACCGCGCCGAACAGGCGCTGCTGGAGCACGGGCGCATCCTGAAGGCGCTGGCCGCGCGCGACATGGACGAGGCGGAACTGGCGATGCGCAGCCATATCGAAATGGCGCAGCTGATGCGGCTGCGGCAGTTGCGCGATGCCGGGGTGCAGGACGACACCGACGCGGCGGTCGAGGTCTGAGGAATGGCCAAGACCGATCTGACCGGCCCCTGGGATGTGGTCGTGGTGGGCGGCGGCAATGCCGCGCTGTGCGCCGCGATCACCGCCGCGCGGGCGGGGCGGCGGGTGCTGATTCTTGAGGCCGCGCCAAAGGTCTATCGCGGCGGCAATTCGCGCCACACCCGCAACTTCCGCTGCATGCATGCCGGCCCGATGGACCCGCTGACCGACAGCTATGGCGAGGAGGAATATTTCGACGACCTGATGCTGGTGACCGGCGGCAAGACCGACGAGGGGCTGGCGCGCATGGCGATCCGTGAAAGCGAAGCCTGCCTGCCGTGGATGAAGGAGAACGGGGTGCGGTTTCAGCCCTCGCTGTCCGGCACGCTGTCGCTCAGCCGCACCAACGCCTTTTTCCTCGGCGGCGGCAAGGCGCTGGTGAATGCCTATTACGCCACGGCCGAGGATCTGGGCGTGACGGTGGCCTATGAGGCCGAGGTGACGCATGTGGGGATCGAGGGCGAGCATTTCACCCATCTGGAGGCGCGGATCGCCGGGCAGACGCACCGGATCGAGGGGCGGGCAGTCGTCCTGGCCTCGGGCGGGTTTCAGGCGGATCTGGACTGGCTGACGCGGGCCTGGGGGCCGGCGGCGGCGAATTTCCTGATCCGGGGCACGCCCTACAATCGCGGCGTGGTGCTGCGCGACATGCTGGATCAGGGCGCGGAAAGCGTGGGTGACCCGACGCAGTGCCACGCGGTGGCCATCGACGGGCGCGCGCCGAAATACGACGGCGGCATCGTCACGCGGCTGGATTGCGTGCCGTTTTCCATCGTCGTGAACCGCGACGGCGAGCGGTTCTATGACGAGGGGCAGGATGTCTGGCCGAAACGCTATGCGATCTGGGGCCGGCTGGTGGCCGCGCAGCCCGATCAGGTGGGCTATGCGGTGATCGACGCGAAAAGCCTCGATCTGTTCATGCCCTCGGTCTTTCCGCCGGTGAAGGCCGACACGGTGGAGGGGCTGGGGCAGGCGCTGGGGATTTCGGGTGCGAAGCTGAAGGAAACGGTGGAAGCGTTCAACGCCGCCTGCCGCCCCGGCACCTTCCACCCGACCGAACTGGACGGCGTGGCGACCGAGGGGCTGGAGCCGCCCAAGACCAACTGGGCGCGGCCGATCGATACCCCGCCCTTCTATGGCTACGCGCTGCGACCCGGCGTGACCTTCACCTATCTGGGGCTGAAGGTGGACGCGGCGGCGCGGGTGCATACCGCCGCCGGGCCGCTGGCCAATGTCTGGGCGGCGGGGGAGATCATGGCGGGCTCGATCCTCGGCCAGGGCTATCTGGCCGGGTTCGGCATGACCATCGGCACGGTTTTCGGCCGCATCGCGGGAAGGGGGGCTGCTGCCCATGTTTGACACATCGCCCGACACGTCGCTCGACACGATCCGCGAGGCGCGGCGGCAGATCGAGATCTGCAACGCCTGCCGCTATTGCGAGGGCTATTGCGCCGTCTTTCCCGCGATCAACCGGCAACGGGCCTTCAGCCATGGCGACATCACGCAGCTTGCCAACCTGTGCCACAACTGCCGGGGCTGCTATTACGCCTGCCAGTATGTGCCGCCGCATGAGTTCGCGCTGAACCTGCCGGCGGTGCTGGCCGAGGTGCGGCAGGACAGCTGGCAGACCCATATCCGCCCGGCCGGGATGGTGCGGCTGTTCTCCGAAAGCGGCGTGGCGCTGGCGGGTGCGCTGGTCGCCGGGCTGGCGCTGCTGTTTCTGGCGCTGGCGGCGCTGCGGCCGGAGTCGGGCGAGGGGTTCTATGCCTATCTGAGCCATGCGGCGATGGTGGCGATCTTCACGCCCGCCTTTCTGGCGCCGCTGGCGGTGATCGGGCTGGGGCTGCGCGACTACTGGCGGACGGTGAACGGCGGGCGGGTGACGCTGGCCGATCTGCACGCGGCGGTGAGGTCGGCCGGGCGGATGAAGAACCTGGACGGCGGGCAGGGGCAGGGCTGCAATTTCGAGGTGGAGGACCGGTTCTCCGACGCCCGGCGGCAGGCGCATCAGGCGACGCTCTACGGGTTCCTGCTGTGTTTCGCGGCGACCAGCGCGGGCACGGTGATGCATTACGGATTTGGCATGGAGGCGCCATACGGCCTCTTCAGCCTGCCGAAGCTGCTGGGGATACCGGGGGGATTGCTGCTGTGCGCGGGCACCGGCTGGCTGATCTGGCTGAAGCTGAAGGCCGATCCGGCGCTTGGGGCGCGGCGGGTCTGGGGCGGCGAGATGGGATTCGTGGCGCTGCTGTTCTTCGTCAGCCTGACCGGGCTGGTGCTCTACGCCGCCACCGGGACCGGCTGGGTGCCCATGCTGCTGGCGCTGCATCTGGGTGCGGTGCTCGCGTTCTTCCTGCTGATGCCCTATTCCAAGATGGTCCACGGCTTCTTCCGCATGGCCGCGCTGACCCGCGAGGCGCAGGTGGCAAGGCAGGCGAAACGGCTGTCGCGGGGCGGGGTGGAGTAGGGCGGGCGGTCAGGGCGCGATCTCGATCCGCTCCAGCACCCCCTCCAGCCGCAGGTCGGCGGGAAGCTGGTCGCCCTCCAGAAACAGCCAGATATCGGTGCGGCGGATATGCGGCGTGCCGATCAGGCGGCGCAGATCCGGCAGCGCCAGGCTGCCCAGCATCGCATGGGGCGTGCCGACCACCCCGGCGATCAGCCCGTCCACCCCGACGATGCCGTAGCCTTGGGTCTGGATCATCGGCGCGAATTCGCCCTGCGCGGCGGTGCGGCCGACGCCGAAGGCGACCGCGTCGCTGGGTTCCATCCCCGTCAGACCGCTTTCATAGGCGATCAGATAGGGCGCGCCGTGCAGGATGTGGATCGTGTTGCCGGTGGGCACGAAGGGCAGGCCGGTGATCCGGCAATGCTCCACGATCGAACAGAAGCCCATGTCGGGCCGGCTGGTGTAGCCGATCTTGCTGCTGGCGGCGTTGGCATGGGTCAGCGCGGGGTCGAACACCAGCGTCAGGCCGCCGATCCGCAGTTCCGCAGCGACCACCGCATTGGCATAGCCGGCCGAGCCCGCCCCCTGACCGAACAGCGGCGCGGCGCGATTCTGGGTCATGCTGCCCGACAGGGTCACCGTGCCGTCGCGGGCCGAGGCGCCGGCGAGTTCCGCCATCAGCCCGCCCAGCGTGCCCCCCGGCGGGCCGACGGCGCGGGCGGGGTCGAAGGTGAGCCGCGCCTCGAAACCGAAGACCTGCACCTCTGCCGCCGCGGGGGCGGCGAGGGCGAGCATCAGGGCGAGCGCGCGCCACACCGGCCCTAGCCCAGCGCCGCGATGACCGCATCCGTCCCGGTCACCAGCGCCACGTTCTGCATCGCATAGTCGATGCTGGCGCGGTGCCAGTCGGCGTTCATGGTGGAACAGGCATCCTGCGGGATCACCATGACATAGCCCTTGTCGGCGCCGGTGCGGGCGGTGTGTTCAATCGACATGTTGGTCCAGGCGCCGGTCTCGATGATGAGGTCGCGACCCTCTGCCCGCAGGATGGTTTCCAGCGAGGTGCCCTCCCACGCGCTCATCCGCATCTTTTCCACCACATGGTCGCCCGGCTGCGGCTCCAGCCCCGGCACGGCCTCGGCCCCCCATGTGCCGCGCACCAGCGCGTTGGCGTCCAGCAGCCCCTCGAACAGCGGCGCGTTCAGGGTCATGCCCGGCGCGCCGGGGTGGACGAGGTAATGGACATGGATCACCGGCACGCCAAGGGCGCGGCAGCGGTCGGCCAGGCGGCGGATGTTGGCGATGGCGTTCTGGTCGCGGCAGTGCTGGGGGCTGCCGGAGGAGGCGAAGGCGCCGCCCTCCATCACCACGTCGTTCTGCATGTCCTGGATGATCAGCGCCGCGCGGGAGGCATCGATCTGCAGATCGCCGTCGCCCGACGCCGCGGCGGGGCGCGCGGGTCCGCGGGCGGCCATGAACGGCTCCCTCCGCGGGCCGATGCGGGTGTCCACGGCATAGACGGATGTGCTGGCGCAGAGGTAGAGCGTGCGCCAGTCGGCGCCGCCCCAATGCAGGTTCGCCACCAGTTCCGGCACCTCGACCCGGCCGATATGCCGGCCGTCGGGGGCGTAGACCCAGAGGCCGCCGGGCGCGGTGACCCAGATGTTGCCCCCCTCGTCGCATTTCATCCCGTCGGGCACGCCGGGGGCCAGGCTGTCGCGGATGCCGCTGGCAAAGACCCGGCCGTTCGTCAGCTTTCCGTCGCGGTGGTCAAAGACGCGGATATTGGCCTGTTCGGTGTCGTTGACGTAGAGCTTCGATTCATCGGGGCAGAAGCAGAGGCCGTTCGGCTGGGTGAACAGGTAGCGGTCCACCACAAGCTGCGGCTCGTCGCCGGGGCGGTGGCCGGGGGGCAGGCGGAACACGCCCTGCCAGCCGAGGTCGCGCGGGCGTTCGACGCCGAAGCCGGGCATCCGGCCATACCAGGGGTCGGTGAACCAGATGCTGCCGTCCGCGCTGACGCAGGTGTCGTTGGGGCTGTTCAGTTCCCGCCCCTCGAAATGGCTGCACAGCACCTCTCGCGCGCCGCCCGGGCGGAAGCGGGCGACGGAGCTGGTGGAATGTTCGCAGACGATCAGGTTCAGCTCGGCATCATAGGTCATGCCGTTGCCCTTGTTCGACGGGCGCATCACCTCGGTGACCTGGGTGCCGTCCCATTTCCGGCGCACGTCGCCGGGCATGTCGGAAAACAGCAGGTGCTGTTCGACCGGGTGCCAGAGCGGCCCCTCGGTGAAATCAAAGCCCGTGCCGATCCGGCGGACGGGCGCGGCCTCGTCGATCAGGCGGCGGAATTCGGGGTGCAGCGCGTCATGGGCCATGGCGTCACACCGGGAACCAGTTGCGCGGCGCGACGCTGTGCACCACCGGGCCGGGCACCGCCATGTCCAGCCGTCCGACGACCCGCCCGCGCTCCACCTTGGCGGGCTTGTCATGCACCGGCAGCAGGAAGCGCGAGGAGTTCAGCAGCTTCTTGATCGCCGCCTTCTCGCCCCGCTTGGACCCCGCATGGTTGCCGGTCACCTGCACCTCGTCGGCAAAGGACACGCGGAACGGATCCACGATCTGGTCCTGGATGTCGTAGATCACGTCGCCGCAGATCGTGGCCAGCCCCTCGTCGGTCTCGACATGAATGTTCATCGACCCCTCGGTATGGGCATTCGCGGCCTCCATCACCACGCCGGGGATCAGTTCGACCGGGCCGGACAGTTCCAGATCCTCGAACCTCAGCGCGCCCTTGGTGTGCATCCGTTCGACCAGATGCATCACATCGGGTTTCGGATATTGCGGGTGCATCAGGCCGGAAACGGAACATTCCATCTCTCTCCGGTTCACCACGACGGTGGTGTTCATCGGGAAATGGTCGTCCTTGCCCGCGTGGTCGATGTGCAGATGGGTGTGGCAGATGTAGCGGATGTCGCCGGGGCGCAGGCCGTGGCGGTGCAGCTGCTGTTCGATCATGTTCTCATGGTATTGCAGCCCCCGCATGCCCAAGGATTCCATGATCGCATTGTCGCGGAAGCCGGTATCGACCAGCACCGGGTCGGACCCGCCGAGGATCAGGAAGCCATAGGTCGGCACGCGCCGGGTGCGGCCGCAGTCGCGGCCCAGCACCAGAAAGCTCGATTCCAGCTCGATGTCGCCGTAATCGAGAACCTTGATTTCCAGCCCCATCCTGTCCCTCCTTCAGATCCGGTAGATGCGCCGCGCCGTGTCGTGGAAAATCGCCCGCCGCTCCCCCTCGGACAGGCCGCCCGCGCCCTGCCGGAAGGCGTCGACCAGCGCGGGATAGTCGGTCCACAGCTTCTCGATCGGGAAGTTGGACCCGAACAGGCAACGCTCGGCGCCGAAGATGCCCACGGTCTCGCCGATCACCCAGCCGATATGCGCGGCGTCGTTGCGGTGGATGAAGGTGCCGAGGCCCGAAAGCTTCGACACCACGTTGGGGCAAGCGGCCAGATCGCGCATCGCCGCGCGCCAGTCCGCGTGGCCTTGGTCCGACCGATCCTCCAGCATGCCGGCGTGCTGCAGGATGAAGGTCACGCGCGGGCAGGCGGCGGCGAGGTCCGCCGCCCCGGCCATCTGGCCGGCAAAGACCTGCAGATCGAAGGACCAGCCGTAATCGGCCAGCCGCGCGACGTTCCGCTGCACGGTCGGGTTGCGGCAGAGGTCGGGATCGGCGGCGAAGCGATAGGTCGGGTTTTCGTGCCAGTGGAACTGCTGGCGCACGCCGCGCATCCGGGGATAGCGGGCGAGGCGATCCAGCGCCGGGCGCACGTCCGGCACGGTCATGTCGGCAAAGCCCACGATGCCCTGCGGCCAGCCGGTTTCAAGCGCCACGGATTCGACCCAGGCAACCTCATCCTCCGCCCGTTCCACCGGCCAGTTGGCCTGCACATAGACCGCGCCCTCCACCCCCGTGCCGACGATGTCGGACAGGTACTCGGCCATCGGATAGTCGCGCCGGATCGGCTCGTAGGGGCCGAAGATGCGCGGCTGCATCGGCCCCGACAGCCAGGCCAGATCGGCCTGCCGCCAGATGTGGAAGTGCGAATCCAGTACTCTCATGGTGCGGTCCCCGCGACTGTGCCGCCGGCGGCGCCGGCGCGCCGGGCGAAGCCCAGCACCTCTGCCGCCGCATCGGGCGCGCTGGCGCCGCTGCCCAGCCGGTCGATCATCGGCAGGATCGCCCGCAGCGCGCCGGTTTCCGGGCGGTAGGCCGGGTCGGCGGCCAGCGGTGTCAGCCACAAAACCCCCCAGGCCAGACCGCGCAGCCGGGTCATCGCGGCGATCAGCGCCTCTGGCCCGCCGCGTTCCAGCCCGTCGGACAGCACCACCGCCAGCGCGCCGCGGGCGAAGCCGGCAAAGCGCGGCACCGACAGGAACACCGCCATCGCCTCGCCCAGCCGCGTGCCGCCGTCCCAGTCGGCCACGAGGCCCGCGACCAGCGCCAGCGCGCGGTCGCGGTCCCGGTGGCGCAGGGCGCGGGTCACGCGGGTCAGCCGTGTGCCCAGCGTGAACACCTCCACCCGCTCGCCCGCCTGCACCAGCGCGTGGGCGAGCCTGAGCGCGCCCTCGGTCTGGTCCTTCATGCTGCCCGAGACGTCGATCAGCAGCAGAACCCGGCGCTGGCGGCGGATGCGGCGCAGGGTGGGCAGGCGGCTGATCTCACCATCCCGGCGCATCATCTGGCGGAACACCCGGCGCGCGTCGGGCACCGCGCCCTTGCCGCGCCGGCGGCGGCGGGCGCGGCGGCGCGGCAGGGCGTGGGGCACGGCGCGGGCAAAGGCCAGCAGCGCCCGATCCTCGTCCCCCGCCGCAAAGGCCCGCGCGAACAGCCGTTCGGCGGTTGAGGCATCGGCGCCCGAGGGTTCTTCCCCTTCCTCGGCAAGCGGGATCGGTTCGGCCGTGCCCGCGTCATAGGCGCCGGGCAGATCCTCGGGGTCACCGGGCGCGGGGGCGGCCAGCACGCGGCCAAGGAAGATGGCGTCGAAGATCGCATCGAATTCCTCGGCCCGTTCCGGCCCCGGCCCAAGGGTCGCATGGGCGGCGCGGCGGATGTCGGACAGGCCGCGCGGCCCCAGCAGCCCCACGCCCGCGATCAGCGCCTGCACCTGTTCCGGTGCCAAGGCGAAACCGGCCGCGCGCAGCGCGCGGGCGAAGTCGAGGAACGGGGCAAGGGGGCGCGGCAGATCGGTCATGCCGCGACCTGTGCATCAGCGCACAACGGACGGCGACTTGTGCGTTTTTTAGGTATGCACGTCGTATGCACGGCAGATGCATGTGAATCATACGTTGGTGTGCATGCCGAAATCATGCCGCCGCCCCGTCCAGAATTGCGTCGATCCGGGGCGCGACCCAGGCCACGTCATCCTGATCCTTCAGCACCACGCCGATGGCGCGGGCGAAGGCGCGCGGCCATGGCTCGCCCTGCTGGTGCAGCAGCGTCGCGGCCTCGGCCCATTCCACGGTTTCGGCCACGCCGGGCGGCTTGGCCAGCGGTTCCGCGCGCAGTTTCCCGACCGCGGCCACCACCTGCCGCGCCGTGTCGCGGGCCACGGTGCTGGCACGCATCATCACGATTTCTGCCTCCAGCGCCGGGTCGGGGTAGCCGATCCAGTGATAGACGCAGCGCCGCCGCAGCGCCTCGTGCAATTCGCGCGTGCGGTTCGAGGTCAGGACGACCACCGGCGGCTCTGCCGCGCGGACGGTGCCGCGTTCGGGGATCGAGACGGTGAAATCCGACAGGAATTCCAGCAGGAACGCCTCGAACTCGTGATCCGACCGGTCGATCTCGTCGATCAGCAGGGCGCGGTCCCTAGGAGATTGAATTGAAAGCAGAATCGGCCGCGCAATCAGGTAGTCGTCGGCATAGAGGTTCACATACTCCTCGCCCGCCTGCCGGATCGCCAGCATCTGCCGGGGAAAATTCCATTCATAAAGCGCGGCGGCCGCGTCGATCCCCTCGTAGCATTGCAGCCGCACCAGTTCGCGGCCCAGAACCGAGGTCAGCGCCTTTGCGGCCTCGGTCTTGCCCACGCCCGGCGCGCCCTCCAAAAGCAGGGGCTTGCCCAGCGCCAGCGCCAGCCACGCCGCCGTCGCCAGCCCCTCGTCGGCGATATACTGCGCGTCGCGCAAGGCGGCGGCCAGCGCGCCGGGGCCGTCGAGGCCGGGGGGAAGGCGGCGCACCGACATCGCGTCAGGCGCCCGCCCGTAGACGGTTCCTCGGTTTGGCGCCGCCCAGCGCGCGGATTCCGCGCAGCACCTTTTCGGGCGTGATCGGCAATTCGTCCACCCGCACGCCCACCGCGTCATAAACCGCGTTCGCCACCGCCGGCAGCACCGGGTTGGCGCACATCTCTCCTGGCCCCTTGCCGCCATAGGGGCCGTCGGGCGCGGGGCGTTCCAGCACACTGATGTGGTGCGGTGCCAGATCGCCGGGGCCGGGCATGGTGTAGCCGTTGAAATCCACCGGGCCGTGGCGCCGGTCGGGGTAGTAGGGTTCCGTCGTCTCCCACAGGGCGTGGCTCATGCCCATCCAGGCGCCGCCGACCAGCTGCTGTTCCACCAGTTTCGGGTTCAGGGCGCGCCCGACCTCATAGGCCGATTTCATGTCGATGACGCTGACCTCTCCGGTCTCGTCGTCCACCTCCACCTCCACCAGCAGGGCGGCATGGGCGAAGCAGGAGACCGGCGTCATCTCTCCGGTATCCGGGTCCACCTCGCTGAGCGGGATCAGGAAGATGCCGCGCCCGGATACGGTGCGGCCCTGCCGGAACTGCGCCGCCTGACAGGCGGCCATGGTGGTGATCGACCGCGAGGGCGCGCCCTTCACATGGATGTTGCCCTGCCCGTCGGTCACCAGATCGCCGGCATCGACCTCCAGCTCCTCGGCCGCGGCCTCCAGCATCACGGCGCGGGCTTCCTGCGCGGCCTGGATCACCGCGTTTCCGACCCGATGCGTGCCCCGGCTGGCAAAGCTGCCCATGCAGTGCGGGCCGGTGTCGCTATCGGCGGTATCGACATAGACATCCGCCACCGGGATGCCGAGGGTTTCGGCGGCGATCTGGCGGGTGACGGATTTCATCCCCTGGCCGAGGTCGATGGAGGACAGCGCCACGGTGAACTTGCCGTCCGGGTTGGAATGGACCAGCGCCTGGGACGGGTCGCCGCCCAGGTTCATGCCGATGGGGTAGTTGATCGCCGCAAAGCCGCGCCCACGGTGCAGGGTCATCAGCGCCTCCTGAAGCCGGAGAGGGAGGAGAACCGCATCGGCCCCGACCGGACCGGGGCGGCGGCGCGATCCTGCGGCGTGGCGGGGGCCGAGGGTGGCGGGGGCGTGGTCGCCCCGCCGGCCGGGCGCTGCGCCGCGGGCATTGCCGGGGTGGCGAGGCGCTGTGCCGGTGCCGAGGGTGCGGATTTCGCGCCGCCCTTGCGGGCGTAGCTGCCTGTGTCGAAGCCCTCCACCCGGCCGGCCTGATCGGTGGCGGTATGGGCGGGCAGGCGGGCGCGGTCGCCGCCGCCGTCCTTCAGCGACGAGGCGGCGCGGGCGTTGGCCGAGAGCGTGACGCCCGCCTTTTCCGCCACCACCTGACAGCATTCGACCAGCGCGCAGTTCTTCGCCTGCCGCCGGTGCGCCTTCATGTCGCCGTCGCGATATGCGTTGAGGATGCGGAACTCGATGGGGTTCATCCCCACCGCCTCGGCCACCTTGTCCATATGCGCCTCGATCGCGAAATCGACGCCGGTGATGCCGAAGCCGCGCATCGCGGTCGCGGGCGTGCGGTTGGTGTAGACGCAGTAGACGTTCGCCGCGACGTTGGGGATGGTGTAAGGGCCGGGCAGGTGGCCCACGCCCTTGATGATCGCGTAGGACGACAGCCGCGTGTAGGCGCCGCAGTCGAAATAGCCGGTGAAGCGGCGGGCAAGGATGCGCCCGTCGCGGGCGACACCGTCGGTGATGTACCACCGTTCGGCACCGCGCGGGGCGCCGACCTGCATCTCCTCCTCGCGGTCCCACATGAACTTGCAGGGTCGTCCGGTCAGCATCGCGCCCAGGATGGCGATGGGTTCGTGGATGCTGTCCACCTTGCCGCCGAAGCCGCCGCCCACCGTGCCGCCGATGAAATGCAGCCGGCTGGAGGGGGTGGTGAGCACCTTGGCCGCCGTGCCCAGCGAGAAGAACAGCGCCTGGGTGGAGGTGTAGCAGACATAGCGGTCGTTGACCTCGGGCGCGGCGATGGCGCCGCAGGTCTCGATCGGGGCCTGTTCGATGGGCGACATCTGGTAGCGCCCCTCGACCACATGATCGGCCTGGGCGAGGGCCGCGTCGACATCGCCGTAGCGCAGCTTCTGGTGATCGTATTTGCCGTGGTAGATGAACTTGTTGGCCGGATAGATGTCGCAGACGACCGGGGCGCCGGGCTTCACAGCCTCTTCGACGTCCAGCACATGCGGCAGCACCTCCCAGTCCACCCGCACCTTTGCCACGGCGGCGCGGGCGGCGGCCTCGGACTCGGCCACCACGGCGGCGACCGGCTCGCCGCAATAGGCCACCTTGGTCTCGGCCAGGATCGGTTCGTCGTCGATGCCGAAGTCCAAGAGGCTGAGCAGCGTGTTCAGGTTCCTCGGCACGTCGCGGCCCAGGATCACGCGGACGACGCCGGGCATCCGCTCGGCCTCGGCCACGTCGATGCGGCGGATCCGGGCGTGGTGATGGGGCGAGCGGACGCAGCGGATGTGCAAGAGCCCGTCGAAGAGGTGGTCGTCGTAGAACGGCGAGCGGCCGGTGACATGGCCCAGGATGTCCTGCCGGCGGGTGGGCTTGCCGATCTCGTTGAGATTGTCGTCGCGTTCGTCGGCGAAGAATTCCTTGCGAAACTCGATCATGCCGAGGCCCTCCTGTCGGCGGCGGCGAGAATGGCGGTGATGATCGGCTCGTAGCCGGTGCAGCGGCAGATGTTGCCAGAGATCGCCTCGACCACATCATCCCGGCTGGGGCGGGGGTTGGCATCCAGCAGCGCCTTGGCGGCCATCAGCATGCCGGGGGTGCAGTATCCACACTGGGCGGCGAAATGCTCCATGAAGGTCTCTTGCAGCGGGTGCAGGGTGGTGCCGGACAGGCCGGCGGTGGTTTCCACCCGCCGGCCCGCTGCAGCCTCGGCCAGCATCAGGCAGGACAGGTGCGGCGCGCCATCGACCAGCACGGTGCAGGCGCCGCAGGTGCCCTGGCCGCAGCCGTATTTCGGCGACAGATCCCCCACGCCCCGGCGCAGGAAATCCAGAAGGTTCTGCCCCTCGTCGGCAAAGGCCGCGCGTTCGTGGCCGTTCAGGGTGAGCGTTACCGGTTTCTTCGCCATCAGCCCCGCTCCATCCGTTCCAGCAGCCGCTTCAGATGCACGCCCGCCACCTCGCGCCGATACCAGCTCGACGCCAGCGCATCCTCGGGCGGGTCGAACCCGTCGGCGGCGACTTGAGCCGCGCGGGCGATGGTCGCGGCATCCAGCGCCTGCCCTTCCAGCACCCGTTCCACCGCCGCCGCGCGCTGCGGGGCGGCGGCCATCGCGCAATAGGCCACGCGCGCGCCATGAATCCGCCCGCCGTCGCGCGGCAGAAGCGCGGCGATGGACAGGACCGACACGCCCTTTGGCCGCACCCGGCTGACCTTCACGAAACCGAAGGCGCGGGCGTCGCGGGGGCGCGGCACCTCGATGGCAGCGATCAGCCCGGCCCGCGCGCGGTCGCGCAGCAGATCCTCCAGCGGCCGCGCAGACCCGCCGCCCGCGGGCACGGCCCTGGCGCCCAGCGCCAGCAGGGCTGTGGCGAAATCACCATAGGGATGCGGCGCAAACAGGTTACCGCCCACAGTCGCCATATTGCGCACCTGCGGCCCGCCCACGGCGCGGGCGACGGGGTGAAGGAAGGCCAGATCGCGGTTGGCGATGACCTGCGCCATGGTTACGCCCGCGCCCAGGATCACGCCCTCGCCCGCCACGCGCATCTCGGTCAGCGCGGCGTCGGTCGAACGCACGATGCGGTCGGCGGCGGTGGTGCCGTGATTGACCTCTCGCATCAGGATCGTGCCGCCGCCCAGATAGCGGGCATGGCCGCCAGTCAGCGCGCGGGCGGCCTCGGCCAGGTTCGCATGGGTTTCCACCGTGAGCGTCATGCCACCGCCTCCTCCAGCCCCATGAAGGCGCGAACGGCGCGAAAACCGCCCTCGTAGATCTGTTCGCTGACCATCTTGCGCAATTCCTCCTCGCGCCCTGCCGGCGTGTCGAAGCGGCATTCCCAGTGCCAGAAGGTGCGGTCGCCATCGGTCACCGGCGCCAGCCGCACATGGGCCACGTAGTTCAACAGCGGCACCGGCGTTTCCAGCAGGCAGTAGGAAAACGCCATGTCGGCATCCGACATCGTCAGCAGCAGTTCCCGCAGTTCCGACCCGTCCACCAGATGGAAGCGCCGCACGCAGCCGACCTTGTCGGAGGGATAGCCGCGCTCGATCTCGCTGTCGGCCACCGCCGGGTGCCACTGGTCGTGGCCGTTGAAATCGCGCAGCACGGCCCAGACATCCTCGACCGGGGCATCCAGAATCCAGCTTTTGACGATCCTGACCATCCTAGCCCGCCACCGCCCGCTTCAGCGCATCAAAGCCCGCCTGAAAGACATTGCCGCCGATGCCGGCGATCAGATCCTCGGCCGCGTCGGGGGCGCAGTCGAATTCTGCCGTCCATTCGGCAAAGGTCCGGTCGCCATCGGTGATCGGCGTCAGCCGCAGGGTGGCGACGTAATCGGTCAGCGGCATCGGGCTTTCCAGGATCGCATAGGTACAGAACATGTCGTAGTCGGACAGGCCCAGCAGCTTCTCGCGGATCCGGTCGCCGTTCTGCAGGTGAAAGTCGCGGATACAGCCCACCCGGTCGGGCGGCTCGCCATTCTCGATCCGGCTGTCGCGGATGCGGGGGTGCCAGCGCGGCAGGGCATTGAAGTCGCGCACCCGCTCCCACACCTTTGCCACCGGCGCATCGATCACCGAGGAGACATAGACCCGCGCCATCTATTTCTTCCCCTCGGGCGCTGCATCGCCCTTGGCTGCGGCCCGCGTCCGCGCCGGGGGCTTTACCTCGGCCTTGGGTTCGGGCTTCGACTGCTTCGCCGCCTCATTTGCGATGCGCTGCATGTCGGACGCCTCGCGCATCAGGCCGGGCTGCTTGGCGAGGTTCGACCCGTCGATCCCCATGTCGGCCAGCAAACCGTCGATCAGCGGCGCCTGCACCCGGTAGCGCAGGGCGGAGTTGATCACCTCGTCGGTCGGGCTGCCGCGGCTGCCATCGCCGCCCCCGCCGTTCATTCCGTCGAGCTGCATGATGCGGATGTCCTGGATCTTTTCCAGCGGCTTGACGCTGGCAGCGACGATGCCCTCGACATGCTCCAAGAGCTTGCGGCGGAAGAGCGACAGGCGCGCCGGGTCGGTCAGCACGTTCTCGGCCTCGTTCAGCAGACGCTGGGCCTCGGCCTCGACCGCGCTGCGGACCTTCTCGGCCTCGGCGGCGATCTTCTGCTCGGCCGCCGCCTTTTCGGCCATCAGCACATCGACCGACTTGCGCCGGTTCGCGGCCTCGGTCTCGCGCACGGTCTTGACCTTCTCCTCGGCCTCGGCAGCACGGGCGCGGGCGGCATCGGCCTCGGCGCGCGCCGCACTTTCCTCCAGCGACTTCTTGTAGAGCGTCACCGCCTTGTCCATCAGCGCGCTTTCCACGGTCTTCTCGCGCTCCACCTCCAGCCGGCGGCGTTCGGTCTCGTGGCCGATGCGGATCTCGTCCAGCCCGCGTTCGGACGCGATGCGGGCGCGCTCGATATCCTCGCGGCTTTCGATCTCGGCCTCGCGCAGGGCCTGCATCCGGGCGATCTCCAGCGCCTCGATGGCCTTGCGGCGTTCCAGCCGGGCAGCCTCGACCGCGCGTTCGCGTTCGACGTCGCTGACCTCGCGGGTGCGCTGGCTCTTGATCCGGTCCTGCTCGATGGCAAGCTCGGTGGCGATCCGCTTGCGCTCCACCGCGTCGCGGCGGGCGATCTCGGCGGCTTCCAACGCCTCGTCGCGGGTGATCGCTTGGGCGCGGACCGCCTGTTCGGCGGTGATGCGCTCGGCCTCCAGCGTCTTGCGCTGAGCGATGCGCGCGGCCTCCACCGCCTCTTCGGCGGCGACGCGGGCCTCGTCCAGCGCCTTGTCGCGGGCGATCTCACCGCGGCGGGTTGCGGCATCGGCAGCGATACGCTGGGCGGCCAGTTCCTTTTCGCGCGCGATGCGGGCGGCCTCGATCGCCTCATCGGCGGCGATCTGTGCGGCCTCCACCGCCTGCTGGCGCTCGATCTCCAGCGCGCGGATGCGGCGGTCCTCGGCGATTCGGGCCTCGTTGACCTCGGCGGCCTGGGCGATGCGCAGCCGCTCGGTGGCCTCGCGGGCGGCGATCTCGGCCTCGTCCAGCGCCTGCTGGCGGGCGATCTCGCGGCGGCGGATCTCTTCCTCGTTGCTGATCCGGGTTTCCGACACGGCGCGTTCCTGCGCCAGACGGGCGGTCTGGGTCGCCTCCTGCGCGGCGATCTCCGCCTCCTCGATCTCGCGGCGGCGGGCGATCTCACGCGCCTGCGTTTCCAGATCGCGGGCGATACGGGCCTCGATCACCGCCTGCTCCTGCGCGATCTGGGCGCGTTCTGTGGCCTCTCGCGCCGCGATCTCGGCCTCCTTCAGGGTGCGGCTGCGGGCGATCTCGCGCGCCTGCGTCTCCTGCTCGTTGGCGATGCGGGCCTCGGCCAGGGCGCGTTCCTGCAGGATGCGGGCGGTCTCCACCTCTTCGCGGGCGGCGATCTCTTCGGCATCCACCGCCTTCTGCCGGGCGATCTCGCGGCCGCGCACCTCGCGCTCGGACGCGATGCGGGCCTCGGCGATGGCGCGGTCGTTGGCGATGCGGGCCTTCTCGATCGCCTCGCGGGCGCTGATCTGGGCTTCCTCGGCCTCGGTCTCGCGAGTCGCGCGCTCGCGGGCCAGTTCGGCGCGCTGCTGGGCGCGGCGGAATTCCACGTCGCGCTCCTGCGCAAGCCGGGCCTCCTCGCTCTCGCGCTCGATCTCCAGCGCCTGCTTCTCGGCCTCAAGGTTCCGGGCGCGGATCAGGATCATCGATTCCTGCTCGATGTCGTTTCTCAGTTTCCGCCGCGCCTCGATCTCCTTGATCAGCGCGGTCAGGCCCTCGGCGTCGAAGCGGTTCGACGGGTTGAAATATTCCAACCCGGTCTGGTCGATATCCATGATCGCGACCGATTCCAGCTCCAGCCCGTTGCGCTCCAGATCCTCCTGCGCCACCTCGCGCACGCGGCTGACATACTTGCCGCGGTTCTCGTGCATTTCGCCCATGTCCATCTCGGCGGCGACGGCGCGCATCGCGCTTTCGAACTTGCCGGACAGCAGGGCATGCAGGCTTTCCGGTTCCAGCGTACGCCGACCAAGGGTCGAGGCCGCGATCCCCACCGCCTCGCGCGTGGGGCGGACGCGGACGTAGAATTCGGCCTCCACATCCACCCGCATGCGGTCACGGGTGATCAGCGCGTCCTGCCTGGCCCGTTCGACCCGCAGAGGCAGGACGTTCATGTTCACCGGCGTGATGTCGTGGATGATCGGCCAGACAAAGGCGCCGCTGTCGATCACCACCTTCTCGCCCAGGAAGCCGGTTCGCACAAAGGCGACCTCCTTCGTCGAGCGGCGGTAGAGCCATTGCATCACCCAGTAGACGATGGCGATGACGACCACCGCCACGATCAGCCACAGGATCAGCTGGCCGATGATCTGCCCTGTCATGTCACGATCCTCCCTCGGTCCGCCGGGTCGCTGCCCGGCCGGTCATTTTCCTGCGATGCGCTTGAAGGCGCGGGTCTGTTCGGTCAGTGCCACCTCTGTCGGCAGCCGCTCCATCGAGGAGGCGCCGTAGAAGCCGTGGCAATTGGTGGTGTTCTTCAGGATGAACTCGGCATCCTCGGGCATCGCCACCGGCCCGCCGTGGACCAGCACGATGGCGTCGCGGTTCACCGTCAGCGCCGCCTCGGCCCAGGCATCCACCAGCGTCGGGCAGTCGGACAGCTTCAGCGCCGTCTCTGCCCCGATGCTGCCGCCCGTGGTCAGGCCCAGGTGGCAGACGATGACATCCGCCCCGGCGCGGGCCATCTCGGCGGCTTCATCCTCATTGAAGACATAGGGCGTGGTCAGCAGATCCTTGGCGCGGGCGCAGGCGATCATGTCCACTTCCAGCCCGTAGGACATGCCGGTTTCTTCCAGATTGGCACGGAAGGTGCCGTCGATCAGCCCAACGGTGGGAAAGTTCTGCACGCCGGAAAAGCCGATGCGCTTCACCTCGTCCAGGAACACATCCATCTGCCGGAACGGATCGGTGGCGCAGACGCCCGCCAGCACGGGCGTATGGCGCACGACCGGCAGCACCTCGGCCGCCATCTCCATCACGATGGCATTGGCGTCGCCATAGGGCATGAGGCCGGCCAGGCTGCCGCGCCCGGCCATGCGGTAGCGGCCGGAGTTGTAGATCACGATCAGGTCGATGCCGCCCGCTTCCTCGCACTTCGCGGACAGGCCGGTGCCGGCACCGCCACCGACGATGGGTTCGCCGCGCGCCATCATCGCGCGGAACCGATCCAGAATGGTCTGGCGGGGGATCATGCGCGGGCCTCCTTGCGGCGCAGGGGTCGGCCGCCGCCGTGGAGCGCACGGAAGGCGGCGACCAGCGCATCGGAAAACTCCGGCGCGTTGATGTTGTGCGGCAGGCGGATGATCTGCCGGTTGGCGGTCTGGCGCACGGTGCTCTCCAGCGACGTGAACAGCGCGGCGCGTGCTGCCGGGTCGTCGAAGGGCTGGCCGGGCGCGTCGAGTGAAGACACCCCGCCCTCGGGCAGGAACAGGCGCACCGGACCCTCCATCGCGTTCAGCTTCTCGCCGATCCAGCGGCCCATGCGGGTGTTTTCGTCTGCCGTGGTGCGCATCAGCGTGACCTGAGGGTTGTGACGATAGAACTGTCGGCCCTGATAACGGTCGGGCACAGTGTCGGGCGCGCCGAAGTTGACCATGTCCAGTGCGCCCACCGATCCGATCCACGGCATCCGAGTGCGGATGAAGGCGCCGAAGCGGTCATCATTCGCAGGGAAGACGCCGCCCATCAGCAGGTCGCAGACCTCGGTCGTTGTCACGTCGATGGCGCCGGTGATCTTGCCGCCGTCGATCAGCTTTTCCATCGACTGCCCGCCGATGCCGGTGGCGTGGAAGACAAGGCAGTCGTAATCGTCGCCCAGCCGCGCGGTGATCTGGCGCACGCAGGGCGTGGTGACGCCGAACATGGTCAGGCCGATGGCGGGCTTCTCGGCCCCCCTGGCCCGCGCGGGCGCGGCGCGGCGGGCTGCGACCATGCCGATCATTGCCTGCGCTGCATTGCCCAGCACCTCGCGCGTTATCGCGTTCAGGCCCTGCACGTCGGCCACCGAATGCATCATCATGATGTCTGACGGGCCGACATATTTGCTCACCTCGCCACTGGCGACGGTGGAGACGATCAGCTTCGGCACCCCGACCGGCAGCGCCCGCATCGCCGGGGCCACGATGGCGGTGCCCCCGGACCCGCCGGCCGAGATGATGCCGGCGACGCCCGATTGTCGCGCCATCCAGCGCGCGAATGCCTCGGTCATGCCGGCCACCGCCGCGCCACGGTCCCCGGTGAACACGCCTGCCGCACCGCGAGGATGAAAGGCCGCGATCTGATGGGCGGGGATTTCGGCCCCCGAATGGGCGCCGGTGGTGGACAGATCCACCAGCCGCACCGGCAGGCCCGCGGCGCGGATCAGGTCGCGGATATGGGTCAGTTCGGCACCCTTGGTGTCCAGCGTGCCGGCAACCAGCACCACCGCCTCTCCCGGCGCGGCGAGCGGCCGGATCTCGGCCTGCGGCGCGGCGGTGGCCAGCGGACCGGTGGTCAGCAGACGTGCCGTGCGCTCGATCTGCGCGACCGGGGCGGGTTGCGACCAGCGTGTCGGTGGCTTCGGGTTGGACAGATAGACCTTTACCGGGCGCGGGCCATCTGCGGCCGGGTCTGCCTGCCCCGTGGTCGCGACCGGCGCAAGCTCAGCCGCGTCACCATGGCGGCCGACGCCCAGAAGGCGCTGCTGAAGGTCGCGGTCCAACGCAAGTTCCGGTGCCGGAACGGTCCGGTTGATCCGCCCGTTGACCATGATCGCCACCCGGTCGGCGACCTCGCAGGCGACGCCGATGTTCTGCTCGATCACCAGCACATCCATGTCGCCGTCTTCGGCCAGTCGCAGCAGCATCTCCTCGACCTGGGCGACGATCACCGGGGCCAACCCCTCGGTCGGCTCGTCCATGACCAGAAGCCGGGGGTTCTGCAGCAGGGCGCGGGCGATGGCCAGCATCTGCTGCTCGCCACCCGATAGCTGCCCGCCGCCGTTCGATTTCCGCTCGGCCAGCCGGGGGAAGGTCGAATAGATCCGGTCCACTGTCCAGGCGCCGGTATTGCCCGCGACGATCCGCAGATGCTCGTCCACGGTCAGCGACCGCCATAGACGACGGCCCTGGGGCACATAGCCAACACCCATCTGCGCGATCTCAGCCGGGTTGCGGCCGATCAGCGGCTGGCCAGCAAAGGTGATCGACCCACTGCTGGCTGGTACCAACCCCATAATGGCCTTGCAGAGCGTGGTCTTGCCCATGCCGTTCCGGCCCACCACCGACAGCACGCCACTGTCCAGACGCAGGTCCACCCCCTGCAGCGCGTGGCTGGCGCCGTAGTAGACGTTGAGGCCCCTCACCTCCAGCACCGGGGCGCCGGTCCTGCGCTCAGCCATGGCCGCCCCCATGCCCGCCGCCAAGGTAAAGCTCCTGCACCTCGGGGTCGCTCTCGATTTCCTCGGGCGTGCCTTCCTTGAAGATGCGGCCGTTGTGCATCATCGTCACCCGCTCAGCCACGCGCAGGGCCACGTCCATGTCATGCTCGATGATGATGTAGCCGATATGGCCCGGCAGGCCGTTCAGGATCGCCACCAGTTCCGCCCGCTCGGTTGGCGAAAGACCGGCCGCCGGTTCATCGAACAGGATCAGCCGCGGTGCTCCGGCCAGTGCCAGCGCGATCTCCAACTGGCGCTGCTGACCATAGCTGAGTTCCGAGACCAGCGTGTCGCGTGCCGATGCCAGATGCACCGCCTCGATCAACTCGTCGGCACGCCCCACCAGCGCATCGCCGCGGAACGGGCGGATCAGCGAGAACCGGTTGCGAGAGACACCCCGGCAGGCCAGATAGACGTTGTCGACCACCGACAGCCCGCCGAACAGCAGCGAGATCTGATAGGTCCGGCGCAGGCCCCGCCGGATCCGCTCATGCGCGGGAAAGCGGGTCACGTCCTCACCGAACAGCCTGATCGTGCCCGAGGTCGGATTGAAGTCGCCGGTGACGCAATTGAAGAGCGTGGTCTTGCCCGCGCCATTCGACCCCAGCACCGCCCGCCGTTCGCCCGGCCCTACGGTCATCGTGACATCGGCGATCGCCGACAGCGCGCCGAACATCTTCGTCACGCCGCGCAGCTCCAGCGCATTGCCGGCGCTGACCGACCCCAGGCGGCGCGAAGTTGTAGCCTCCGCCAGCGTCATCTGCCCGACCCCCTGAGCGGATCGCCCCGTTCGGCCATGCGTTGGCGCAAGCGGTCCCAAAGCCCCAGAACCCCGTCGGGAGAGAAGAAGACAATGGCGAGGAAACCAAGGCCGATGAGCAGCTTGTAACGATCCCCCGCCGCACCCATCGCCAGCAGGATATCGGGGGAAAAGGTGCGCAGCAGCACGTAGATCAGCGCCCCGATGAATGGGCCGATGGGTCTGCGGATGCCGCCGACCACCGCGATGACCAGAATGTCGATTACCGCCGGGATGCCCGCCGTGCCGGGCGAGATCTGCGCGTTCTGCCAGACCAGCAGTATTCCCCCCACCGCGGCGATCACGCTGGCAAAGGTATAGGCCGCGATCCGGTGCGCGGTGACGTTGAAGCCCAGCGCCGCCATCCGGCGGGGATTGTCACGCACCCCCTGCAGCGCAAGGCCGAAGGGCGAGCGCGCGACATAGACCACCGCCGCATAGGCCAGCGCCGCACAGCCCAGCGACAGGTAGTAGAACGGCACCGGCTGGCGCCAGTCCACCCCGAACAGGCGCGGTGGCAGAACAAGGTTGAAGCCCGCATAGCCGTTGAAGATCGTGTAGTTCTGGCGGGTGAAGTAGAAGAAGGCCGAGGCGATGGCGAGGGTGATCATGATCGTGTAGATCCCCTCGGTTCTCACTGCCAGCGCACCGACCAGCGTGCCGAAAAGCGCCGCGATGGCGATGGCGACGGGCAGGTAAATCCACCACGGCAGGCCGAGGCTGATCTGGCCGATCCCGCTGGAGCCGATGATCGCCACCATGTAACCAGCAAGCCCGGCCACAGACATCTGGATCAGGCTGACCATTCCGCCGTAGCCGGCAAGGAACATCAGGCTCAGCGCGATCATCCCCAGAACGAAGGTCCAGCCGAACACCTGATAGAGGAAGAAGCTGTTGGCGATCAGCGGCATGATCAGCAGGATGAACCCCACCGCCCAGACCGGGGCAGGGATCCGTTCGATCCACATCGGCTGGTAGATCCGGGTCTTTTCCGCCAGGGCCATGCTAGCGCCTCCGTCCCAGCAGACCCTCGGGGCGGAAGGCCAGAACGACGGCGAGGATCAGGAAGGTCAGCACGACAGAATAGGTGGGCATGTAGACAAAGCCCAACTGCTCGGTCAGTCCGATGATCAACGCGCCCAGTGCCGCGCCGGGGATCGAGCCCATGCCGCCGACGATGACTACGACAAGACTGGCCAGCAGGAACCGCGTATCCTCGCCCGGGGAAAGCGACTGGAAGGTACCGCCGACGATGCCCGCGATACCCGCCAGCCCCGCGCCAAAGGCGAAAACGCCCAGAAACACATACTGGATCCGCACGCCCGATGCCGCGAGGATGTCGCGGTCGTCAACGCCGGCGCGGATCACCATGCCGATCCGGGTGCGGTTCAGGGCCAGCCACATGCCCAGACCGATCACGATGGCCGCGACCAGGATCGCGATGCGGACCTGCGGATAGGTCATGTAGACCAGTTCGCCGCCGTCGCGCACCTGTGCCACGATGGGCAGTCCGATCGGTCCGCTCAGCCAATCGGGCGACAGGATCGTATAGGACCGCCCGCCCCAGATCCACAGCATGATGTCGGCCAGCACGACCGAGATGCCGATGGTCACCAGCGTCTGGCGCAGCTCCTCCCCCTCCATCCGGCGGAAGACGACGTGCTGCAACACAACTCCAACCAGCGCCACGGCGACGAAGACGACCGGAAAGGCGATCAGCCAGGATCCCGTCGCCTCGGATATCTCGTAGCCCAGATAGCCGCCCAGAAGGTAGAGCGAGCCATGGGCTAGGTTGACGTTGCGCATCAGCCCGAAGATCAGCGTGAAGCCGCTGGCGACAAGAAAGTAGAGTGCACCCAACGTGATGCCGGAAAAGATCGCGTTCAGGAACACGCGCTTGCGGCCAAGCACGCCCTCGATCGCCTCGGGCCAGGGCGCTACCACCAGCCATAGCGACGCCGCAATCAGGACCGCCAGGATCACGGTCCAGATCGGGTGTCGCCTGAAATAGCTCTCCATCATCGACTGTCCGCTGCCGCCACGAGGCAGCGGTAGGCCAAGCCCGCCACCGCCTAAACCCTCTCGCATGGCGCAGACCGTAACCCGCGGCTCAGGGCAGGGGCATACCCCACAGTCTCAACTTTGCGCCGTGGGTCGGCAAAATGCCGGTCTGCGGCCCGTCTCAATGCGCCGCGGCCGTGAGCACGCTGCGCCGATAGGCGCTCGGCGCCACGACACCGTTGGCGATGAAGAACCGCGAGAAGCTTGCCTGACTGGAGAACCCGAGGTCGAGGCCGATATCGGACACTGCCTCGTGCGTGGCGGCAAGGCGGCTGATCGCCTGTTCCATCCGCAGCGTGTTCAGGAACACGTTGGGCGTGACTCCAACCTGCTGACGGAACAGCTTGTAGAAGTGCGGCCGCGACAGACCCACCTCGCGCGCGACATCGTCCAGTTCCAGTTCCTCGACCAGCCGGTCCTGCATCAACCGGATCGCGTTGCGCACCCTGTAGTCCCGCGATGGCAGGCTTGAGTCGATGAACCCGCCACCTGAGCGCGCGGTCCACTGCCAGGACTGGTCGAAACAGGCCTGCGTCAGTGCGCAGAGCCGGTCCTCCAGCAGCGGGTCGTCCAGTTCTGGGTCCATCATCGTCCGGGCCGTTTCGTAGACCAGCCGGCCAAGGTAGTCCGACACTTCGATAGGCACCCGGCCAAAGCGTAGCGACGACGTCGCGCAGCGGCTGGCGTTAAGAAACCAGCCGGGGCGGATATAGAGAACCAGCGCCAGCGTCGGCGTGCGGGCATCCAGCGGGCGATAGTAATGCGGCTGAAGCGGGCTTACCGCCACCGCGACGCCGGGTGTCACCGGATGCGGCTCGCCATCGACGACGACCTGCCCCGGAGGTCCCTGGACATGAAAGATCAGATGTCCCTCTCGGTGGGCATGGGGCACCATCGCCCGGTCCATGTCGTAAAGACAGACACGACCGAAATCGCCGTGGAAAACGGCTACGGCCTTACTCATCGCACCCCCCCTCTGCACTCTCCCCAATGCAGCAAGAAGAAAGCCTACCCGAATGCGGCCTCAAATCAAGCCGCGAACGCTGCCTTGGCGGTATGAAACGGTCATGCGGCCGGATCCCGGGCGAGCATCGCGTCCAGCATATCAAGGTAGTCTTCGGCCCGCGCCAGCCGCGGGTTGGTTCGGTTTGCCGGATCCGCCTCGGCGGCGCGTGCGATTTCTGTGCGCGCCGACAGATCGAGTGCGGGATGAGCCAGCCGCGTCGGCAGGCCAAGCCGACGACCAAGTTGCGACAGCGCCGCGGCAAGGCTGCCGGTCACTGGCAGGTCAAGGGCTGCAAGAAGCGAGGGCAGCCGGTCGCGCACTGCGGGTGTGTTGAAGCCCAGAGTCTGTGGCAGGGTGCCCGCCAGAATAGCGCCGGGTGTCGCTTGCATTGCCGCGGCGAGCGCATAGGCGAGCGCGTGGCCGCCACCCAGTCCCTTCTGCGCAGCCAGCCCGCCGTTCAGCGCGCCGGCGAGCAGTTCTCTCCGGGCATCCAGATCAGTGCCATCACGCACCGCGCGTTCGATGTTCCCGCCTACGCGTCGCGCACCCTCTAGCGCGATACCATCGGCCGGGGGGTTGAATGCGGTTCCTAGAAAGGCCTCAATACAAAGGGCCAGCGCATCCATTCCCGCCGCCGCGGTCACCTGCGGCGGAGCGGCCAGCGTCAAACGTGGATCGCACAGCACAACAGACGGCAGCGCGCCGCCCCCCGCAAGTACGATCCTCGCACCGTTCGGCCCCGTCAGTCGAAGGGTCGAGCAGAGGCCAAGTCCGTTCTCGGTCACGGTCGGCACGGCGATCACCGGACAGACCAGCGTCATTCGGCGCGCTCGGAGGTCACCACCGCCAATCAGATGCGTCAGGCGGTCGGGATCGCCCCCGGAGACCCCCGTCAACCGCGCCAGGTCAAGCGCCGCAGCACCGCCGAAGCCGATCACAGAGTCACAGCCCTGTTCCCGGTAGATCCTGGACAGTCGCTGTGCATCGCCGACACCTGCCGGCGTTGTCACACATCGCGCCGAAGTTGCGGCGTCGGCTTTTGGCAGTGCATCCAGCAGTCGCTCGAACAGGGCCGGTGCATCCCCTGCAGCGTCGGTGATCAGCAGCGGACGCATCGCGCCCAGATGCGCCATCTCCTCGGCCAGGGCATCTTGGAGCACCCGGTCCGCGAAATGTATCCGTGTGAGATAGGTGATCAGCGACATTGCTAAGTGCGGCCCTGAGCCGCAAGGCAAGCCTGCGGCTGATTTATCTGATCGGGCCGGGCAGTTGCCCGGCCCGCAGGGTCCTGATTGCCTTAGCGTCCGGCCAGTGCGTCGCAGTCTGGCGTATCACGCCCCGGCATGCCGAGGGCTGCAAACTCTTCGGCGCTGAGGCCCATCGACTGGGCAACGCCGTCCGTCCGCCCGACCATGGTGTTGCGCAAAGTGCCGTCGTCCTGTTCCACCACCTCGTTCACGAAGACCGGGCCGATGGCCTGACGGTTCTCATCGAGGGTAATGACGCCCAGCGGGGAGTTCAGTTCGATGTTTGACATCGCCTCGCGGAACGCAACTTGGCCATCGCTCAGATCGCCCCCGACCTCTTCCAGTGCCTGCAGCACACCCAGCGTGGACACGTGGTAGAGCACGCCAAAGATCGTCGGCGTCGAGAACCCGTCAGGGAACATCTCGCGATAGTCGGCAACGAACTGCTGCCATGCCTCGTCAGGGTTATCGTCCGAGAACGGGCCCGAGGTCGGCGTGCCGATCAGCGCGTCCTTGGCGCGGCCGCGTGCGGTCAGCACAGTCTGGTCGGCAAGAATCGAACCGCCAAGGAAGTTCGAATCTGCACCCGCCTGCTCGTACTGGTTCAGGAAGTTGATCGCATCGGTGCCGCCAACGCCAAGGTAGATAGCATCGACATCATCGGGCAACGCTGCAATCACGCCGCCGAAGTCCGTCGCGCCCAGTGGCACCCAGAAGCGTTCGACGATCTCGCCACCGGCTTGGCAGAAGTCGATCGCGAAGCCCATGAAGTTCGTGTGCCCAAAGGAATAGTCGGCCGCGACGGTTGCGACGCGGGTCCAGCCTTTCTCCTCGACCGCATAGCGGCCCAGCCCGGCGCCCCACTGCAAACCGTTAGGATGGAACCGGAAGAAGTTCGGCGCGGGATCGACAAAGGTGGCCTCAAGAGCGCCCGAGGCGCCGTTGATGATCGTCTTGTCCGGAATGGTCTTGGCATAGTCGCGCAGCGCAATGCCTTCGGACCCTGAGAGCGGGCCGAGAATGAAATCGACCTCATCCTGCTCAATCAGCCGGCGTGCCTGCCGCACGGCGGTATCGGGCGTCGCATCGCTGGGGCCGAGCACCCATTCGATCGGGATGCCATTGATTTCGTTGCCGTACTTGGCCAGCGCGAGCTCGAAGCCACGAATGCCGTCGGTGCCGCCTTCGGCAAAGGTGCCTTCCTGGGTGACAATCAGGCCGATCTTGATGCTGTCCTGCGCCGCTGCCACCGAGGGCAGGCCCAGCGCCAGTACCGACACCGTTCCGATCAGTAGTCGCTTCATAAGTTTTCCTCCCCTACGTCACGCAGGATTCGGACACCGGGACAGGATCGCCCAGCCGCCTGCGCGCATCACAAGTGCCAAATCCTACCGCGCAGCAGGGGGAAACGGATGCCTGCCGGTGCGCCGGCATATCCGTAAGTCTGTTTTTTCAGCCTGATCCTCAAGCAGCCCTTGCCATCGTGACGGGCGGCATGGGCTGCGAGACCGCGCGGTGCCCCGGGAGTTACTCGGCCGCGATACGCAGGCGGGGCTGTGTCGCGGCCTCGTTCAGGACTCCTGCATAGTCGGGATCGGCGGCGGCCATCGCCAGCGTGGCGCGCAGCATCCCGGTCTTCGAGCCACAGTCGTATCGCGTGCCCGAAAAACTGAAGCCGGCCAGCCCGACGCGCTCGATCCCGCGCGCGATGGCATCGGTCAACTGGATCTCGTTTCCCGCCCCCGGGGTCTGCTGCACCAGGTCGCCAAAGACCGAGCCGTCGAGAATATAGCGCCCGACAACCGCGTGGGTCGACGGCGCCGCGTCCGGCTTTGGCTTCTCTACCATGCCATCTGCGATCAGGAGCGGACCGTCCTGCGCAGTCACCCGCAGCACGCCGTACTTCGAGACCTCATCGCGCGCCACTTCCATCGTGGCGACCATGTGACCGGCCGATCCGGATTCATAGGCGGCAATCATCTCGGACAGACAGCCGGGCGCACCACTGATGAAATCATCCGGCAGGATCACCGCAATCGGTCCGGGCAGGACATATGGCGCGGCGCATAGAACTGCGTGGCCCAGCCCCAACGGCTCTGGCTGCATCGTGAAGACGACATCGTTCTGTTCGGGGTCGATGGCATCGGCATCAAGCTGATCGGCTAGCCGCGCCTTGCCGCGCGCCCGGAGGGTTGCCGAAAGTTCAGCATCTCCGCGCACATAATGCTCGATTGCGGCTTTCGATGGATGGCTGACGAAAACCATACGCTCCACCCCGGCGTCACGCGCCTCGTCGATCGCGAACTGGATAAGCGGAGTATCGATGACCGGAAGAAGCTCTTTCGGCATGGACTTCGTTGCTGGCAGGAAGCGCGTTCCGAGGCCGGCAACGGGGAAAATTGCAGTTCGCACCTGTGACTTACTCATGCCGTTAAGCTCCAATCTTTTTGCATAGCTTCTCATGCCGCGCCGCAGCGATTGCTTCCAACCTATGGTTTCACTTGAAGAAGTCAAAATTCTGCGCGGGCGGGCTCAGTACTGTCGCGCCCGGCCATATCCTACGAAATCCAAGGGTATGGGCGGGCAAGTCAGCGGCTGAAGATGGCGATTTTACCGCGTTTTTCAGGCTCTTAATAAACATCGCGTGCAGATCAGAAACCTGATCCAATCAAAAGAACCTCCTGAACTTCCGGCAGAGGTACGCCACATGACCGCACAATATTTGTGCATCTGCGCCAGATTGCTGATCTGTTTAGTGTTTTGAACCCGCCGCCTTGGTCGTTTCTGCGCACGCATCCATGCGCTGGTTGCAATGCTGCGGAGGCCAGCTATCTTATCTTATGACATGAATTCACGTCTTCGAAACGTCGGTGGCCGCGGGCTGAGCCGTCCGGGACAAGCGATAAAGAAAGGCGCACCTGCACGACAGGCGCGAGAAATCATGGATGGAAGCCTGAGGGACGGAAGAATTCAGCCCGCCACTCCACGAGCTCACGGACAGCCGTACGGCAGGATTGCCGTGCTAGGATCAGGCGCCTGGGGCACGGCGCTGGCGGTGGTGGCGCGGGTCGCAGGGCGCCAAGTGAGCCTTTGGGGGCGTGATGCAACGCTGACTGCCGGGATTTCCGCCACCGGGCGCAACGACCGTCACCTTCCCGACATCGATCTGCCAGGCGGGATCGAGGCCACATCGGATCTGGCTGCTGCCGTGACCAATTCGGACGCACTGCTTATGGTCACCCCCTCTCGCACGCTGCGCGAGATGGCGCAGAGCGTCCGGCCGCATCTCTCTCCGGGCGTTCCCATCGCCTTGTGCGCCAAGGGGATCGAAATCGGCACGGGGCAATTGCTGTCCCACGTGGTCGCCGACGAGTTGCCGGGCCATCCCGTGGGGGCACTATCGGGGCCAACATTCGCCCGCGAAACCGCGCTCCGCTATCCGACGGCCGCAACCGTCGCCTTTCCCTTCAGCTACGCCGACCGCCTGAGGCCCGAAGACAGCCCCGCGGCCCGGTTGGCGATCTCCATGGGTTCCGATTTCTTTCGTCCCTACGTCTCGGACGACGTGGTGGGAGTAGAGATTGGCGGTGCGGTAAAGAATGTGATCGCCATCGCCTGCGGCATGATGACCGGCGCCGGCTTTGCAGAAAACACGCGCGCGGCGCTGATCGCACGGGGTATCGACGAGATGAAGACTCTGGCCGAGGCGCTGGGTGGTCGGCGTGAGACGGTCACCGGCCTGTCGGGTGCCGGTGATCTGACGCTGACCTGCTCCAGCCAGACCTCGCGCAACATGTCGCTGGGGGTGCAACTGGGTCAGGGGATTGCGAGGACGGAGTGCTTCGATGGCAAGCCAGTGGTTGTCGAAGGCGAAGTGAACGCGATCTCGGTCGTCGATCTGGCGCGCAGGGTGCGGGTGTCGATGCCCATTTGTGAGGCGGTACATGACGTTCTGCACGACGGTGCTGATCTGGCCGAGACGTTCCGAGCACTCTGGTCACGCCCGATCCAGCCCGAACCCCGCACACTGATGCTCACCTTCGATCAGGCAGGGGTAACGGCATGAGCCTGGATGCGATGCCGCTGACGCCGCTGGCCGACCGCCAGTTCGTGCTGGCAACTGATCTTGACGGCACATTTCTGGGCGGGACCGAGGCAGATCGGCACGCGCTCTATCGGTGGATCGAGAGTAACCGCGCGACCGTCGGGCTGGTTTTCGTCACCGGCCGCGATCCGGAGTTCATTGTGCGAATGTGCGAAAGCGGCCTACCCTGGCCCGATTATGTAATCGGTGACGTAGGGACTACCATCGCACATGTTGCTAACCGCGCTATCCACCCGATCCCCGAGTTGGAGGCAGACATCGCGGCACGCTGGGGCGATGCCGGAACGCGGGTGACTTCGGCGCTACGCGGCTACCCTGGCCTCAGGATCCAGTCCGCCGTCTTTCGCTACCGCGTCAGCTACGACATGGACCCTGACGCCTTCGACCCCGGCGCCAAGACGCTGGTAGAGGGTTTGGGGCTGGATTGGCTGATCTCGGACAATCGATTCTTTGATGTGCTGCCCCGCGGGGTAAGCAAAGGGCCCTCGATCCGCCGACTTGCCGATCACCTGTCGCTGGACGCCAGTCGCGTGCTCGTCGCAGGGGATACACTGAACGACCTGTCGATGCTCGAGACTGGCTTGCCGGCCGTGGCCGTGGGCGGATCGGAGCCTGCGCTGCTGGACCGGGTGCGCGGCCTAGACCACGTGTACAAGGCCGACGCCATCGGCGCCGCTGGCATTGCCGAGGCGATCCGCGCCTTCGATCTGCATCCGATGGGAAAGGAGAGCTGACATGCCCAGCGATCTGGTCATCGTATATCATCGCCAACCCTACGAAGAGGTCGAGGAGAATGGCCGCATCATCTACAAGGAGAACTCCAGCCCAAACGGTATCGTGCCGACGCTGAAGAGTTTCTTCGGCAAGGTGGACAAGGGAGCTTGGGTTGCCTGGAAGCTGGCCGAGGACACCACCGATCCCGGCTTTGAAAGGGTCGTGGAAATCGAGGACAGCTTCGGGAAGTACAGTGTCTCGCGCCTTCCGCTGACGGCGGCGCAGGTGGAAAGCTTCTACCACGTCACGTCGAAAGAAGCATTCTGGCCGATCCTCCACGGCTTCAAGGACAAATATAATTATGACCCGGTGGACTGGCCCACCTTCCGCGAGGTGAACTGGGCCTTCGCCGAGGCCGCAGCGGCAGAGGCCGCACACGGAGCAATCGTGTGGGTGCATGATTATAACCTGTGGCTGGTGCCTGGATATCTCAGGCAGTTACGCCCGGATGTCCGGATCAGCTTCTTTCACCACACGCCCTTTCCGGCACCTGACATGTTCAACGTCCTGCCGTGGCGAGGAGAGATCATCGACAGCCTGCTCGCTTGCGACGTGGTGGGCTTTCACATCCCGCGCTACTCGGCGAACTTTGTCTCGGTGGTCCGCAGTCTGCACGATCTCGGACCCGTCGAAAGGGCGCCGGTGCATGAGGATTTCGTGACTCAAGGATCGGCTCTGATGGAGCGCACGGTGCCGGTTTGCTTCAACAACAATGGCCGCGTGGTGCGCATCGCAACCAGCCCGGTCGGCATCGCCCCGGATTATATCGAACAGGTGTCGGCGCGCGCAGACACCGAAGCGCGCGCCGTCGAGATCCGCGCCGAACTGGGCGAGGCGCAGATGATCCTCTCGGTGGGTCGCACGGATTACACCAAGGGTGGGGCCGAGCAACTGCTGAGCTTCGAGCGACTGCTGGAGCGGCGACCGGAGTTGCGCGGCAAGGTGCGACTGCTGCACGTGTCTGTTCCCGCCAATCGCAACATGACCGTCTATCGCGAAATCCAGTCCGAGATCGAGCAGATCGCTGGCCGGATCAACGGCCGCTACGGCACGTTTCAATGGCAGCCCATTGCGCTGATCTCGCGCGCGATCCCGTTTGAGACGCTGATCGCCTATTACCGCGCGGCGGATGTCTGCTGGATCACGCCGCTGGCAGACGGGATGAACCTTGTGGCGAAGGAGTTCGCCGCCAGCCGGATCGACGATGGCGGCGTGCTGGTTCTGTCGGAGTTCGCCGGAGCGGCCATCGAGATGTCGGCCGCAGTTCTGACCAACCCCTATTCCAATCGCTCGATGGACCATGCTATCGAAATGGCGCTGGCGATGCCCGCCGACGAATGTCGAGAGCGCATGAAACATTTGCGCGCGATCGTCCGGCGCCACGATCTACGCGCCTGGGCACGCAGCCAGATGGGCGCGATCACCGTGCCGGGCGACGGGTCGCTGGCCGCCTGACGCCGGCACCAGGACCAGGGACGCAAGGAACCGCAATGATACTTCGCACTGTTCTCGGCGCCTTTCTGGCGCTTCTTCTGCTCTTGAGCGCAAACCCGGCCGCTGCTCAGGAGACAGAGGGACCCGACGCGCGGGTGCAGGAACAGATCGAGCAGATTGTAACGATCCTCGAGGATGACACGGTGCGGGCCGCATTGCTGCAACGCTTGCGCGAGAACGGCGACCCGCCGGCCGAAGCGCCCCCACCCGACCCCAACGTTGCCCAGCAGCTTGCTGCCGCCATGGCAAACTTCGCGCGGGACGGCGCGGCAGAGGTCGACAGCGTGAGCCGCGAGATGACCCGTGTTCTGACGCTCGGCGGCCAGCTCAGACCCGGCGGTCGCGATCTTGGCCCTCAGGCATTGGCACTGGTCTTCACCATTGTCACCACCATTGCCGCCGCCATCGCCCTCGGTTCCGTTGCCCGCAGGGTGGTACGGCGGCTGTTCCCGGCGCCCGATGCCGGTTTCTTCAAGCGCGCGCAGCTAACCCTTCTGGCTGCCATCGCGCGTCTGGTTGCACTGGTTCTGGCCTGGGCGCTTGGCTACGGGCTCGCAGTCTTCGCCTTTTCACAGAACAACGTGCCCTCACAGGCGCAGATCCTTTATCTGAACGCCTTCCTCGCCTTCGGCGTGCTGCGGGTGGCTCTGCGCTGCTTCGCCAACCCGAGGGCCGAGTCCGAGCCGGTTCTGTCGCGCTTGCCGGCCGCGACCCAGGGCGTGATCTTCCGAAATATTCGGCTGGTGCTGGGGATCGTGCTGCAGGGCTATCTTTTCCTGATCCCGCTGACCCAGCTCTGGATCGGCTTTGCCGCAGCACGCCCGCTGCGGACGCTGGTTGCTACCGTGGCTGCGATCGTGGCGCTGGTCGCCATCCGTCGGATTGCACGGGCCGTCGACGCGGCGCAGCAGACACAGTCGACACCACACCCGCAAACCGGCGCTGCAGAGGATGATACCGCCGCAGCCATGGCCAGCGGCGCGCAATCAGCTTGGCGCCGGGTCTGGCCACCGGTCGCAGTGCTGTATGTGCTCTACGCTTGGTTCCTTGCCGTGACGCGGCCAAATCTGGTTGCTGACGTGGTAATCTCGGGCACCGCCTACACGGCGCTTGCCGTGATCCTGTTCCTTGCGGCGCTCAGGCTGCTGAACACCGCGCCGGGGCTTGCCGCTCCGCTGCCGCGAAGCGCTCGTACCGGGCTGCCGAAGCTCGCGCCGCGCGCCGACCAGATCGCTTGCATCGTGGGCTACCTTGGCGTGGTCGTACTCGGACTCTCCGCATTGGCGCTGATCCTGCACGGCTGGGGCTGGGTGGACGTGCCCGGCTGGCTGGCTGGCGACACGATGCAGAGCGCGCTCTGGCGCGTCGCCTCGGCCCTGATCGTCACGCTGTTCGCCGCGATGCTCTGGGCGGTAATCTCGTCCTGGATCGATGACCGGCTCATGAACGAACTGACCGGGCGCAACGTGAGCGCACGGTCGCGCACTCTGCTCGCGCTGTTCCGCAACGCCTTCACCATTGTGCTGGTGGTTCTGGCGACGATGATCGCCCTGTCGCAGCTTGGCATCAATATCGCGCCGCTGCTGGCCGGCGCAGGTGTCATCGGCCTTGCCGTCGGCTTTGGCGCGCAAAGCCTGGTGCAGGACATCATAACCGGCACCTTCATCCAGTTGGAGAATGCGATCAACGAAGGCGACGTGGTTGGCGTGGCCGGTATCACCGGCGCGGTGGAGAAGGTGACGATCCGATCCGTCCGCATCCGCACCGTCGATGGGTCGGTGCACATCATCCCCTTCTCGTCGGTCGATACGGTGACGAACCTGACGCGCGACTTCTCGTTCCACGTGGCCGAGATCGGCGCGGCCTACAAGGAGAAGGTCTCTGACGTGAAGGCCGCGATGGAGGAGGCCTTTGACCGGCTGAAGGCCGAGGGCGACTTTCGCCACGACATATTGGCCCCGCTGGAGATGCACGGCGTCACCGAGCTTGGGGACAGTGCAGTTGTGGTGCGGGCGCGGATCAAGACGCTGCCCGGCAAGCAATGGGGCCTTGGCCGGCGCTACACCGAACTGGTCAAAGACGTCTTTGATGAACGCGGGATCGAGATCCCATTCCCGCACCGTCAGCTCATGCTGCCCGATGGCCTGATGGAGCGTCTTCAGCCCCCGCCACGCGAAGAACCCCGCGACATCACACCGCCCGAAGAACGCGGCACCTGACAAACGTATTTTCCCGTCGTGGGCAGTGTTGTCCGTCCGAGGCTTGGTCTAGGATGCGCCGCATCCGAGTCCGACAAGGGAAAGCAGACGTGAACTCTCCGAACGGTAGCCAGCCGCGTCGACTGCGCTCTCGCGCATGGTTCGACACGCCCGAGAACCCCGACATGACCGCGCTCTATCTGGAGCGCTACATGAACTACGGCCTGAGCCGTGAAGAACTGCAATCCGGCAAGCCGATCATCGGCATCGCGCAGACCGGGTCGGATCTGTCACCCTGCAACCGCCATCACATCGTTCTGGCAGAGCGCGTGCGCGACGGTATCCGCGAGGCCGGGGGCATCCCGCTGGAATTTCCCGTCCATCCGATCCAGGAAACCGGCAAGCGCCCGACTGCCGGGCTGGACCGCAACCTCGCCTATCTCGGCCTCGTCGAGGTGCTGTATGGCTATCCGCTCGATGGCGTCGTGCTGACCATCGGTTGCGACAAGACCACGCCGGCAATGCTGATGGGGGCGGCGACGGTGAACATTCCTGCCATCGCGCTATCGGTCGGGCCGATGCTGAACGGCTGGCATCGGGGCGAGCGCACGGGGTCGGGCACCATCGTCTGGAAGGCCCGGCAGATGATGGCCAAGGGCGAGATCGGGTATGAGGAGTTCATCGAACTCGTCGCCTCCTCTGCCCCCTCGACCGGCTATTGCAACACGATGGGCACGGCGACGACGATGAATAGCCTGGCCGAGGCGCTGGGAATGCAACTGCCCGGTGGTGCCGCGATCCCCGCTCCCTATCGCGACCGGGCCGAGATCGCGTGGCGCACAGGCAAGCGCATCGTGGACATGGTGCACGAGGATCTGAAACCCTCGGACATCCTGACCCCCGCGAACTTCCACAACGCCATCGTGGTCAACTCGGCCATCGGCGGATCGACGAACGCGCCCATCCACATCACCGCCGTCGCCCGGCACGCGGGCGTAGACCTGCAGCTGACCAATTGGCAGACCCACGGCCACAAGGTACCGTTGCTGGTTAACCTGCAGCCCGCCGGCGAGTATTTGGGCGAGGATTTCTATCGCGCCGGCGGGGTGCCGGCGGTGGTGAACGAGCTGATGAAGCACGGCCTGATTGCCGAGGACGCGCCCACGGTGAACGGCCGGACGATGGGGCAGAACTGCGCCGAAACGCCAATCCTCGACGACCGCGTGATCCGGCCATTCGACAACCCGCTGAAGTCCGAGGCCGGGTTCCTCGTGCTCAGCGGCAACCTGTTCGACAGCGCGATCATGAAGACCAGCGTCATCAGCGACAGCTTCCGCGCGCGCTACCTGTCGAACCCGGACGACCCCGAGGCGTTCGAGGGACGGGCGGTGGTGTTCGACGGGCCCGAGGACTACCACACGCGGATCGACGATCCGGACCTTGCCATCGACGCCAATACGATGCTATTCATGCGCGGAGCCGGCCCCATCGGCTATCCGGGCGCGGCCGAGGTGGTGAACATGCGCCCGCCCGATTACCTGATCAAGCAGGGCATCGACAGCCTGCCCTGCATCGGTGACGGGCGCCAATCGGGCACATCGGGCAGCCCGTCGATCCTGAACGCCAGCCCCGAGGCGGCGGCAGACGGCGGCCTCGCCATCCTGCGCACGGGCGACCGGGTGCGGATCGATCTTCGCAAGGGAACCGCCGATATCCTGATCACGGAGCAGGAGATCGTGGAGCGGCGCCAGGCACTCAAGGACGCGGGTGGCTACAGCTTCCCTGACCATCAGACCCCGTGGCAGGAGATCCAGCGCGGGCTGGTGGGGCAACTCGGCGACGGGGCCGTGCTTAAACCCGCGGTTGACTACCAGCGCATCGCGCAAAGCCGGGGCCTGCCGCGCGACAACCACTGACGCGCGGGTGTTTCGTCACACATCGGCAGTGTCCTCGTCCTCGGGCGGGGGCATGCCGTCCCAATCGTCCATCTCGGCGATATTGCGCACCCGCGACCGGCTGCGCGGCAACGCGCCATCGGCCAGCGGCGGGTCGGCGGCCAGTTCGCGGCCCAGTTCCGCGATCCGCTCGGCCTTGGATTTCAGCAGATCCCGCTGCTCGCGCGACAGCTTCTTGAACGACTGCGGCGCATAGGCCGAGGCAAGCTCCGGATAAGGATGCGCCCCCGGCTGCACATCGGTCCGGTACCAGGACTGCGAGAAGTCACGCAGCAACTGGTCGATGCCGCGCAGTTCGACCAGATAACGGCGCCAGCGATGCTCGTTCAGATCGAAGCTGCCCACGATCTCCGACCCGGCGCGCTGCCCCAACATCGACAGATCGGCTATCGTCTCCTCGGGCATGTTCAGGTTCAACCCGCCCTCGTCCGGCAGCAGGCTCACGGTCACGATCCGCTCGCGGTAGCCCGGAAGGATGGATTGCAGCGAATCCTGCCAGTCCTTGGCGGCGTTGAACAAGGCCATCGCGAAGCTGCCCATCCCGCTGAACGGCCGCGTCGGCAGCAGCCGCCCGCGCCCCGCATCGGTCGGCAACCGCACACGCCCGTCATCGGCGCTTCCCGGGCGCACCCGCATCGGGTCCATCTCGGCCAGGGCAATGCCGAAGGTAGGCGTCTGCGGCAGGAAGCAATCGAAGAAATGGACGGGGAAGTTGGACGAGATGCCGCCGTCGGAAAACAGGCAGCGCCGGCGCCGGGCCTTCGCGTCCGGGTGCATCAGCGTGTAGTCGATCCGGTGCAGCGGCACGGCCGAGATGAGCCCCGGAAAGCTGAGGCTCATCCGCGCCAGCACTACAACCGGCAGCGCGTCAGAGCGGAAGTAGTGCAGATCGCCCGCATCGTCGCCCCAATGCGCGGGAACCGGGGCGGAATGGGCGATCATGTGATCGACGACATAGGCCGGGAAAAGGCGGCGGAACTCGCTTTCCGAAAAGGCGTGGTAGTTGTTCCCCATCGGCAGGGCAAAGGGGCGGTGGGTCGTGATGTCTGTCGTCACCGTCCGCGTCCGGATGCCGCGGTCGTGCAGATGGCGTATGGTCAGCGGCCCCTCGCCCGGTCCCAGCCCGGCCACATCGTCGATGGTGCGGCACATCCAGTCGGTCAGCGCCGGGCCCTTTGCGCCGGGCTGGGTCAGCCCGGTGCACATGCCGTAGTCATTCGCGGGCAGATCCTCGGTCGCCTGCCGCAATGCCGCGCGGCCGGCCATCGCAATGGCGCCGAGGACCAGCACCAGCAGCCCGAGCACCGCAAATCCCGCCGAACCCGCGTAAAGCGCTAGAAGGAAGATCGCCGCGCCTAGCGCTGCACCCAGAACGGCATCGCTGGCGTAACCGCGGAGCAGCGCAAGCGGCAGACGCATCCGTCCGCCATCAAGCGAGGCAACCAACAGGTCGAACAGCGGTTTCAGCTTGGGCACCGGCTGGAACTTCTCCAGCAGGTTGCGCGACAGGTCTTCGGGCAGTTTCGCCACCTTGTCGAACCCGCCCCTGTCGCGTCCGTGCTCGGCCGCTGCCGTGATCACCGCCGCAATGGCCCCGGCAGAGGTGCCGCCGATGTTCTGGAACCGATAGGCGCGCGCCAGTTCCACAACCGCCATCGGATAGACGACGCCGCTGGTGATCCCGCCCTTCATGACCAGATCGCAGCGCTTTTCGGGGGCGTCCATGCGGGTTCTCCTTCACGGATCGGCTGGCGGCAGCCTACACCCGCAGCGGCGCAGGGCAAGGCGGCGGGGTCAGCGCCCCTTCAGTTCCTCCACCAGCCGCAGCGGCACTGCCTCTCCGGACAGCCGCGCGCGGTAGATCCACAGCGCCTCCATCACCCGCATGATGTAATTCCGCGTCTCGGTGAAGGGCACCATCTCGATCCACTCCACAGGGTCGACGTCGGGCGCGCGCGGATCGCCCAGATCGCGCACCCAGGCCCGGGGGCGCCCCGGCCCCGCGTTGTAGCCCGCCGCGACGAGGATCGTCGACGCGCCGAACTCCTCGCGCAACTCCGCCAGATAGGCCGCGCCGAGTCGCGCGTTGAAATCGGGCTCAGCCGTCAGGCGGGCCAGGTGATATTCCTCACCCAGCCGGTCGGCGACCATCTGCGCGGTCCCGGGCATGACCTGCATCAGACCGCGCGCGCCAGCGGGGCTGATCGCGGCCGGGTCGAATTCGGATTCACGCCGGGCGATGGCCAGCGCCAGTTCCCGGTCCACCGGCAGATCCATCGCAGCCAGATCGGTGATCGGGAAATAGGCCCGCGGCAGGATGATCCCCCGGCTTGCCGCCAGCTTGGCGATGGTCAATGCCGTATTCGCCTCGCCCCAGTCCAACGCCAGATCGGCGATGGCGGCCAGTTCGTGATCCGGCACTCCCTCGGCCAGATGATAGAGGAAGCGCCGCGCCAGCGCCGCATCGCCTGTGGCTTGAATGAGTTTGGCCGCCGCGAGGACCGAGGAGCCGGCAAAGCTGGTTCCGCGCCAGTCAGCCGGCGTATCAGTCCCCGCAAGCGCCGGGTCCATCGGCAGGCCGGCCCGTTCGGCCGACAGCAGGCCGTAATAGGACGTCTGGTGTTCGGCCCCGTAGGTATAGGCGGCAAGCGCGGCCTCGGCCTCGCCCAGCGCCTCGTGCGCCCGCCCCTCCCAGTAGCCGGCGCGGCCAAGGCTGATCGGCGCGGTCACTGCCGTGCGCAGGGCCTGAAAGTGGCGCAGCGCGGTGGCCGGATCGTCGAGCCGCGTTAGCGCGATGAATCCCGCCAGCCACTCCAGATCGGCGAATTGCGCGCCCTCGGTCAGGAAGTGGTTCGCAGCCAGCCGATAGGCGTCGCCCGGATCGCCCTCGCGCAGGGCGCGGCGGGCCAACAGCGCGCGACGGGGCGCCCAGACCTGCGGATCGCCGAGGGCGGCGGTCGAGGTGGAGCGCGCCAGCAGGAATTCGGCCGCGCTGTCGTAGAGGCTTCCAACCATGCGCCAGGCGAAGCGGTCCCAGGCGAGCCCCGGATGATCGGCCAGCCCGGCGGGGACGGCGTCGATCAGGGCGTTGACACCCGGCCGACGCTCTTGCAGCGCGACGCGCGCGGTGCCCAGCGCGCGCCAGCCCGAACCCACGCGCGGCAGCATCCGTTCGGCATCCGCCACGGCGCCGCGCCAGAGCATCGCCTCCAGCCGATCCTCGTGCAACGGGCGCAGGTCTTCGAGATGCAGTGCGAGGATCGCCGCCTCGACCTCGGCCGAAAGCGGCATCTCGCGCCAGACCCGCTGCGCCTCGGCCCGTGCGGCATCGGACTCGCCGCGCGCGCGATGGGCGCGGATCAGCGCCAGCGCGCCAGCGCCAGTCACGGGGCGGCGGTTGGCGAAGTAGGCGACGACCGTATCGGCGGCCACGCCGTCCAGCGCCGCCTCGCCCCGCTGGTGCAGGAAGGCGAGGCCGGGCCAGTCGGGGCGGCGGGACAGAAAGCCGGTGATCTCGGCCAGGTCGCCGTCGCCTGCGCGCAGGCGGTGCCATTCCACGATGTCGCGGGCCAGCGCGGGATCGGCGGCGCGGGCGGCGTGGCCCATCGCGGCGGACCAGTCGCGGGCCGCGGCCTCTCGCAATGCGGCGGTGAGGGCTGTGTCGGCGGCGGCCGGCAGCGGCAGGAGCAGGGTCAGGGCAAGCAGGATGTATCGCATGGCGCGCACACTACCCGCGGCACCGGCGCCCGCAACACACAAACTTGGCAAGGGCCGACAGTGCGGCTAGGGTCCGCGCGATTTCGCCGCGGGCGACTCAGTCCGACAAGAGGGAGCGTGATATGTTCAAGGGGTCGATGCCTGCGCTGGTCACGCCGTTCAAGGACGGCGCGCTCGACTTCGACACGCTGCATGCGCTGGTGGACTGGCAGATCGCGGAAGGCTCCAGCGCGATCGTGCCGGTGGGCACCACGGGCGAAAGCCCGACGCTGAGCCATGCCGAGCACGAGCGGGTGGTCGAGGAGGTGGTCAAGGCCACGGCCGGCCGGGTGCCGGTGATCGCTGGCACGGGGTCGAACAACACGGCCGAGGCGATCCGGCTGATCCGCCATGCCGAGAAGGTCGGCGCCGATGCCGCGCTGGTGGTCACCCCCTATTACAACAAGCCGACCCAGGCCGGGCTGATCGCGCATTTCCGGGCGGTCCACGATGCCTGCGGCCTGCCGATCATCATCTACAACATTCCGGGCCGGTCGGTGGTGGACATGAGCCCCGAGACGATGGGGGAGCTTGCCCGGCTGCCACGGATCGTGGGGGTGAAGGACGCGACCGGAAAGCTGGAGCGGGTGTCGATGCAGCGCGAGAGCTGCGGGAAGGAGTTCATCCAGCTTTCGGGCGAGGATGCCACTGCGCTGGGTTTCAATGCCCATGGCGGGGTCGGCTGTATCTCGGTCACGGCGAATGTGGCGCCCCGGCTTTGTGCCGAATTTCAGGCGGCGACCCTGGCGGGGGATTATGCGGCCGCGCTGGACTATCAGGACCGGCTGATGCCGCTGCATGTGGCGATCTTTCTTGAACCCGGGCTGGTGGGGGCGAAGTACGGGCTTTCGCGGCTGGGGCGGTGTTCGGATGAGGTGCGGCTGCCGCTGGTGGGGCTGAGCGACGGGGTGAAGGACCGGATCGACGCGGCGATGCGTCATGCGGGGCTGCTGAACTGAGGGGGCGACGCGGGGTCTGTCCACGGGTGTCCACGCGTGGACAGAATCTCAACGCGCTGAAAACAAACGATTTCCGATTTTTTCTTTACCGGATTTTAACCGGATTCACGCCGTCAGAACCCGGCCGATCGGGCTTACGGGGACACGAACGCGGCCCCCTTCCCTGCCGCCGTCACAGCGGCTGACGGCCCAGCAGGCGCAGCGCCAGCGCCCGGCCGCGCCGCATCCAGGGGTAGACCGCCGCGGCAACCCGGTCTGACGACAGAAGCCCCGGGCCGCGCGAAAGCCGCGACAGAAGGGCGACGGCCCTGGCACCATGATAGATCTTTCCATCAAGATCGACGATCATGCCGGCATTCAGGTCCAGCCCATAGGCCGCCGCCGGCCCGGGCTCGGCCCGGGCGTCGATCAGGCGGACCGCATAGCTTTCGCGCAGACGCATCAGCGATACGTAGCTGGCGCAGAACGGGCAGGCGCCATCATAGACGATGCGCAGCGGCGTCACGGGCCCAACTCTCGCTGGCCCGGCTCGCGCTGGCCCGTCATCCGGTCGATGAAGCGGTGGACCGCGCCGGGATCCAGAAGCGCGAGGTAGAGGACCATCACCGTCACCGAATAGGTATGGACCGGCAGCAGCAGGTAGAAGGCGCTGTGCATCGCCAGACCCACGACGACTGCGGCATTGCGCCACCGCGGCAGGAGTATCGCGACCGCAAGCCAGTATTCCACCACCAGCACCGCGACCGACGCCGCCGCCATCAGCGCGGGCCATTGCAGCACGATCTCAAGCGCCCGGCCCGAATGAATCCAGACAAAGGTCTGTTCCAGCCGCTGGCCCGAGACGAAGGCCCAGTCGGTCTTGTCCACCGCGGTCCAGAAATAGAGGGCCGAGAGTTGCAGGGCGATCAGCCGCTGCCCCCAGAGCATGCCGTGCTCGGCTGGAGCGCGATGCGGGGAGGTTTCGGCCAAGGCACGCATCCGGTCGAGCGAGAATGACCGGCCGCAATCGGTCAGGGACAGCAACAGGCAGGCGGCGCCCAGCAGATAGACGTGGTGGTGCCCCCATGTGAGCGGCCCCAGATACGCCTTTGCCAGGGCGTAGAACAGCAGGACGGTCAGGCCCAGCCCGGCCACCGACAGCCTTGACCGGGCGCCCAGCACCGTGCCGACGGCGAAAATGAAGAAGATCGCCCCCAGAACCAGGCCGAAGGGTCCGTTGACGGCCCAGGGGGCCAGTTCGTCGCCAAATCGGATCAGAGCGATGCAGCCCAGCGCCGCGCGCATCAGGGCCGCGGCCCGGGTCGAGCCCTCGACATCCGGGCCCCAGGTGGTGATCTCTTGCAGGATGTCGCGCGCCCGGCTCATGGCGCAACCCCGCCGGCGGCGCAGACGTCGTCGACCGGCATGGGCGCCCAGCCCTGGCGGGTGCCGACCTGTCCGGCGAATGACAATCGCATCCCCGGCGACAGGTCGGAACAGAGCAACGCGGCGAAGCGGGCCATATGCGCGGGCTCCCAGACGCGGCCCTCGAAATAATAGTGCGTCATGCGCGGATACCGATCCAGTCCCGCGGCTGCGAGGGGCGTGTATTCTGCCGCCATGGCCCCGGTTTCGTCGTGCACCATGAAGACGCCCTTTGGGATTCCGACGCCAACCCCGGAATACATCACCCATTCGCGCAGCCAGGGCGAGTGCTGGCCGAAAAGCTGGCCGGGGGCAGGCCCGAGCAGCACGAAGGCAGCCAGCGCCAGGAATGCGCGCCTGCGCCACCGCAACAGGACCATGCCCGCGCCGTCGATCGCGATGGCGGGATCGGCGGTCGCGGAGTGAATCGCCTGCTGCATGTCATTGGCTCCTCTGGTTCCGCCGGCAGCCGCCCGGAGGCAGCGGGCCTTCTGGCAGAGAGGAGTGACAGAGCTTCTTTGCTCGGTTTAGGCAGAATCCGGGCGATTTTGCGACGTCCTGCCCCCTTGATCCGCTGCCCGGCGGGCCGGGATCGATGGGTCGTGAGGTTCGGCCCTCTGCTCACGGTTGCTCACGCGTGAGCAGAATCTCAAGTGCCTGAAAAGAAAAGGTTTCCGATTTTCTGTTTACCTGATCTTAACCGTGAGCAGGGCTTTCAGCCGGTCTGATCGGCCTTGGGGTTCGGGATCTCGCCCGGCCGCGCGGCATCGACGGGCAAGAAAAGGCAGGCGCGGAGGCCCGGCTTGCGCCATCTTGCAGGCGGCCCCTCGACAGCGGGCTTGCGGCGCCATACCTAGGGCTGCGGCCTTCGGGCCGCCGGAGGGATCCCGCATGATCCCGTTTCTTGAGACGCGCGCGCACCGATGAACCGGATGCAGACGGCACTTGCGGCGCTGGCCGCGCTGATCATGGCCCTGTCGGCCGCCCTGACGGGCGCCGCCGGGGCGCAGTCGGCGCAGGACACGGCGCAGCACGC
>JBJHCH010000010.1:0-48775 GCA_050485905.1 Paracoccaceae bacterium | reverse complement strand
GCAGATCCTCGGCGATCAGGGGCAGGGGGACGAGGGCGATCTGGGTGGCGGCGGCGGGAAGGGGGGTCTGGTCGGTCATCGGGGCATCCTTGATGGCAAAGACGCGCAGGATAACCGATGCGCGGGGTGTGTGGCGGAATCCGCGAAACGGCGCGCGGGGCGGTAAGGGGTTGGTAAGGGGTGGCGCAAACGAAAACGCGCGCCCCAAGGGGCGCGCGTGTTCCGACCGGTTCCCGGTGTGGGCTTATGCGGCTTCTGCCGCCTCCATCGCCTGGCGGCGTTCGCTTTCCTCGCGCGAGAGCGCGACGGAGGTGCGCACGCCCTTGCCGACGAAATCCATCAGGCCCTTCACGACCCGTTCGTTGGGGTCGATCCCGGCGCAGGACAGAACCTCGCGCCCATCGCGCGAGCGTGCCCAGCGGGCGATCTGTTCCGGCCCGTTGCCGTATTTCTTGTCATCGGCGATGGCATCGTCCAGCGCGGCCAGAACGACCGCGGCAAACAGCTTGCGCGACCGCTGACCCTGTTCGAAGTTGAAGGCGGTGCCGTCAACGTAATCGGCCATGTTGCTTCCTTTTGTTCTTGCTCTTGCGTTTCTGGCGTTCGGCTTTCTACGCCGGATGCGGTGTGATTCGATATCCCCTTTGGGCATGGCTGCATTGCGCGGGGCGCATATCGGCGGGGTCTTGCCACCGGATGGGTCTGCTTGCACGGGGTCCGAAGCGCATATATAGGCACGCCCCAGACCCCTTCAACCATTCGGCAAGGTTTGCGACATGCCCAAGATCAACGGCAACGAGATCCGTCCCGGCAACATACTGGAGCATGACGGCGGGTTGTGGGTGGCGGTGAAGGTCAACCATGTGAAGCCCGGCAAGGGCGGGGCATTCGCCCAGGTGGAGATGAAGAACCTGCGCAACGGCACCAAGCTGAACGAACGCTTCCGGTCCGAGGACAAGGTGGAGCGCGTGCGGCTGGAGCAGAAGGACCAGCAGTTCCTGTACGAGAGCGACGGGATGCTGGTGGTGATGGACATGGAGACCTTCGAGCAGATCGAGCTGCCCGCCGACCTTCTGGGCGACCGCCGGCCGTTCCTGCAGGACGGGATGACGGTGACGATCGAATATTTCGGCGAGGAGGCGCTGAACATGGCGATCCCGCAGAAGGTGACCTGCAGGATCGTCGAGACCGAGCCGGTGGTGAAGGGCCAGACGGCGGCCAACAGCTACAAGCCCGCGATCCTGGACAACGGCGTGCGGATCATGGTGCCGCCCTTCGTGGGCGAGGGCGAGGATATCATCGTCAACACCGAGATCTTCGAATATTCCGAGCGCGCCTGAGCGCCGCGTTTTGTCGCGACCGGACCTTGTGTTAGCCTGAGGCGCGCGCAGTTGTGCGCGCCCTGGCCACAAGGGGGAAGCCGCGATGCTGCCCGCGCGCACCCTGATCCCGATCCTCCTGCTGCTGCTGTCCCTGGCCGCACCCGCGGTGGCGCAGCCGAGTTTCAACTGCGCCGCGCAACTGACCCCGACCGAGCGCGCCATCTGCGATGTCGGCGCGCTTGGCGATCTGGATACAGCCATGGCGTGGCAGTACCGACAGCTGCAGGGGTCGCTGCCGCCCGCCTGGCAGGATGAACTCGCGGCGGCGCAGCGCGACTGGCTGCGCAACCGCGACGCCTGCGGCGCCAACCGCACCTGCCTGACCACGGCCTACCAGGACCGCATCGAACGGCTTGCAGGGCTGGCATCGGGTCCCGGGCCGCAACCCGCGGCCGCCGCAGGGGTGCAGGTGACGCCGGAGGGCGTGATCGAGCGGCCGCGACCGGACGGGGTGGTGGAACAGTTCGACCCCGCGACCGGGCAGCGGGTCATGGTGTTTCCCGACGGGACCACGGCAATCGCAGCCGGCGCTCAGGCGCAGGTGCAACCGGTCACACCCCCGGTCATACCCCCGGCGATACCCCCGGCGATACCCTCGGACTATGCCCGGTGGAGCAGAAGTGTCAGTGACAGCCTCACCAGGCTGAGGGGCACCTTCCTGCGCCCGGATGAGGCCGCGACGCTGCAAGCCTCGGCGCCGGATGAGTTTTTCCGGCAGCTGGAATACAACCTGAGGGTGCTCGCCTTCGTCACGGGACAGTAGTCATGCGAAACCTCCTTGCCGCCCTGCTGCTGTCGTTTCTGGCCGGGGCGGCGGTGGCGCAGGTGCAGATCGACAACGACGCCACCCCGCCGATGGGCGGAACCGGCCTCGGCGCGCTGCAGGGCGGGCAACCGCTGGGCGCCGGGTCATTTTCCGACGACGTCTTTGCGCCGGAAGAGCCGATCTTCGTGCCGCAGACCCCCGACCGGGTGGCGGACTTCCTGAGCCATGAGGGCGACTTCGCCAGCTTCGGCCCGGGGCCGGAGGGGCTGGAGCCCTATCTGGACGACGCGGGCATGGCGGCGCTGCAGGCCAGCCTGACGGCCTATTACCAGTACCGCGAGAGCGGCTATGCGCATCGCCGCGCGGTGTTCGACTGGCAGCTGTTCTCGTCCAAGATCATCTTCTATCTGGTCATCGCGCTGGTGCTGCTGGGCGTCTATTTCTCGTGGCTGCAGTTCATGGCCGAGCATCGCCGCCCGCCGACGCCCCCCGCCGAGGCGGAGACCGGCGAGGCGCCGCGGCGTGGGCTGTTCACCACCTTCAAGGCGGGCAGCGGCGGGCTGGAAGTGTCCTCGCCGGTGCTGGGGATCGTGATCCTGGCGATCTCGCTGGCGTTCTTCTACCTCTACCTCACCCATGTCTATCCGATCACCGAGATCTTCTAGGGCAGGCGGTTCAGGGGGCAGGCGGGTCAGCCCGTCAGCGTCACCTGCGCCGCATCGGCGGTCAGCGGGCCGGTGGCGCGGTCGAGCCGCAGATGGGCGATGCCGCGGCCGCCGGATTGCGTGAAGAGCCGCCCGGCCGGTTTGCCGGTGTCGGTCAGGATCTCGGTGCCGACCGGGGCCGCGCCCTGAACCGTGACGGGGAACAGACCCTTCTTCAGCTCGGTCTTGTGCTTCATCCGCGCGGTGACTTCCTGCCCGACGTAGCAGCCCTTGCGGAAATCGACGCCGTTCAGACGCTCGAACCCGGATTCGAGGATGTAGCTGTCATCGGGGATCAGTTCGACGCCGGTTTCGGGGATGCAGTGTTCGGTGCGGATCGCGTCCCAGTCGATGGCGGGTGGCCCGCCCGGTGCCTCTCGATAGGCCCGCCAGCCGAGCGCGGGGTGGCGCGGGTCGGCGAAGCCGTCGGCGGGCGCCTCTCCCAGCCCGCGGTGGACGTTCAGCGGGCTTGGCGCAATCTCCACCTTCGCGCGCAGGCGATACATCGCCAACCGCCGCGCCAGCCCCTCGGCCAGGTCGGACTTCACGTCGATCAGGATGGCGTCACCGGCGGGGACGAGGAAGAAATCGGCCAGATACTTGCCCTGCGGCGTCAGCATCGCGGCATAGACGAGGCCATGGGCCAGCTTCTTCAGGTCGTTCGTGACCAGCCCCTGCAGGAACTCCACCCGATCCGGCCCGGTAACGGCCAGCAGGCTGCGGTCGGTGGCCCCCTCGGTCATGCGCTTTCCCCTTCAGCCCCCGGTTCGACCCCGTCAGCTAGGGTCGCGGCGGCTTCGGGTCCAGTGCCGGGGCGGTCGAACTGCAGCCGGCAGAGGTCTGCGTAAAGCCCGCCGCGGGCCAGCAGCTCGTCATGGCTGCCCTGATCGACCGCCACGCCGCGATCCATAACCACGATGCGGTCGGCGCCGCGCACCGTGGCCAGCCGGTGCGCGATGACCAGCGTGGTGCGGCCCGCGCTCAGCCGGTCCAGCGCCGCCTGCACCAGCGCCTCGGATTGCGCGTCCAGCGCGCTCGTCGCCTCGTCCATCAACAGCACCGGCGCGTCGCGCAGAAGCGCGCGGGCGATGGCCACCCGCTGCCGCTGGCCACCGGAAAGGGCGGACCCGCGCGGCCCGGCGGGGGTGTCGAGGCCCAGCGGCAGCTTGTCCACGAATTCGGCCACATGGGCGGCCTGCAACACCGCCTCCAGCCGGTCGGGCGCCACGTCGCGGCGGCCGAGCAGGATGTTCTCGCGGATCGTCTCGTCGAACAGCGCCGCATCCTGCGTCACGACCGAGAAGTGATCGCGCAGGCAGCCGGGGTCCATCTCCGCCAGATCCACACCGCCCAGCGTGATCCGCCCCGATTGCGGGTCGATCAGCCGCGCCAGCAGGTTGAAGACGGTGCTTTTGCCCGCGCCCGACGGGCCGACCAGCGCGGTGGTCTGGCCCTGCGCGGCGGTGAAGCCCAGCCCGCGCAGCACCGGCACATCGCCATAGGCCAGATGCACGTCGTCGAAGGTGATGGTGGTATCGCCGCTCTCCGCCCGGCGCGGGGTGGCGGGGGCGCGGATCGTGGGCTCGGTATCGAACATCCGGTAGACCCGCTCCAGCGAGGCCGCCGCGGTCTGCCAGATCCCCGCCAGTTCCCCCAGCCGGCGCAGCGGCTGAAAGGTCAGCACCATGGCGGTGAAGAAGGCCATGAACTCGCCCAGCGTGCGCTCGCCGGATATGATCTGGCTTCCGCCCAGCATCAGCACCGCAAAGAAGCCGATCCCGGTGACCAGATCCACCAGCGAGGGGATCGTCGCGCGCCCCATCGCCATCTTGACGTTGGCGTTCACGATCGTGTCCACGATCGCCTCGAACCGGCCGGCCTGATAGCTCTCCAGCCGGTTCAGCTTTACCGGCAGGATGCCGTGGAAGATCTCGTCCAGCCGGGTCGCGCGCAGGGCCGATTGCGCCCGCATCGACCCGGTCTTGCGCCGGACGTAGCGTTGCACCGCCAGCGTCGGCAGGATCAAGAGCGGCGCGCCGATCAGCGCGGCCAGCGTCCACAGCGGGTCGATCCACAGCGCCACCGCCAGCAGCGACAGGAGCGAGACGATATCGCGCCCCAGCCCCATGATGACCGCCTGCCAGACCCCCTGCACCGCCGCCGTGTCACCCTGCACCCGCTCGATCAGCGCGCCGGGCGGGTGGGTCTGGTAGAACGCGGCATCCAGCGTCAGCAGGTGGCGCAGCAGGTCCACCTGCATCGCGGTAGAGGTGATCTGCGCGATCTTCGTCAGCAGGGTCTTGGTGATCAGCGACAGCACCGCGCGCAGCAGGAACAGGCCGAAGATGAACAGCCCGACCCAGATCACCGCATCGCCGTCGCCCGCGACGAACACCCGGTCGAACAGCGGCGTCAGGCTGTAGGAGAGCAGGCCCAGCGTCGAGCCCTCGATCATCATCAGCACGAAGGCCAGCGCCATCATGCCGGCGTTTTGCTTCAGATAGCCGTGCCACAGTCGCCGGAACAGCGGGCCGGAGCGGTAGTCGCCTTTCGCAGGCAATGACTCGGGGGGCTTGGTCAAGGGCGGGCTTTCGGCCGTCTGGGTCCGCTGCGGCATATCGTGAAGCGGTGCCTGTCGCAAGTTCCGGCCCGTTGACGGCGCCGGGGCGCGGGCCTAGTCAGGCGCGTTCGGGTTGCTTACGGGGGCGGGGATGAGTCTGGGGCACGGGCGGAACTATCTGGCGATTCCGGGGCCTTCGGTGGTGCCCGACCGGGTGCTGCAGGCGATGCACCGCCCGGCGCCCAACATCTACGGCGGCCCGCTGCACGAGATGACGGACAGCCTCTATCCCGACCTGCGGATGGTGGCACAGACCGCGCAGAACGTCGCCATCTACATCGGCAACGGCCACGCGGCCTGGGAGGCGGCGAACTGCAACGTCTTTTCCCGCGGCGACCGGGCGCTGTCGCTGATAACGGGCCAGTTCGGCATCGGCTGGGCCGCCAGTGCCCGCGCGCTGGGGGTGGAGGTGGAGGAGATCGACTTCGGCAAGCAGGCGCCGGTCGATCTGGCCCGGCTGGCCGAGGCGCTGGAAGCCGACCGCGGCCATGCGATCCGGGCGGTGCTGCTGACCCATGTGGATACGGCCACATCCGTCAGGAACGACGTGGCGGCCGCGCGGGCGGCGCTGGATGCGGCGGGGCATCCGGCGCTGTTGATGGTGGACTGCATCGCCAGCTTGGGCTGCGACGAGTTCCGGTTCGACGACTGGGGCGTCGATGTGATGGTGGCGGCCAGCCAGAAGGGGCTGATGACGCCGCCGGGGCTGGGCTTCGTGTGGTTCTCCGACCGCGCGGCGGAGCGGTGCCGGGGCAACGATCTGCGCACCCCCTACTGGGACTGGACCCCGCGCACGACGGGCGAGCAGTATTACCAGAAGTTCTGCGGCACCGCGCCGACGCATCACCTGTATGGGTTGCGAGCCGCACTCGACATGATCGTGGAAGAGGGGCTGCCGGCGATCTGGGCGCGGCACGGGAAACTGGCCCGCGCGATCTGGGCGGCGTTCGACGCCTGGGGGGCAGAGGGGCCGATGCATCTGAACATCGCCGATCCCGCCCATCGGGCGCGGTCTGTGACCAGCGTGCGGATCGGCGCGCCGGATGGGACAAGGCTCAGGGATTGGGTGGAACATCGGGCCGGGGTGACGCTGGGGATCGGGCTGGGGATGGCGGCGCCGGAGGATCCGGCGTGGCACGGCTTCTTCCGCGTCGGGCATATGGGGCATGTGAACGCCCATATGGTTCTGGGGGCGCTGGGGGCGATCGAGGCGGGGCTTCTGGCGCTGGAAATTCCGCATGGGACCGGCGCGCTGGCGGCGGCGGCGGGGGTGGTTGCGGAGGCCTGAGGGGGGCTTGTCCACGCGTGGACAGAATCTCATGTGACTGAAAATAAACGATTTTCGATTTTCTGTTTACCTGGACTTAACCCTTGTCCACGGTCGGGGCGGCGTGAACGGGCCGCGCGCCGTGGCCTGAAGCGCGTTCCCGACGGGCAGTCGTTGCCCTTGGTCAAGGGCAGGGTGCAGGTCGAGTCCTGTGCGCCAGCTCAAACTCATTTGGACGTTTCAACATATCATCTGCAGTACGCCAGAGCGTTCTCACCAAGAAAGGTGTTCTTGGGGCGTCTTGGTCTGGGTGGGATGGGTAGCGGAGTGGATATCCGGCTGCGCCATGCAATCTGCCAAGCTCGACAACATATTCCTCGATAAGAGGTAGTATGTCATCTTCCCCGGGAACATCAGGATAGTGCCCGCTCGCACGATCCTCTACGGCTACAAAGCGTGCATTGGAGAATACGTGGCTGCGCACCGGTTGGCATACTTCGCGTTCCCACAGGCTCACAATATCGTGGCCCTTCCGTCCATTGGTTGGCGGCTTCTCACCGTTCAAGTAGTGGCAGGCCTTGAGCATCATCTCCAACCCATGACCAGCTAGCGCCAAGGTCGGTCGAAGCAGTATCCGGCCTTTAGATTGCTGCGCTTCGTTCAGCGATAAAGCGCCCTCCAAATACTGCTTGGCTATGATGGCGTGTTTCCCCTGAGGAGAATCGAAAAAATCCGTCACGAGAGTTCTCACAGATCGCCGAGTTGCTTCCGCAGTGTGTCTCCAACCATAGCACTCAGATGACCGCTCCGCGCAGAAAGATAACACCCATAGGACGCGCCTCGTCTGATCCGCTTGCACCCGAGGGCCGGAAGGACACACCGTGCGCAGGCCCTAACCCGTGCACAAACCTTTCCCTGCGGTTAACAGAAAATCCGTTTCCGTTTCAGATCAACACCTTGAAAAAGCGTGCACGCGTGCACAAGCGGCTCAATCGCCCGCCCGCGCGGCGGCCAGCGCCTCTGGCAGGGCGGCGGCGAGGACATCCAGATCCTGCGGCCGCCCGGCGCTGATCCGGATGCAGCGGTCCTGCGGCGCGACGAAGGGCATGCGGACAAAGACGTCGCGGTGGCCCAGTTCCGTCAGCACCCGGCGGGCCAGCGCGCCGTCGCCGCCGCAATCGACGGCGACGAAATTGGTGGCCGAGGGCAGGGCGGCCAACCCGCTCGCGGCGGCGATGGCCGCGATGCGGTCGCGGGCGGCCGCCACCTGATCCTGAACCTGCGCCAGCCAATCCTGATCGCGCAGCGCCGCCAGCGCGCCCGCCTGGCTGACGCGGGACATGCCGAAATGATTGCGCACCTTGTCGAAGGCAGCGATCAGCGGGGCGGCGGCGATGGCATAGCCGACGCGGGCACCGGCCAGCCCGTGCGCCTTGGAAAATGTCCGCAGACGGATCACGCGGGGGTCGTCGGCGGGGATTTCCGGCGCGGTGCCGGCGGGGGCGAATTCCACATAAGCCTCATCCAGCGCCAGCAGCGTGCCGGGGGGCAGGGCGTCGATCATCGCGCGGATGCGGTCGGCCCCGTGCCATGTGCCCATCGGGTTGTCGGGGTTCGACAGGTAGATCAGCTTCGCCCCCGTCTCTGCCGCCTTGGCGACCAGCGCATCCGGGTCTTCATGGTCGCCCGCATAGGGCACCTTTTGCAGCACGCCGCCAAAGCCCGCGACGTGGTAGTTGAAGGTCGGATAGGCGCCGTTCGACGTCACCACCGCATCGCCGGGCGCGACCAGCAGCCGGGTGAGATTGCCGAGGATGCCGTCGATCCCTTCGCCCACCAGCACGTTTTCGCGCGCGACGCCGTGGTGGGCGGCAAGGGCCAGGCGCAGGTCGTAGCTTTCGGAATCGCCGTATTTCCACGTCTCGGCGGCCTCTGCCCCCATCGCGGCGATGGCGCGGGGCGAGGGGCCGAAGACGGATTCGTTCGCGCCCAGCCGGGCGGCGAAGGGGCGGCCGCGGGCGCGCTCCTGCGCCTCTGGCCCGACGAAGGGCACGGTGGCGGGCAGCGAGGCGACAAGCTCGGTATAGCGGGGGCCGGTCATGGGTGCCTCTATGCCCGAGGGCCGGACCACCGGCAAGCCAGTGGAACATCGGATCCGGCGCGCTATGCTCCGGTCAATCATTTCAGCAGGCGATAGGGGGGTGTGATGGCATTCGACAGGGCGATGGGCGCGACGGGCTGGCTGCGCCGGTTCGGGGTGGCGATGGCGGTGACGGTCGGGCTGGCGGTCGGGCTGTCGGGCGCGCTGGCGGGTGCGGCGCTGGCGCAGGCCGAGACGCGGGCCGCGCCGATCACCGGGCCGGATGTCACCACCATCGGCAACATTCCGACGAATGCGCGGGTGAACCTGCGCGCCGGGCCGGGAACGCTGTTTCCGTCCGTCACCACGCTGGGCTACGGCACGCGGGTGGATGTGCGCACCTGCATCGGCGGCGGGTCGGCGCGCTGGTGCCAGATCGACACCACGGACGGGCGCCATTCGGGGTTCGTGAGCGGGCAGTTCCTGGTCGAGGGGGTGGCGGCGGTGCCGCCCGACGCCGGGATGGACGGGGGGCCGGATTTCTATGTCGTGCGCGGGCTGGCGGCGGGCGACCGGCTGAACGTGCGCCGCGACCCATCGGCCAATTCCCCCGCGCTGGCCACGCTGCGCGAGGGCGAGGTGGTGCGCAACCTGGGCTGCCAGACGAGCGGGAATACACGCTGGTGCCGGATCCGCTCCACCGAGGGGATGGATGTGACCGGCTGGGTGGCAGGGCGGTTCCTGCGCGAACACACCGGGCGGCCGCCGAGTGGGGGCGGAACGGGTGGCAGCGGGCCGGATAGCTGGGTGGTCAGCGGCCTGCCCGCGGGCGATACGCTGAATGTGCGCACCGAGCCATCGACCCAGGGGCAGGTTGTGGCCCGGCTGCAGGCGGGCGCGCGGGTGGCGAACCTGGGCTGCCGGCAGGTGGGGCAGGCGCGCTGGTGCCAGATCCGCACCAGCGGCGGGGTTCAGGTGACCGGATGGGTCAACGCCCGCTACCTGCGCGAGGGCTGAGGCCTAGAGCCTGTCGCGTTCATTCGCAGTCACGCGACAGGCTCTATCCTTTTGTTTTCGCATGTCCGGGAAGCGCAGAACCGGTTCCGACTTCTGCGCGTCATGCTCTAGCCCAGTTCGGCCAGACGGGCGAGGGCGGCCTTCAGCTTGCCGGCCTCGTCGTCCTTTTGCGCCATCAGCTCGCGGGTTTCCTCGACCACTTCCTCTGGCGCGCTGTCGACGAATTTGGGGTTCGACAGGCGGCCGCGCAGGCCGTTCAGATCCTTTTCCAGCTTTTCCAGTGTTTTCGCCAGCCGCGCCTGTTCGGCGGCGATGTCGATGACGCCTTCCAGCGGCAGGGCAAAGAGGCCGCCCTCCACCGCCACGGTGATCGCGCCCTTGGGGACGGCGGGCGCGTCGGTCAGGCTGTCGATGCGGGCGAGGCGCTGGATCAGGGTCGCGTTGCGGTCCCATGCCGTGCGGCCCGCGTTGTCGAGGTCGATGCGCAGGAGCGGCAGTTTCAGCCCCACGGGGACGTGCATCTGGGCGCGGGCCGAGCGGATTTCCTCGATCAGGGCGATGACCCAGTTCATCTCGCGGTCGGCGGCGGGGTCGATGAGATCGGCGCCATAGGTTGGCCAGTCGGCGTGGATCAGCGGTTTCGGGCGGGTGCCGGTGGTGGACCACAGCTCTTCGGTGACGAAGGGCATGATCGGGTGCAGCAGGATCAGGCATTGATCCAGCACCCAGGCCATGGTTTCGCGCGTCTCCGGCGCCGTGGCCTCGTCGGACAGCAGCGGCTTGGCGAATTCCACATACCAATCGCAGACCTTGCCCCAGACAAAGGCGTATAACCCGTTGGCGGCATCGTTGAAGCGGTAGGCGGCCAGCGCCTCGTCGGTGGCGAGGCGGGCGCGGGCGACTTCGCCGACGATCCAGCGGTTGACGGTGGCTTTTGGTTCGGGCGGGGTGGCGCGGGTCTCATGCCCATCCCACACGCCGTTCATCTCGGCGAAGCGCGCGGCGTTCCAGATCTTGGTCCCGAAGTTGCGGTAGCCGGCGATGCGGTCCTTGCTGAGCTTCAGGTCGCGGCCCATGGCGGCCATCGAGGTCAGGGTGAAGCGCACGGCGTCGGCGCCGAATTCGTCGATCAGGTCCAGCGGGTCCAGCACGTTGCCGAGGCTCTTCGACATCTTCTTGCCCTTCTCGTCGCGGACGAGGGCGTGGACATAGACGGTGTGGAACGGCTCTTTCTCCACCACGGCAAGCTGCATCATCATCATCCGGGCGACCCAGAAGAAGATGATGTCGAAGCCGGTGACGAGGACCGAGGTGGGGAAGTAGCGGCGGAGTTCCGGCGTATCCTCGGGCCAGCCGAGGGTGCCGATGGGCCAGAGGCCGGAAGAGAACCAGGTGTCGAGGACGTCGGGGTCGCGGTAGATCTGGACATACTTCCTAGCTTCAGCAGTTTCCTCGTCGCTGGGCCATCTGTCGCCCGGAAAAGCCCGAACGGGTAAACCATAGTGATCTTCCGCCTGCTTTAGCGCATCGGCTTCGGTTGGAGCGCAGAACATTTTGAAGTTGCCGGGTGTCCAGACCTTGCTGATCCCAGTGATCTCGTCCCCAGAATAGGTTTCAAGTGCGTGCGTCGGCCCATACCAAACCGGAATCTGATGCCCCCACCAGAGCTGCCGGCTGATGCACCAGGGCTCGATGTTTTCCAGCCAGTGGAAATAGACCTTCTCGTGCTGCTCGGGCAGAATCTTTGTGCGGCCGTCGCGCACCGCATCCAGCGCGGGTTGCACAATTCTGGCCGTATCGACGAACCACTGGTCCGTCAGATAGGGTTCGATTGCAACTTTCGAACGATCGCCATGCGGGACCATGTGACGGTCGGCGTCGATGCCGTCCAGCCAGCCCTCGTCGCGGGCGGCGTTCACGATCCACTCGCGCGCCTCATACCGGTCGGTGCCGTCCAGCGCCTCGATGACGCGGGCCAGCCCCTCGGCCTCGCAATCGGCAGCGAAATCGGGGTTGTCGCGCAGCCACATCGCGGCGCGGGTGGTCATCACGTTGATCGCGCGCAGGCCGGTGCGTTCGCCCACCGCCCAGTCGTTGAAGTCATGCGCGGGCGTCATCTTCACCGCGCCCGTGCCCTTGGCGGGGTCGGCGTAGCTGTCGGCCACGATTTTCAGCCGGCGGCCGATCAGGGGCAGGATCGCTTCCTTTCCGATCAGATGCTGATAGCGCGGATCGTCGGGGTGGACGGCCACGCCGGTGTCGCCCAGCATCGTTTCGGGCCGGGTGGTGGCGACGGTCAGGTAATCGCGGGTCTCGTATTCGGTGGCGTTGCCATCCTCGTCAAAGGCGATCGGGTGCTCATAGGTCAGCCCGTCCGCCAGCGGATAGCGCAGGCGCCACATGTGGCCATCGACCTCGACCTGCTCCACCTCCAGATCGCTGATCGCGGTCTCGAAATGCGGATCCCAGTTCACGAGGCGTTTGCCGCGATAGATCAGGCCCTTGTTGTAGAGATCGACAAAGACCTTGATGACGGCGTCGTGGAAATTGCCCTCTTCGCCCGAGGGCGCACCGGGGGCGCCGGACATGGTGAAAGCCTCGCGCGACCAGTCGCAGGACGAGCCGAGGCGTTCGAGCTGGCCGCGGATGTTGCCGCGGGATTTCACCTTCTGCTGCCAGACGCGGGCGATGAAGGCATCGCGCCCCATCTCGCGCCGGGTGATGTTGCCCTCGGCCGCCAGTTCCCGCTCCACCACCATCTGCGTGGCGATGCCGGCATGGTCGGTGCCGGGCTGCCAGAGCGTGTCATGCCCCTGCATCCGGTGCCAGCGGGTCAGGATGTCCTGCAGCGTGTTGTTGAAGGCGTGCCCCATGTGCAGCGCGCCGGTGACGTTGGGCGGCGGGATCATGATGCAGAACGGCTCGGCCCCCGGCCGCGCGTTGGCACCGGCGGCGAAGCAGCCATCCTGCGCCCAGCGGGCGTAGATGCGGGCTTCCGCCTCGGCGGCGTCAAAGGTCTTTTCCATCGGCATGATCAGGCCCCGTTTCGGCAACGCGCGGTGTGTAGCGCGCAGGGGGGCGAAGGGGAAGGGCGGCGCGCGCGGCGCTGAAAGCTTTGTCGAAGCGTCATCTTGTGGTAATCTTTACGTTACCGTCGAGGAGGACGGCGAGGAGAGAGGGAGCGGCCAGTCGATGGAACGGCGGCAAACCGGATTCGTGCGACAGATCATGCGGATAACGGGCCTTGGCCCGGTGCTGCTGCTGTTGCTCGGCCTGGGGCTGGTTCTGGCCGGTCCAGGTGATTCGCCCGCACCCGCACCCGCGACGGTTGCCGATGCCGCCCCGCTGTCGGGTGAAAACGCCTTGGAAAAGGCCGCGAACGGCCCGATGGTGGCCCTGCCGGCCGGGGCCGTACCGATGGCTGGCCTGTGGATCGTGACCGGCGGCCTGGCCTGGGCCGGGTTCGGCGCAATGCGGGCCACCAGTGCGTTGCGCGCCGCCCGCCGGGGCGAGGTGCGCGAGGCGCGTGTCATCGCCCATGCCCGCGCCGGGCGCCGCCGCGGCGCCCCCCGCCGACTGGCCTGGCGCGATGCGCGCGGCCAGCGCGGCGAGTCCCGCCCCCGCCCCGAGGGTGCGCTGGACCATCTGCCCGTGGGCAGCGTGGTCGTCGTCTATGCCGACCCGCTGACCGGCCGCGGCTGGTGGGAAGAGGATCTCTAGGCATCTCGTCCTGACACGCGCGTCATGCTAGACCCGCCTGCGGTGCAGGTGCGGGGCAGAGATGACGCGACCCTTCTGGCTTCGGTTCGCCTGGACGCGCGGCCTGTGGCTGCCGCTGGTCCCGGCGCTGATCGGCATCTGGCTGACAGTGGTGTCCGACTCTGAGGCTGAGCGCGCGCGCCTGCTGGCGGATTATGGCATCATCAGTGAGGCGCAGATCACGGATCGGCAGCGCAACGAGCAGCGCGATGGCGAGGGCCGGGTAACCGAGGTGACCTGGTGGGTCACGGCCCGGTTCGTCACGCCCGAGGGGCAGGATGTCACCCGGCGCGTGGCGGTGAGCGAGGTGTATTTCGACAGCACGGCGCTGGGCGATACCGTGCCCGTGACCCATCTGCCCGACGATCCGGGCATCCTGGAGCTGGAGCCGGGCCGGACCGAGGGCGCCAGCCGGTCGTCACGCATCGCCGCAATCGGCGCCTGGGTGATCGCGGCGGGGTTGGGGCTGTGGCTGTGGCGGCAGAACGCGGCGGCGATCCGCGCGGCCGGGCGGGGGGAACGGATCGTGGCGCGGGTGACCGGGCATGTTCCAATGCGCGCCCGTCAGGCGCAGCGCCCGCGGGCAAGGTTGGAGTGGCGTGAGGATGCGGGCCAGACCGGGCACAGCGGGCCGCTGACGGCAGAGGAATTGCAGCGATATCCGGTGGGCGGCACCGTGACCCTGTGCGTCGATCCGGCCACGGGCGCGCGGTTCTGGTGCCGCGATCTGGGACTGGACGACTAGACGGCGCGATTAGACTGCGCGGTCGAATTTCGTGGACAGGTGGATCAGGCTTTCGGTGCCGCGCAGGCCGGGGATCGCGCCAAGCTGGTCCAGCACGCCGTCCAGCGCCTCTGTCGTGTCGGCGGCGATCTGCAGCACCATGTCGGCACGGCCGGTGGTGGTATGGGCTACCTCCACCTCGGGTATCGCCTTCAGCCGGTTGACGATCTGCGCGCTGGCGCGGGCGTCGAAGGTCAGAAGCACGGTTGCGCGGATCCGGCGGGCGAGCGCCACATTGCCCAGCTTCACCGTGTAACCCGCGATGATTCCGGTATTTTCCATCCGCTCGATCCGCGCCTGAACGGTCGAGCGGGCGACCTTGAACCGCCGCGCCAGACGGCTGGTGGAAGTGCTGGAATCCGCCGCCAGCGCCCCCAAAATCTTCTGGTCGAGATCATCCACGAATTTGACCGATCATTTCGTTATTTTGCCGATGCTTCCGCACAAATCAACCCTTTTCATCGGTGAAAATACCGCCCATATGCTGCCCTCAGATTTCAGGAAAAGGGCGGCTCATACGCACCTGGCCTGGTTTGGGTGAACGCGCGAGCGGCCTCGAACTGGTGTGTCCAGGGCTGGGTCTCTCGCGCTCTGTTGGCAGGAAGGGACACGCCGATGGGGCTTTCGAAAACGATCTGGGCGACGCCGACCGAGTTTCTGCGGACCCACCAGCCCGAGAGCCCGGTGATGTTCTTTGCGCCCACTGTGCTGCAGGCGACGGCGCGGCGGTTTCTTGATGGATTCCCGGGGCTTGTCACCTATGCGGTGAAGTCGAACCCCGACGAGGTGGTGATCGAGAACCTGGTGGCGGCGGGCGTGCGCGGCTTCGACGTGGCATCGCCCGTCGAGATGCGGATGATCCGGCGCCTCGCGCCAGAGGCGGCGATGCACTACCACAACCCGGTGCGCGCGCGGCACGAGATTGCCGTGGCGGTGGAACTGGGCGTGCGATCGTTCAGCGTGGACAGCCGGTCTGAACTGGCCAAGCTGGCCGAGCAGGTGCCGGCGGGGGCCGAGATCTCGGTCCGCTTCAAGCTGCCGGTGAAGGGCGCGGCCTATGACTTCGGCGCCAAGTTCGGCGCGACGGTGGAACTGGCAACCGAGCTGCTGGCCGAGGTGGCGCGGCTGGGCTACGTGCCGTCGATCACCTTTCATCCCGGCACGCAATGCACCGATCCAGGCGTTTGGGGCGAATATATCCGCGCCGCGGCCGGGATCGCGGCGGGGGCGGGCGTGACCATCGCGCGGCTGAACGTGGGCGGCGGCTTTCCGTCGCATCGCATGAACGGCGTGATGCCGGCGCTGGAGGCGACGTTCGCGCTGATCGACCGGGTGACCGGAGAGGCGTTCGGCGCGGCGCGCCCCGTGCTGGTCTGCGAGCCCGGCCGCGGGCTGGTGGGCGATGCCTTCACGCTGGCGACGCGGGTCAAGGCGATCCGCGATGATGCGCATGTCTTCATCAACGACGGCGTCTATGGCTCGATGGTGGAACTGCCGATGATCGGCACGATCGACCGGACCGAGGTGCGCGATGCCGAGGGCGGCCTGCGCGCGGGTGCGCCGGTCAATCGCATCGTCTTTGGCCCGACCTGCGACAGCGTGGATCGGCTGCCGGGCGAACTTCCGCTGCCGGGCGACATGGAAGAGGGCGATTTCCTGCTGTTCCACGGCATGGGCGCCTATGCCGCCGTCACCAACACCCGGTTCAACGGGTTCGGCGACCTGACCACGGCCACGACGCTGGCCCTGCGCGGCTGACAGGACGCCCGGCGGGGGCTGGACACCGCCGCCGGGCCGCTTACCTTCGCCCCCGCAACAAGGGGGGTGGGCGATGAGCAGTTTCGGAACGGGCCAGACACTTTCACGGATCGAGGATCTGCGGCTTCTCACCGGGCAGGGGCGCTATGTCGATGACATCGCGCCGCCGGATGCGCTGCATGCGGTGTTCCTGCGCGCACCCGTGGCCCATGCGGTGATCACCGAACTGGACTTGACCGACGCGCGGCAGATGCCGGGCGTGCATCTGATCCTGATGCTGGACGACCTGCGCGCGGCGGGGCTGCGGGTGGACATGGAGGGCAAGGTGCTGACCGGCGCGGCAGCACCCGAACGCCCGCTGCTGGCCGATGGCCAGGTGCGATTCGTCGGAGAGGCGGTGGCGGTGGTCGTTGCCGAGACGCTGGATCAGGCCCGCGACGCGGCCGAGGCGGTGGCGGTCGATTATGACGACCTGCCGGCCAAGGTGGACCTTGCCCCCGGTGGCGCCGAGATCCACCCCGAGGCGTCTGACAACCTGGCCTACACTTGGCAGCTTGGGGATGAAGCGGCGACCGAAGCCGCGTTCCGCGAGGCCGCCCATGTGGTGCGGCTGCGGGCCGAGGACAACCGGATCATCGTCAATTCGATGGAGCCGCGCGGCGCCTATGCCGAATGGGTCGACGACCGGCTGCACGTCTGCGCCAGCGGGCAGGGAGTCTGGGGCCTGAAGGACGAACTTGCGCGCGCCTTTGGCCTGCCGCAGGACCGTATCCGTGTGACGAACCCCGATGTGGGCGGTGGGTTCGGAATGAAGGGGATGGCCTACCCGGAATACTTCGTCATCGCCGAGGCAGCCCGGCAACTGGGCCGGTCCGTGCGTTGGATGTCGGAGCGGACCGAGGCGATGCTGACCGACAATGCGGGGCGCGATCTGGTAACCGAGACCGAGCTTGCCTTTGACGAGGGGCTGAGGATCACCGCCTATCGCGTAAACATCCTGTCAAACCTCGGTGCCTACAATTCCGGTTTCGGACAGGCGATCCAGTCGCAGCTTTTCGCCAAGGTGCTGACCGGGGCCTATGACATCAAGACGGTGCATATGCAGGCACGCGGGGTCTATACCAACACCACCCAGGTGGACGCCTATCGCGGCGCCGGCCGGCCCGAGGCGATATTCGCGCTGGAACGCACCATGGATCAGGCCGCGCGCGAACTGGGTGTGGACCCGGTGGACCTGCGGCTGCGCAACTTCATCCGCGACTTTCCCTATCGCACCGCGAGTGGAGAGAATTACGACGTGGGCGATTTCCCCCGCGTCCTGGCCCGCGCGCAGGTGGAGGGGGATGTGGCGGGCTTTGCCGCCCGGCGCGCCGCCTCTGCCGACAAGGGCCTGCTGCGGGGCCTGGGGCTGGCCTATTACATCGAGTCGATCCTGGGCGACCCGGAGGAGGGCGCGGCGGTGGAGTTCCACGACGATGGCACCGTGTCGCTTTACGTCGGCACCCAGTCGAACGGACAGGGGCATGAGACGGTATTCGCCGCCTTCCTGTCCGCCCGCACCGGCATCCCCGTCGAGGCGATCCGCGTGGTGCAGGGGGACAGCGACCGCATCGCCCAGGGGGGCGGCACCGGCGGGTCACGGTCGGTCACGGTGCAATCCACCGCAACGATTGCCGCGGTCGATGTGATGGTGGCGGCCTTCACCCCGTTTCTGGCAGACGAGTTGGGCGTGGCAGAGGATGCGGTCGGCTTTGACGATGGCGCCTTTCGCGCCGAGGGGTCGAACCGGACACTGACGCTGATCGAGGCGGCAGAGGCCGCGCGGGCGGCCGGGCGCAACGATCTGCTGCGGCACGAGACGCGCGGGCGGCTGCCGGGGCGGTCTTATCCGAACGGCGCGCATCTGGCCGAGGTGGAGGTGGACCCCGAGACAGGCCATGTAAGGCTGGACCGCTACACGGTGGTGGACGATTTCGGCGTGCTGATGCACCCCCGTCTGGCCGAGGGGCAGGTGCATGGCGGCGTGGCCCAGGGCCTCGGCCAGGCGGTGATGGAGCAGGTGGTGCATGACGACACCGGCCAGCTGCTCACGGCGACGTTTATGGACTATGCGATGCCACGGGCGGATGATCTGCCCATGTTCCGTTTCGTGCACGAGGGTGTTCCCTCCACCGCCAATCCCATCGGCATGAAAGGCTGCGGCGAGGCCGGCACCGTGGGTGCGCTCGCGGCCATCGCCAATGCGGTGCAGGATGCGCTGTGGGATCGCGGCGTGCGGCGGGTGGACATGCCGTTCACGCCCCAGCGGGTCTGGGGCTGGTTGCAGGAAAGCGGGGGGAATGCGGCTTCGTGAACGCGCAACCCGATGGCTGATCCGGCTCCTGATTCCGCGCCGGGCCAGCATCCATACGCCGGAGCCTGTGCGCGAGGAGATGCCCGCTGCCCGGCCGGGCCGAAACCCGGTCTCTCATGTCATCATCCTTGACGGCACGATGTCATCACTGGCCGAGGGGATGGAGACGAACGCGGGCCGCATCTACAAGCTGCTGAACGAGCTTCCGGTGCGCGAGCGAGGGTCGATCTATTATGAGGCCGGCATCCAGTGGCAAAGCTGGCGGCAGACGGCGGATGTGCTGCAGGGCCGCGGCCTGAACCGGCAGATCCGGCGGGCATACGGGTTCCTTGCCAGCCGCTACCGGCCCGGCGACCGGATCTATCTGTTCGGCTATTCGCGTGGCGCCTATGCGGTGCGGTCGCTGGCCGGTGTGATCGACCAGGTGGGGCTGCTGCGCGCCGATGCGGCGACGGTGCGGAACATCCGGCAGGTCTATCGCCACTACCAGATGCAGCCGGAAAGCGAGGCCGCGCGGGTCTTTGCCGCCGCCCACTGCCATCCGGGGGTGGAGATCGAGATGGTCGGCGTCTGGGATACGGTGAAGGCGCTGGGCCTGCGGCTGCCCATCATCTGGAAGCTGACAGAGCCGCAGCATGCCTTTCATAACCACGAACTCGGGCACAGTGTCCGCCACGGCTATCAGGCGCTGGGGCTGCACGAGACCCGCGAGGCCTTTGCGCCGGTGATGTGGGCAACCCCGCCTGACGACTGGCAGGGCCATGTCGAACAGGTCTGGTTCCGCGGTGCCCATGGTGATGTGGGCGGCCAGCTTTTGGGGTTCGAGGCTGCGCGACCGCTGGCCAATATCCCGCTGGTCTGGATGCTCGAACGGGCCGAGGGCTGCGGGCTGGGCCTGCCGGCGGATTGGCGCAAGCGATTTTCCTGCGACGCGACCGCGCCGATGCTGGGCTGCTGGCGCAGTTGGGCGCGCGCCTTTCTGATCCGCCGCAAGCGCGTGGTGGGGCGCGATCCGTCCGAGCGTATCCACCCGACCGCGCGCGAAAGCGCACCCGACCTGCCGCTGGCGCCGGCGGTCAGCCCGCCATGATCAGGCAGGTGGTCGATCCGGTGGCGTAGAGCCGCCCGTCGGCCACGCCACGGATCTCGGCCTCGGCCACGCCGGTGGACCGGCCCGCGTGGCGAACGGTTCCCGTGACCTCGACCTCCATCCCCAGCGGGATCGCGCGGGTCAGGCTCACCTTGTATTCCAGTGTCGTATACCAGTGCCCGCGCGGCACCTCGGTCATCACCGCGCAGCCCAATGCGCTGTCCAGAAGCGTGCCGTACCAGCCACCGTGGACCGCGCCGAAGGGGTTGGTATGGGCGAATTCCGGCGTGCCGCGAAAGGCCACGCGCCCCGGCTCCACGCTGTGCAGGCGATAGTTCAGATGACCTGCAATCGCCGGCAGCGCTAGCCGCCCCGCCAGCATCGCCTGCATGAACTCCAGCCCCGACATTTCCAGAAGCCGGTCGCGGGGCAGCAGATCCCCCGGGTCTCGCGCGACGTGCTGTGCCATCCGTCCCTCCCGCCTCAGGTCGGGCTGCGGTCGGCCCAGCCTGCAAAGATCCGCTCCAGCGCCACGACGATGTAATAGAGGAAGATGCCAAGCGCTGCGAGGGCGATCAGGACGGCGAACATCAGCGGAAAGTCGGAACTGATCTGTGCCGACTGGAACAGATGCCCCAGCCCCCGGCCGTGCGGGGTGATGATCTCGACCAGATTGGTGCCGATGAAGGCCAGCGTCACCGCCACCTTCAGCGCCCCGAAGAACTCTGGCAGGGTCTTGGGCAGGGCAATCTTCCAGAACACGGTGAAGCGGCTGGCGCCGAGCGAGCGCAGGATGTCACGGTATTCCGGCTCCAGCGTCGAAAGCCCGATGGCGACCGAGACTGCGATGGGGAAGAACGAGATCATGAAGGCCACGAGGATCGTGTTGAAATCGTGCTGGCCCACGAACATCAGCGCCACCACCGGCACCACCGTTGCCTTCGGGATCGCGTTGAAGCCGACGAGCAACGGGTAAAGCGCGTCGTTCATCACCCGGCTCAGGCCCATGACCATGCCCAGCAGCGTGCCGACCACCACCGCCAGCCCCAGCCCCACGACCGTCCGCCACAGCGTCTGCCAGCCATAATCCCAGAACAGGTGCCGGAATCGCAGGAAGGCCGGCCAGACATCGGACGGCGCCGCCATCTTGAAGGTGGGCCATCCCATGTACCAGACCAGCGCCTCCCACAGTGCAAGGAAGACCACGACCGCCACCAGCGGCACGGCGATCTTGCGCCAGTCGAACCTCATTCTGCCGCCTCCGTCGCATCCGCGGGCGCGCGGCCCTGGGCAATCTCGATCTGGTGGCGCAGCGTGGCCAGCATCTTCACCGCCTCGGGCTCATACAGCATCTCCAGCGGGCGCGGCGAGGGCATCGGCACCTCCAGCGCATACTGCGTCCGCGCGGGCCGGCCGGACAGCACGACGACCTGATCGCCCAGATAGACGCTTTCGCGCAGGTCATGGGTGATCAGGACAGCTGTGAACGGCTCCTGCGCGCGCAACTCGTGCATGGTGCGCCACAGATCCTCGCGCGTGAAGGCATCCAGCGCGCCGAAGGGTTCATCCAGGATCAACACACCGGGTTTGTGCACCAGCGACCGGCAGAGCGAGGCGCGCTGCCGCATGCCGCCCGACAGTTCCGACGGGCGCTTGCCCTCGAACCCCTCAAGGCCCACCAGCGCCAGCAACTCCCGCGCCCGCGCTTCCTTCTGCGCCCTGGGCATGCGGGGGGCGACGATCTCCAGCGGCAGGATCACGTTCTGCAGGATCGTACGCCATTCCAGCAGCACCGGGTTCTGGAACGCCATGCCCACGGTCTTTCGCGGGCTTTTCACCCGCTCGCCATGCAGCCAGACCTCGCCCTTGTCGGGGAACATCAGACCGGCGATCAGTCGCGTCAGGGTGGACTTGCCGCAGCCCGAGGGACCGACGACGGCGCAGAACGTGCCCTCGGGCACGGAGACGTTCAGGTTGTCCAGCACCGGCAGCGGGCCGGCGGGTGTGCGATAGGCGTGTGTGACGCCCTTTATCTCGATGAGGTTCGTCATGCGGGGTGGGGGCGGCGCGGGGCCGCCCCGGCCTTTCAGTTCATCGACAGGCTGCCGTCGTCGGGCAGATAGGCGTCGGTGAAATAGCGGCTCGCCTCCGGCTCGGTCTGGAACTCGTAGGTCTCCTTGATCTGTTCGATGGAGCGGGCGAAGCGGTCGGCGTCGATATTGCCCAGCCCGTTTTCCGTTACCCAGTCGGTCACGATGTTCTCGCGCAATGCGATCTCCAGTCGCTCCAGTTCCAGTTCGCTGTCCAGCGCGGGGTTGCGGGCAGCGATCGCCTCGATCCCCGCCGCCGGGTCGGCAATCGTGTCCTTCAGCCCCAGCGCAACGGCGCGCAGGAAGCCCGTCACCGCCTCGGGGTTCGCGGCGGCAAAGTCGGTGTTGGCGATGATGACATTGCCGTAAAGTTCCAGCCCGTAATCGGCCATCAGGATGACCGAGATGTCGTCGGACGGCACGCCGAGGCGCACGAGGTTCAGGTAGGAGGTGAAGGAAAAGCCCGTAACCGCATCGACCTGGTTTTCGGCCAGCATAGGTTCGCGCGTCGGGAAGCCCACGGGTTCGATGGTGATGTTGTCCACGTTGATGCCATTCGCGCTGGCAAAGGCTGGGAACTGCGCCCAGGCGCCGTCAGGCGGCGGGGCACCCAGGATCTTGCCCTCCAGATCGTCCGGCCCCTCGACCCCGCGGCTGATCCGGCCGACCACGGCAAAGGCGGGCTTGTCGTAGAACATCATCACGCCGGTCACCGGCGCGTCGGGGTTCTGGTCAAGGAACTTGATCAGGCTCGACATGTCGGCAAAGCCCATCGGATAGGCGCCGGTCGCCACCTTCGGGATGGCATCCAGGCTGCCCTGACCGGCGGCGACTGCCACCTCCAGCCCCTCGGCGGCGAAATGGCCGTTGTCGATGGCCATGAAATAGGGCGCCGACGGCCCCTCGAAGCGCCAGTCGAGCGCGAAATCGATGCGGGTTTCCGCCAGTGCGGGCACCGCGATCAGGGTGGCGGCCGTTGCGGCGATGAGGCTGCGGGTGATCACGTCTGTCTTCCTCCTGTTGGTCGATCCGGCCGAAATTGCGACAGCGTTGCGGGCGACGGAATGGGCCATGCCATGGCACGACCACCCCGCCCCGCCCGCTGCGGTGGCTCTGGCGCGAGTTTAGGCGATTCGACGGGAATTGCGACCGATTTGGGCGACCCGCAGGGCAGCCGTCAAAGGTGCAGGCGCAGGTTGAGAAAACCGCTGTCGTCGCGCTGCAGGATCTCGGGGCGCAGGTGCGCGATCTCGTGCAGATGCGCGGCGGCGCGCAGCCCGGTGCGGAACAGCACCGTGGTGCCCGGCATCGGTGCGAAACGCCAGACATCGGGCCGTTGCGGCGCCACCGTGCCGGCGCGGCGCACATGGTCCATCAGCAGATCGAAATTGGCGCGCAGGCAGTCCTGCATGAGTTCCGCGTCGCCCGCATCGATCAGGTCGCCGCCACCGGCGGCGCGGTAGTCGTTCGTCGCCACGACGTAGTCGCGGTCCGGGTCCAGCGGGTGCCCGTCGTGGCGCAGGTCGCGGACCCGCTCTGGCGAGCCGGGCGCGGCGGACAGGTCGATCTCGTAGGTCAGCCCGTCGATCAGGTCGAAGTTGTAGCTGGGAAACCGCGGATCGATCAGCGGCGCGTCCTGCGCACCGGGCGCGACTTGGTTGAACTGCGCGGCGGCACGCGACAGCCAACCGGCCAGCGCCACCCCGGTCATCCGCACCGCGCGCAGCGTGTTCGGGAAATGATAGAGCCCCGCCAGATGGCGCAGCGCCAGCGCGCCGCAGGGGATGTCGGTATAGTTGTCCGGACCGCCGCGCCCGCCGGCCTTGAACGGCGCCGCCGCCGACAGGATCGGCAGGTCGGCGCAGGGCGTGCCGGCCAGAACCTCTGCCACAGCCGCCCTTTGCGCGGCACAGATCAGCCCCAGCGCGGCGGTGGGGCCAAGCTGTGCGAAATAGCTGTGCAGGGGCACGCTGGTCGTCCCCACCGGCCGGCGGATATGGCCCAGCGTCGCCAGATGCGCCGCATGTGCCGCCGCCGCGACCGGCCGCAGCGAGGTGGTGGTCGGCACGCAGCGTCCGTCCTTGCCGCGATGCACGATGGGGCGCGCCTGGCAGGCGAAATCCTCCAGCGCCCAGCCGCCGTCGCGCCGCGACAGGTGCAGATCGATCACGCCGACATGGCTGCCGTTGAACCCGGCCATCACCGCGGGCTTTCCGTGCAGCGTGCCGCGGCGCATGTCCACGCCCTCGGGCCACAGGTCGGACAGCGCCGGTATCTGCGCCGAGGGAAAGACCAGATGGGTATGCCCCATCACCACCGCGTCGATATCGTCCAGCGCCGCCACCGCCAGCGCGGCATTTTCCTCGCCCGGTCGCGTCGCGGCGCAGCCGATGCCCGAATGGCACAGCGCCACCACCAGATCCGCACCCGCGGCCCGCGCCTGACCGGCCCAGGCGGCGGCGGCCTCTACCATGTCGCGGGTCTCGGCCTGGCCGGACATATGTGCCCGATCCCACAGCGCGATCTGCGGCGGGGCAAGGCCGACAACGCCCACCCGGATCGGCAGGTCGGTGCCATCCTCGGCCACAAGCGTCCGGTCAAGCAGAACGTAGGGCGGCCGCAGCGGGCTGTCGTCAAGCGGCGTCTTTCCGCGCTGGCGCACCACATTCGCCGAGACGACGGGAAAGACCGCGTCCTGCAAGGCGCGGTCCAGAAAGCCCAGACCAAAGTTGAACTCGTGGTTGCCCAGCGTGACCGCGTCGTATTCCAGCGCGTTCATCGCCGCGATCATCGGATGCACCTCGCCCGCCGGCAGGCCGTGGTGCCGGGCGATATAGTCGCCCATCGGGTTGCCCTGAAGAAAATCGCCGTTGTCGAACAACAGGCAGTTCGGCGCCTCGGCCCGCAGTCGCTCGATCAGCCCGCCGGCGCGCGCCAGCCCAAGCGTGTCTGCCGGTTCGTCCGCATAGTAGTCATAGGGCAGAAGATTGACATGCAGATCCGTCGTCGCCAGCAACCGCAGATGCGCCGAGTCAGATCTCGTCTCCGGTGCCGCAGGCTGGCAGACTGACACAGACACCCCCGTCAAGGTCACCTTTTGGGCGGCGGCAGAAATCCGCCCAACTTGTCCCTCTTAGTGCGCGGCGGTTCGCGAATCCAGAGAATTTGAGCGAGTCGTTGACTGCCGGAACAACCAAAAGTTGAATGCACGGCAATATTGCCACAGTCGCAACACGTCCCCTTGCCCAAATCGCGCCGCGGCGCGAAACAGCGGGATCGATTTACCGGGGGGCAGATGCGGCAGGCGGAACAGGTGACATTCGGCGGCTCGGGCATGGATCGCGCGGGCGATCTGCGCGCTGATGCGGCAGCGTTGGCGCGGGCCATCACGCATCCCGACACCCGCGTGCTGCCGCTCTGGCGCGGCAAGCCTTTGATTGCCGGAGAGGGGCGCGACCGTCTGGGCTGGATCGCGCCCGGCCATCCGGTGCTCTCGCTGGCGCGCGAGGCGTCGGTGCTGCTGGGGCGCGAGGGCGGGGGCGTGCGACTTGCCGCCGACCTGTCCGCTTGGGAACCCGCGGGTGTCGATGCCGCCGCCGCGGCGGCGTTCTTCGATCCGACCGAACAGCATCACCCCGACCTGCCCGGCGATCATCGCTTTGCCGAGTTGCGCGGGGTGATGACCCGGCTGTCCGCGCGCGACGCCGAATATGCCGCGACGGCCAGGGCCGTCACCTCCTGGCACCAGACCCACGGCTTCTGCGCCCGCTGCGGGCAGCCCAGCCAGATCATCATGGCCGGCTGGCAGCGCCGCTGCGACGGCTGCGGCGGCCATCATTTCCCGCGCACCGATCCGGTGGTCATCATGCTGGTCACGCGCGGCAATTCGGTCCTGATCGGCCGCTCGCCCGCCTGGCCAGAGGGGATGCACTCGCTGCTGGCCGGTTTCATCGACCCCGGTGAGACGATCGAGGCAGCGGTGCGCCGCGAGGTGTTCGAGGAAACCGGCGTTACCGTGGGCCGGGTCGATTACCTCGCCAGCCAGCCCTGGCCGTTTCCCGCCTCGCTGATGATCGGCTGCCACGCCCATGCCACCAGTTCCGACATCACCATCGACCCGGTCGAGATCGAAGCCGCGCTCTGGCTGACGCGAGAAGAGATGATGCAGGTCATCGCCGGGCAGAACCCGCAGGTGAAGCCGGCGCGCCACGGCTCCATCGCGCATTTCCTCGTCAGTGCCTGGCTGGCCGACCGTCTGGACTAGTGCCGCCGCGGGTCGGCCGGATAGACGCCAAGGATCGTCAGCATGGAGGTGAAATAGCGCAACTCCTCCAGCGCACGGGCGACCGGGGGGTCCTCGGGGTGGCCCTCGATATCGGCAAAGAACTGCGTCGCAGTGAACGACCCGCCGACCATGTAGCTTTCCAGCTTGGTCATGTTCACGCCGTTCGTGGCGAAGCCGCCCATCGCCTTGTAAAGCGCGGCGGGAATGTTTCGCACGCGAAACACGAAGGATGTCATCATCCCGTCACTGCCGCGGCGCGACAGATCCTCGGTCCGTGACATGATCAGGAATCGCGTGGTGTTGGTGGACTGATCCTCGATATGGCGGGCCAGCACCTCCAGCCCGTAAATCTCTCCGGCCAGTTCCGAGGCGAGTGCCGCCATCGCGGGGTCGCCCGCCTCTGCCACCTGCTTGGCAGACCCGGCGGTGTCGGCGCCGGTCACCGGCCGGATGCCGTGGGTGCGCAGGAAGTCGCGGCACTGGCCCAGCAGAACGGTGTGGCTCATCGCGCTTTTCACCTGCGCCAGCGGCGTGCCCGGCAGGGCCAGCAGGTTGATATGCACCCGCACGAAGGCCTCGTCGATGATGTGCAGCCCGCTTTCCGGCAGCAGCCGGTGAATATCGGCCACCCGGCCATAGGTGGAGTTCTCCACCGGCAGCATCGCCAGGTCCGCCTCACCGCCGCGCACGGCCTCCACCGCGTCCTCGAACGTGCGGCAGGGCAGCGCCTCGTGGTCCGGGCGGGCCTCGTGGCAGGCCTGGTGCGAATAGGCTCCGGGCTCTCCCTGAAAGGCGATTTTCTGCATCGAGGGCCCACTTTCGCTGAATTTCGTGTCATGCGGTCGTTTCGTCGCGCCAACTACACCTTGAACACCGGCAGGGGAAGCGGATAGATAGCCGCGCAATTCAAGGTTAGCCACGGGACGTCACATGCTCGATACGATGACCTTCACCAAAGTTCTCGGCGCCTTCTGCGGCGCGCTGCTGGTCTTCCTGCTGGGCAAATGGGCGGCCGAAATCATCTATCACATGGATGACTCGCACAGCTCGCGTCAGGCGGCCTATGTGATCGACACCGGCGCCGACGACGCCGCCGATGCCGAGCCCGAGCCCGAGGTGGACTTTGCCGAGCTTTTCGCCGAGGCCGACCCCTCGGCAGGTGAGCGTCTGTGGCGCCAGTGCGCGGCGTGCCACGCCATCGATCAGGAACGCAACGGCACCGGCCCGCATCTGGTGGGCATCGTCGATCGCGGCAAGGGCGATGTGCCGGGCTTCAACTATTCCGACTATTTCGTCGGTAACGACGAGATCTGGACGATCGAGGCGCTCAGCGCCTTCATCCAGAACCCGCGCGACTATGCGCCGGGCACCCGGATGGCCTATGGCGGCATGAGCAGCGCGCAGGATCGCGCGAACCTGATCGCCTACATGGATCAGTTCTGATCGGCGCAAACCGCGTGCAGGATCTTCAAGGGCCGCCCTCGGGGCGGCCTTTTTCGTCGTGATCGCCTGATTTTGACCTCGGATTGTTACGAAATTTCGCTCCGTCGCCTCGACACGGTGCAGAATTACGTCAATCTCCACCCTAGGCGCCGCCCCGCGCCATCAAAAGCCGGAGGAGTATCCATGCCGCACCGCCCGAAGTCTGCCGACAGTTCCGCCCGCGCCGTTGCAGCGGCCCGCCCGGACAGTGTCGGCATCCGGCGACGTGCGGCGCTGTGGCTCGGGGCCGGGCTGATCGCGCTGGCGGGGCTGACCGTCGCCGTGCACGCACAGGACGCGCCGCAGGACGGCGTGATCGAATCCCACGGCATCTCCACCTTCGGCGATCTGATGTATCCGGCGGATTTCCCGCATCTTGCCTATGTGAACCCCGACGCCCCGCGCGGCGGCGAGATCTCGATCTGGACAATGGGGAATTTCGACTCGATGCACCCCTACACCACGCGGGGCCGGGCCGGGGCGCTGTCGTCGGTCTTCTTCGAAAGCCTGCTGGAGGGCACGGCGGACGAGATCGGGGCCAGCTACTGCTTTCTCTGCACCACCATGGAATACCCCGAGGACCGGTCCTGGGTGATCTTCAACATGCGCGACGACGTCACCTTTTCCGATGGATCGGAGCTGACCGCGGATGACGTGATCTTTTCCTTCAACATCCTGCTGGAAAAGGGCCTGCCGGATTTCCGCGCGGTGCTGGGCCAGCAGGTCGAAAGCGTGGAACGGCTGGGCGACCATCAGGTGAAATTCACCTTCAAGGAGGGTTGGCCCACCCGCGACCTGCCCGCGATGGTCGGCGGGCTGCCGATCTTCTCGCAGGCACACTACGACGCGAACGACCGCGATTTCGAGGCGTCGTCGATGGAGCCGCTGCTCGGGTCGGGGCCATACAGGCTGGAGCGTCTGTCCCCCGGCCAGACTATCGTCTATGGCCGCAATCCCGATTACTGGGGCTGGGACCATCCGTTCATGCAGGGCCGGTCGAACTTTGACCGCATCCGCATCGAATATTACGCCGACTACGACGCCGCGTTCGAGGGGTTCAAGGCCGGCAGCTACCATTTCCGGACCGAGGCGCGCGCCTCACTCTGGGCGCAGGGCTACGATTTCCCCGCGTTGCAGCGCGGCCATGTGGTGCGCAAGGAACTGCCCGACGGCACCATGGCGACGGGGCAGAGCTTCGTCTTCAACCTGCGGCGAGAGCAGTTTCAGGACATCCGCGTGCGCGAGGCCATCGGCCTGATGTTCAACTTCGAATGGTCGAACGAGACCCTCTTCAACGGCCAGTATGCCCGCATCGTTTCGTTCTGGGAAAACAGCGAACTCGCCGCGACCGGCGTGCCGGGGCCGGAAGAGGTGGCCATCCTGCAGCCGCTGGTCGATGACGGCCTGCTCGACGCCTCGATCCTGACGGAGGAGGCTTTCGTGCCCACAACCGGCGGCCCGCGCCAGCTTGACCGCGGCAACCTGCGCCGGGCCTCGGCCCTGCTGGACGAGGCCGGGTGGGAGGTCGGATCGGACGGGCTGCGGCGCAAGGACGGGCAGATCCTCCGGCTGGAGTTCCTGAACGACAACGCGGGCTTCGACCGGATCATCAATCCCTATGTGGAAAACCTGCGCGCGCTGGGCGTCGATGCCCGGCTGACTCGGGTCGATCCCGCGCAGATGACCAACCGCGAACGCAGTTACGATTTCGACATGATCACCGACCAGATGCCGATGTCCTTCATCCCCTCGTCGGGGCTGAAGCAGTATTTCGGCTCGGAAACCGCCGATGTCTCCACCTTCAACAAGATGGGGCTGAAATCGCCCGCCGTGGACCGGCTGATCGACGTGGTGCTGGGCACCGAAACGCGCGAGGACATGGAAGTGGCGACCCGCGCGCTGGACCGCGTGCTCAGGGCAGAAAAGTTCTGGGTGCCGCAATGGTACAAGGACACCCACTGGGTCGCCTATTACGACATGTATGAACACCCCGAAGAACTGCCGCCCTATGCGCTGGGGCAACTCGACTTCTGGTGGTTCAACGCCGACAAGGCGGCGGCCTTGCGCGCTGCCGGGGCGATCCGTTAGGGCAGGGGCATGACCGCCTATATCCTGCGCCGCATCCTGCTGGTGATCCCGACGCTGATCGGGATCATGGTGATCAACTTCTCCCTCGTGCAATTCGTCCCCGGCGGCCCGATCGAGCAGATCATCGCCCGGATGGAAGGCGGCGGCGACGTGTTCCAAAGCTTCGCCGGCGGCGCGGATGCCGGCATGGAGGCGCGGGCCGAGGGCACGGGCTACCTCGGCGCCCGCGGCCTGCCGCCCGAGTTCATCGCCGATCTCGAACGCCAGTTCGGTTTCGACAAGCCGCCGCTGGAACGCTTCCTGAACATGCTCTGGGACTACATGCGCTTCGACTTCGGGCAGAGCTATTTCCGCTCGATCTCCGTGGTGGACCTGATCATCGAGAAGCTGCCCGTGTCGATCACGCTGGGCCTCTGGTCCACGCTGATCGCCTATCTGGTGTCGATCCCGCTGGGCATCCGCAAGGCGGTCAGGGACGGCACGAAATTCGACACCTGGACCAGTGGCGCCATCATCGTCGGCTACGCGATCCCCGGCTTCCTGTTCGCGATCCTGCTGCTGGTGCTCTTCGCCGGCGGCTCCTACTGGCAGATCTTCCCGCTGCGTGGCCTCACCTCCGACAACTGGGCCGAGCTTTCGCTGGTGGGCAAGGTGCTGGACTATTTCTGGCACATCACCCTGCCGGTGCTGGCCTCCACCATCTCGGCCTTCGCCACGCTGACGCTGCTGACCAAGAACTCGTTCCTTGACGAGATCAAGAAGCAATACGTGATGACCGCCAAGGCCAAGGGCCTGACCGAACGCCGCGTGCTTTACGGCCACGTCTTCCGCAACGCCATGCTCATCGTCATCGCGGGCTTCCCGGCGGTCTTCGTTTCCGTCTTCTTCGGCGGCAGCCTCATAATCGAGACGATCTTCTCGCTCGACGGCCTCGGCCGGCTGGGGTTCGAGGCGGCGGTGGCGCGCGACTATCCGGTGATCTTCGGCACGCTCTTCGTCTTTGGCCTCATTGGCCTGTTCGTCGGCATCCTGTCGGACCTGATGTATGTCTGGATCGACCCCCGCATCGACTTCGAGACGCGGGAGACCTGAGCGCATGGTTGACCGCCTGACCAACCTGCATGCCGAGGTCGCCCGCGAATCCGCGCCCGACGCGCCGCCGCAGCCCGACGCGCTGCCCCGCCCCGTCGCCCCGCCGCTGCCCGCGCGCGGCCGCTTCGGCATCCGCCTGTCGCCCCTGAACCAGCGCCGCTGGCGCAACTTCAAGGCCAACCGCCGCGCCTACTGGTCGCTGATGATCTTTTCGGTCCTGTTCGGACTGTCCCTCTTTGCCGAGTTCATCGCCAACGACAAGCCGCTGCTGGTGCGCTATCAGGGCGCCTTCTACACCCCGATCCTGAATTTCTACCCCGAGACCGAATTCGGCGGCGATTTCCGCACCGAAGCCGTCTACCGCGACCCCGAGGTGCAATGCCTGATCCGCACCGGCGGCGCGGAGCTTTGCCTCGACGCACCGGAAGAGGCGATGGCAGAGGCCGAGACCGGCTTTGTCGAGGGCGAGCCGGTGGTGCGCGGCTGGATGATCTGGCCGCTGATCCCCTATTCCTACAACACCGTGAACGACATCGGCGGCGTCGCGCCGTCGCCGCCCGACAGCCGGCACTGGCTGGGCACCGACGACACCGCCCGCGACGTGGTGGCCCGCGTGATCTACGGCTTTCGCCTGTCGGTGATGTTCGCGCTGATCGTGACCGCGCTGACCTCCGTCATCGGCATCACGGCGGGCGCGGTGCAGGGCTATTTCGGCGGGCTGACCGACCTGCTGTTCCAGCGGGTGATCGAGTTGTGGGGATCGACCCCCAGCCTTTACATCATCATCATCGTCGCGGCGATCTTCCAGATGAACTTCTGGTTATTGGTCTTTCTCATGGTGCTGTTCGGATGGACGGCGCTGGTGGGCGTGGTGCGGGCCGAATTCCTGCGCGCGCGCAACTTCGAATATGTCCGCGCCGCCCGCGCGCTGGGGGTGTCGAACCTGACCATCATGTTCCGCCATGTCCTGCCCAACGCCATGGTCGCCACGCTGACGTTGCTGCCCTTCATCGTCACCGGCACCATCGGGTCGCTGGCGGCGCTCGATTTCCTCGGCTTCGGCCTGCCGTCCTCGGCGCCCAGCCTTGGCGAACTGACGCTTCAGGCGAAACAGAACCTGCAGGCGCCCTGGCTCGGGTTCACCGCCTTCTTCACCTTCGCCATCATGCTCTCCCTCATGGTCTTCATATTCGAGGGCGTGCGCGACGCCTTCGATCCGCGAAAGACGTTCAGATGAGCGCGGTTCTGGATGTGCGCGACCTGTCGGTGACCTTCACGCAGGACGGACGGGAAATCCGCGCCGTGCGCGGCGTCAGCTTTGCCGTCAACCGGGGCGAGACCGTCGCGCTGGTGGGTGAATCCGGCTCGGGCAAATCCGTGACCGCGCTCTCCACCGTCTCGCTGCTGCCTGACAGCGCGGCGGTCAGCGGCTCGGTCACCTACATGGGCACGCAGATGGTCGGCGCGCCGGAGCGTGACCTGCGCCGGGTGCGCGGCAACGACATCAGCTTCATCTTTCAGGAGCCGATGACCAGCCTGAACCCGCTGCACACGATCGAAAAGCAACTGGCGGAATCCATTGCTCTGCATCAGGGCCTGACCGGCGATGCCGCGCGGGCGCGGATCCTCGAACTGCTGCAAAAGGTTGGCATCCGCGACGCCGAAACCCGGCTGACCGCCTATCCGCACCAGCTTTCGGGCGGGCAGCGGCAGCGGGTGATGATCGCCATGGCGCTGGCCAACGGCCCCGAACTGCTGGTGGCGGACGAACCCACCACCGCGCTCGACGTGACGATCCAGGCCCAGATCCTCGAACTGCTGGCCGACCTGAAACGGCGAGAGGGGATGAGCCTTCTGTTCATCACCCATGACCTTGGCATCGTGCGCCGCTTTGCCGACCGGGTCTGCGTGATGCAGGGCGGCGAGATCGTGGAACAGGGGCCGACGGCCGAGATCTTCGGCAACCCCCGGCATCCCTATACCCAGAAGCTGCTGGCGGCGGAACCAAAGGGCCGGCCCGACCCGGTGCCCGCGAATGCGCCGGAGATCGTGCGGACAGAGGCGCTGCGTATCTGGTTCCCGATCCAGCGCGGCTTCCTGCGCCGCACCGTGGGCCATGTGAAGGCGGTGAACGCCGCCACCCTCTCGGTCCGGGCGGGCGAGACGCTGGGCATCGTCGGCGAATCCGGCTCCGGCAAGACGACGCTGGCGCTGGCGATCATGCGGCTGATCTCGTCCGAGGGGCCGGTGGTCTTTCTGGGCCAGGACGTGCAGGGCTGGAAGTCGCACCAGTTGCGCCGCCTGCGGCGCGAGATGCAGGTGGTGTTCCAGGATCCCTATGGCAGCCTGTCGCCCCGGATGACGGTGGAACAGATCATCGCCGAGGGCCTTGGCGTCCATGGCGTGCCAGAGGGGCAGGACGCGCGGCAGATGGTGGCCGAGATCATGGCCGAGGTCGGACTCGACCCCGCCAGCATGGGCCGCTACCCGCACGAATTTTCCGGCGGCCAGCGCCAGCGCATCGCCATCGCGCGGGCGATGATCCTGCGCCCGAAACTGGTGGTGCTGGACGAGCCGACATCGGCGCTGGACATGACCGTGCAGGTGCAGATTGTCGGGCTGCTGCGCGATCTGCAGCGCAAGTACGGGCTGGCCTATGTGTTCATCAGCCACGACCTGCGGGTGGTGCGGGCGCTGGCGCACAAGGTCATCGTGATGAAGAACGGCGACGTGGTCGAGGCCGGAGAGGGCGAGCAGATCTTCACCGATCCGCGCGACGACTACACCCGCACCCTGCTGGCCGCCGCCTTTGACCTGAAGGCCATCGGCGCCGCCTGACGGGCTGCTCATGCGTGAGCAGAATCTCAAGCCTTTGAAATACAAGGGTTTCGTGATTTCTGTTTACCTGAGCGCAACCAATATGAACCGCCGTTCACCAAGGTTGAGGGCAGGTAAACAGAAGATCGAAAACCCAGCCTTTTCAACCACTTGATTTTTTGGGCAAGTTGCCCAACCCCGTCAGAGGCCAAGCCGGCCCAGTGTCAGGGGGCCAGCCACTCCGTCAGGATGAAGCCCGTTCGCGCGCTGGAAATGGCGCAGCGCCGCATCGGTCCGCGGGCCAAAGAAACCATCCGCCAGAACCGGCCAGCCCGCCGCGCGCAACCCCTCCTGCACGGCCAGAACATCAGCGCCGAACTGATGCGGGCGGTCCAGCCGGATCAGCCGAAACGCCGCCAGCCGCGGCATCGGCCCGGCCTCGTCGTCGACCTCGGCGCGGATATAGGCGCGCCCCTCGATCACCGGCTCATAGGTCAGCGGCGCGGCCTCGGCGGTCGGGGCAGGGGCTCCGGGTGCGCCCGGCGCGCGCGGGGCCGGGGGCGCGAGGGCCTCGGGCTGCCGGGCGACGCTGGCCTCCAGCAGCGCGGGGCTGTCCCGCGTCGCGCTGGCCGGCAACGGCTGTGACGGGCAGAAGCGTTCCTGCACCGGGCGCTCGGACCCGTAGACGACCGAATAGCTGACCGACCGCGCCCCGTCAAAGACGCCCTCGATGCGGAAGCTGCGGCTCTCGAACGGCAGGTAATCTTGCAGGGCGATGGTGACCGTCCCCCCGGCGGTGCGGGTCATGTTCGCGCGGGTCAGAAGCTCATACTGGTTGGCCCTGATCTCTTCGCCGCCATAGCCGAACCTGCACTGGTTGCCCACGACCTTGCCGGGATGGGTGTTGCCAAGATGCGTGGCGCGGCAGACCAGCAGCCGGCCGCCGTAGCGGTCGTCACGGTCCGCCCGCCCCGCCACGATCCCGCTGCTGCGGCCCGCGATCACGGCGGCGGGGTCAAAGCTGTCCTCGAAATTGGCGCGGGACCGCCAGATCAACTGTCCTGGCCACGCGACCAGCACCTCGAAGTTCCCGGCCTGGTGTTCACGGCCGTCGAAGGCATAGTTGCACTGCTGCCCCACGACCTTGCCGGGGCGCTGCGCGCCGCCGTGCTGCGCGCGGCAGACCGCCAGACTGCGCGAACCGCCCTCGGCGGCCGACGCGGGTTCCTGACCGGCAATCACCGCATTGCGGGGCAGCGCGCCGCCGCGGTAGGCGGCCCATTCGACCGCCTCCAGATGCAGGACCGTGGCGTTGCCGCGCAGTTCCGCGTCAAAGCTGAACGGCTGGCCGTCGATCTGCTGCTCGAACATCTGCAACTGGATGTCGAATTCGGTGCGGGGCGGGACCGGGGCACTGAAGCCCTGGCTGAAGACCAGTTCCTCGCTGGTCTCGGTGGTGCTGCCGATTGCGGTGCTGACCTCGAGGCTGGCCTCGGCACCGACGCTGCCGAATGGCCATGTGCCCTCGATGCTGAGCGAGGCGCCGACGGTGACGCTGGCGGATATGGTCAGGGACCGGGTTTCGCGGAACGAGCCCTGGAGATTGCCGGAACTGATCGGCACGTTGCCGAACTGGCAGTTGCGCACCACGGTCGAGGCGAGGCCGCGCGGCACGATGGCAGGCTCCGTTGGGTCGCCCTCCCACACCAGCGGGCCGGGCAGGACCGAGCCTGCGAAGGTGATTGCATAGGCGCGGTGGGTGGCCGGGATCCGGGCGCGGAAGGCCGGATTGGCGTTCAGCATGGCGACAAGCTGGTCCTGGGTGTCTTGGGCGTCGGTGCGGGAAGGGGTGGAGGACAGGGCTGTCGCCGCGGCCAGAGTCAGGGCAAAACCTCGTCGATAAGCGTTTTGCGCCATCATGCCTGCCGCCCTGTCATGCTGAAATATGGCCCTCAGGGTAACAGAAACCGCCCGACCGGCATAGCCCTTGGCCGGAACCGGGCGCGGCGGGATCGGGGCTGTGCACGCGTGCACAAAATGCCAAGCCGTTGAAATGATGGGGTTTCGTGTTTTCTGTTTACCTGCACGCAAGCAATCTTAACCGCCGTTCACCAAGATTGCGTCCAGGTAAACAGAATTTCCGTTTCCGTTCATTTTCAATGACTTGACATTTTGTCCACGCGTGGACAACCCGTGCCCAGCCCCGTCACACGGCGCTGGAATGGCGCGCCTTCGTCTGGTCGTAGGCATCGAAATGCTGCGCGATCACCCGCGTCAGCGGCCGCCCCTGCGGCAGGATCGTCAGCCCCCCGTCGGCCAGCGCGACCATCCCCGGAAAGGCCCGCGCCGCCCCCATCAGCATCTCTTCCAGCCCGGCAACGGTCAGGCCGTGATCCTGGATCATTTCCTGCCCGTCGATGCGGAAGTCGCACATCAGCGCCTCGATCATCCGCCCGCGCAGCCGGTCCTCGGCAGTGAAGGCATGCCCCCGCGCGGTGGCGAACTGCCCCGCCCGCACCGCCTTCAGATAGCCCGAGGTCGCGGGCGCGTTCTGGGCATAGCCCTGCGGAAAGCGCGAGATCGACGAGGCGCCGAGCCCGATCAGCACCTCGGCCCGGTCATCGGTATAGCCCTGGAAATTGCGCCGCAGCCGCCCTCCTCTGGCGGCCACGGCAAGCCCGTCCTCGGAGCGGGCGAAATGGTCGATGCCGATCTCCTCATAACCATCCCACAGGAACAGCTTGCGCGCGGTCTGGAATAGCCGCAGCCGCTCCTCGGGCGCGGGGATCGTGTCGGACGGGATCATCACCTGCCGCCGCGCCATCCACGGCACATGGGCATAGCCGTAAAGCGCCACCCGGTCGGGGTTCAGCGACAGCAGCTTCTGCACGGAATCGGTGATCCGCACCGGGGTCTGGTGCGGCAGGCCGTAAAGGATATCGGCATTCAGGCTGACCACCCCGCGCGCCCGAATCGCCTGCGCGGCGGCGGCGGTCAGATCATAGCTCTGGTCGCGGCCGATGGTCGCCTGAATCACCGGGTCGAAATCCTGCACCCCGATGGAGGCGCGGGTCATGCCGGCGGCGGCCAGCGCGTCGAGCCGGGCGTCATCCACCTCTCCCGGATCGATCTCCACCGAGAACTCGGCCCCCGGCCCCAGCGGGACGGCGGCGAGGATCGCGGCGGCCAGATCGGTGATGGCCCCGGCGGGCAGCAGGGTCGGCGTGCCGCCGCCCCAGTGCAGCCGCGACAGATGGACGCCCCGCGGCAGGGCGCGGGCCAGCATCGCCAGTTCCGTCTTCAGGGTTTCCACGTAGCTCAGCACCGGGTCCAGTGTGCTGGTGCCTTGTGTCCGGCAGGCGCAGAACCAGCATAGCCGCCGGCAGAACGGGATGTGGATATAGAGAGAAATCGCCGCGCCATCGGGGATCGCCGCGATCCAGTCGGCGAACTGCCCCGGCCCGACGCTGGGGCCGAATTGCGGCGCGGTGGGGTAGCTCGTGTAGCGCGGCGCCTTGGCGTCGAAGAGGCCGAGCCGGGCAAGTTGCGATTCAGTTGTCATGGGCCTAGATTGGGACAGGACCGCGCGACACTCCTTGACCCAGATCAACCGATGAACCGAACCCTTGCACCGGATAATCCCGCAGTCGTGCAGGACTGCCATGACTGTCCGATCCGGCATCGGGCGGTCTGCGCGAAATGCGAGAGCGACGAGCTCGCGCAGCTGGATGCGATCAAGTATTACCGCAGCTTTGAGGCCGGGCAGACGGTGGTCTGGTCGGGCGACCGGATGGATTTCGTGGCCTCGGTCGTCACCGGCATCGCCACGCTGAGCCAGACGATGGAGGACGGGCGCACGCAGATGGTGGGCCTGCTGCTGCCATCCGATTTCGTCGGCCGGCCGGGGCGCGAGACGGCGGCCTATGACGTGACCGCGACGACCGACCTGCTGATGTGCTGCTTTCGCAAGAAGCCGTTCGAGGATCTGATGCGGCGCACGCCGCATATCGGCCAGCGGCTGCTGGAAATGACGCTGGACGAGCTGGACGCGGCGCGGGAATGGATGCTGATCCTGGGTCGGAAAAGCGCGCGCGAGAAGATCGCGAGCCTGTTCTCGATCATCGCCCGGCGCGATGCGGCGCTGCACATGCGCGGCATCCGCGGCGGCGTGACCTTTGAGTTGCCGCTGACGCGCGAGGCGATGGCGGATTACCTGGGCCTGACGCTGGAAACCGTCAGCCGCCAGGTTTCTGCCCTGAAGCGCGACGGCGTCGTGGTGCTGGAGGGCAAGCGGACGATCACCGTGCCCGATTTCGACCGGCTGATCGAAGAGGCGGGCGACGACAGCGACGGCGGCCTGCCGAACTGACCGCCGCCCCGCGTTATTCCCGTGGCTCAGTGCGACATCAGCACCGGCAGTTCGGTCACTTCCAGCATGTTGCGCGTGGCCCCGCCCAGGATCGCCTGCCGCAGGCGGGAATGGCCGTAGGCCCCCATCACGATCAGGTCGGCGTCGATGTCGCGGGCGTGCCGGATGATGATGTCGGAGATCTTTGGCTCGGTCCGCGCCAGGACCGACACCTCGCAGCGCACGCCATGGCGCGCGAGCCATTGCCCGAGCGGGCCGCCGGGGTCGGAGCGTTCCTGCCCCTGCCGCGGCGGGTCGATGATCGCGATGTTGACCGATTCGGCGTCGCGCAGCACCGGCAGCGCGCGGCGAATCGCCACCAGCGCCTCGGTCGACTGGTTCCAGGCGACCACGATCTTGCGCCCCTGGCCGGGTGCCAGCCCGGATTCGGGCACGATCAGCACCGGCGCCATGCCGTCGAACAGCGCCGCCTCGACCACCGCCTCGGCATCGGCGGCACCGTCGCGCCCGTAGGGTTTCGGCAGCACCACCAGATCGCAGAATCGCGCCCGCAGCGCGACCAGCGTGGCGATGGAGCCAAGCTGAGCCACCGCCGTGTCGGTGGACCAGCGCAGGGTTTCCCGCTCCAGCCGCACCCGTGCGGCCTCGGCCAGCGCCTCGGCCTCTGATTCGGCCCGCGCCAGCGTTTCCTGAAAGATCACCGCAGAGGCGCCGGCATAGTAGAACCCGGTCTGGGTATGGTCGATGCCCAGGCACAGCACCTCCAGATGCGCGTCGAATCGCTGCGCCACAGTGGCGCAGGCGTCGAGTGTGGGCTGCACAGCCTGCGGGTCGCTGAGTATGGTAAGGATGGACTTGTAGCTCATCGGGATGCTCCGTTTGCGATGGGTCCAGGTTAGACGGCTCGGGCGCGGGTCGCCTTGATGTTGGTCAAGCCAGCGGGCGACGGAGGTTGACGCAGATCAAGGCCATCGGGTCTCCTACCCGTCACAAGCTAGCCTGACCGGACGCCCCGCGCCAGACGGGGTGGCGGGCTGTAGGAACGACGAGGGAACGCGAGATGTGGGACTATACGAAACTGGTCGCGCTGGGCGGTACGGCGCTCTTCGCCGCGATCGCCGCGAATTTCGCCCAGGATCTGGCCTATATGGTGCATGCGCTGATGGTGATGGCGCTGGCCGGCGGGATGTTCCTGTGGCAGGTGCGCCGGATCGACGAGCCGCGCGCCGCGCCGGTGGTGCGATCCGACGAATACATGGACGGCGTCGTGCGCGCGGGCGTGATCGCCACCGCGTTCTGGGGCGTGGTGGGCTTTGCGGTCGGCACCTTCATCGCCTTCCAGCTCGCCTGGCCGCAGCTCAACTTCCACTGGGCCGAAGGGTATCTGAACTTCGGCCGGCTGCGCCCGCTCCACACCTCGGCGGTGATCTTTGCCTTTGGGGGCAACGCGCTGATCGCCACCTCTCTCTATATCGTGCAGCGCACCAGCGCGGCGCGGCTCTGGGGCGGCAATGCCGCGTGGTTCGTGTTCTGGGGCTACAACATCTTCATCGTCATCGCCGCCACCGGCTACCTGCTGGGCGCCACCCAGTCCAAGGAATATGCCGAGCCTGAATGGTATGCCGACATCTGGCTGACCATCGTCTGGGTGACCTATCTGGCGGTGTTCCTGGGCACGATCATCAACCGCAAGGAGCGCCATATCTACGTGGCGAACTGGTTCTTCCTGGCGTTCATCGTCACCGTGGCGATGCTGCATCTGGTCAACAACCTGTCGCTGCCGGTGTCGATCTGGGGCTCGAAATCGGTGCAGCTCTTCTCGGGCGTGCAGGATGCGATGGTGCAGTGGTGGTACGGCCACAATGCTGTGGGCTTCTTCCTGACCGCGGGCTTCCTGGGGATGATGTACTATTTCATCCCGAAACAGGCCGAACGCCCGGTCTATTCCTACAAGCTCAGCATCATCCACTTCTGGGCGCTGATCTTCCTTTATATCTGGGCCGGTCCGCACCACCTGCACTACACGGCCCTGCCGGACTGGGCGCAGACGCTGGGCATGACCTTTTCCATCATGCTGTGGATGCCGTCGTGGGGCGGCATGATCAACGGGCTGATGACGCTGTCGGGCGCCTGGGACAAGCTGCGCACCGACCCGGTGCTGCGGATGCTGGTGATCTCTGTCGGGTTCTACGGCATGGCAACGTTCGAGGGGCCGATGATGTCGATCAAGGCCGTGAACAGCCTGTCGCATTACACCGACTGGACCATCGGCCACGTCCATTCCGGCGCGCTGGGCTGGAACGGGATGATCACCTTCGGCGCGCTCTACTACCTCGTGCCGCGGCTCTGGAATCGCGAGGGGCTTTATTCCCTCAGCCTCGTCTCGTGGCACTTCTGGCTCGCGACCATCGGGATCGTGCTCTACGCCGCCTCGATGTGGGTCACCGGCATCATGGAGGGGCTGATGTGGCGCGAGGTGGACGATCAGGGCTTCCTGGTGAACTCCTTCGCCGACACGGTTGCCGCCAAGTTCCCGATGTATGTGGTGCGCGGCCTTGGCGGGGTGCTGTTCCTGCTCGGTGCGGTGATCATGTGCTACAACCTGTGGAAGACCGTGACCTCGGTGGGCGAGAAGCGCCCCGCCGGCGCGGCCGTCCCGGCTGAGTGAGGGAGGGTCGCATGTCCATTCTCGACCATCACAAGAAGATCGAAACCAATGCGACCCTGCTGCTGGTGCTGTCGTTTCTGGTCGTCACCATCGGCGGTCTCGTGCAGATCGTGCCGCTGTTCTATCTGGAAAACACCATCGAGGAGGTGGAGGGCGTGCGCCCCTACAGCCCGCTGGAACTGACCGGGCGGGACATCTACGTGCGCGAGGGCTGCTATACCTGCCACAGCCAGATGATCCGCCCGATGCGGGACGAGGTCGAACGCTACGGTCACTACAGCCTGGCGGCGGAATCGATGTACGACCATCCGTTCCAGTGGGGATCGAAGCGCACCGGGCCGGATCTGGCGCGCGTCGGCGGGCGCTATTCCGACGACTGGCACGTCCAGCACATGATCGACCCGCAGTCGGTGGTGCCGGAATCGATCATGCCGCCCTATGGGTTCCTGATGAACCGGCGGATCGACGGGCAGCAGATCGAGGCGCTGCTGCGCACGCACCGCCGCGTCGGCGTGCCCTATACCGACGAGATGATCGCCAATGCCCGCGCCGATTTCATGGCCCAGGCCGACCCGGATGCCGATCATTCCGGCCTGCTGGAACGCTATCCCGGCGCACAGACCCGCAACTTCGACGGCCAGCCCCAGCTGACCGAGATGGATGCGATCATCGCCTACATGCAGATGCTGGGCACGCTGGTCGATTTCTCGACCTTCGTTCCCGACGCCAGCCGCTAGGGAGGAGAGGATGGAAACCTATACCTGGCTCCGCGCCTTTGCCGACAGCTGGCATCTGCTGTTCATGTTCCTGTTCTTCATCGGCGTCGTGATCTTCGTGTTCCGGCCCGGCAGCCGCAAGGTGCATGACGAGACGTCCAGCATGATCTTCCGCAACGAGGACAAGCCCGCGCCCAAGACGGACAGCGCGCAAGCGAAGGAGGCACGCTGATGGTCGACGAGGAAGACAAGGTTCCCGAGAACAAGGTCACCCCACCCGAGCGCCAGTATCCCGAGACCAAGGCGCAACTGAAGGCCAAGATGGCCGAACCGGCCAAGACCGGCCACAGCTGGGACGGGATCGAGGAATACGACAACCCGATGCCGCGCTGGTGGCTCTGGACCTTCTACGCGACGATTATCTGGGCGGTAGGTTACATGCTGCTCTACCCGGCCTGGCCGATGATCAGCCAGGCCACGCCCGGCATCCTGGGCTATTCCACCCGCGGCGCGCTGAACGACACGATGGAGGAGTTCGAGGCCCGCAACGCCGTCTGGTTCGACCGGCTGGTGCAGGCGGAACTGACCGAGATCGCCGATGATGCCGACCTGAATCGCTTTGCCGTGCAGGCGGGCGGGGCGGTGTTCCGCGCCCATTGCAGCCAGTGCCACGGATCGGGCGCGGCGGGCGTGCAGGGGCAGGGCTATCCCAACCTGCTGGACGATGACTGGCTGTGGGGCGGCACGGTCGAGGATATCCACTACACCGTCGCCCACGGCATCCGGAACGAGACCGACCCCGATGCGCGCTGGTCGCAGATGCCCGCCTTTGGCGAGATCCTGTCGGATGACGAGATCGAACAGGTGGTGCAGTTCGTCCGCGCGATGTCGGGGCAGGAGCATGATGCCGCGCTGGCCGAACCGGGGGCAGAGGTGTTCGAGTTCAACTGCGCCTCGTGCCACGGCGAGCAGGGCGAGGGCGACCGCTTTCAGGGCGCGCCCGCGCTCAACAACCAGGTCTGGCTTTACGGCGGGTCGGAAGAGGCGATCCGCCACACCGTCCGCTACAGCCGGTTCGGCGTGATGCCCGCCTTCTCGGACCGCATCCGCGAGGCCGAGGTGCGCGCGGTGGCGATCTACGTCCACCAGTTGGGCGGCGGCGAATGAGAGATCCCGGCGGTCCCGCAAGGGGCCGCCGGGCGGCACCGGCACCCCGTCCTGTTCGCGCGTTTCCAGGGGTGCCGGTGTTCTAACCTGTATTGAAAGTGCATCTTATTGACGCAAGTCAAGGTGCAAGCGGCCCGGCCGGGGCAGGATCGGCCGAAAGCCAGGGATCGGAGCTTGACGTGAGCCCGCAGGACACACCGCCCGCCAGCCTCTACGCCGCGCGTGAGCCGGTGTTTCCGCGGCGCGTGAAGGGCAATTTCCGCACGATGAAGTGGTGGATCATGGCGGTGACGCTGGGGATCTACTACATCACGCCCTGGATCCGCTGGGATCGCGGCCCGAACCTGCCCGATCAGGCGGTGCTGATCGATCTGGCCGGGCGTCGCTTCTTCTTCTTCTGGGTCGAGATCTGGCCGCACGAATTCTACTTCGTCGCCGGCCTTCTGATCATGGCCGGGCTGGGGCTGTTCCTGTTCACATCCGCGCTGGGGCGGGTCTGGTGCGGCTATGCCTGCCCGCAGACGGTCTGGACCGACCTGTTCATCCTGACCGAACGCTGGATCGAGGGCGACCGGAATGCCCGGCTGCGCCTGCACCGGCAGAAATGGAACGGCGAGAAGATCCGCAAATACGGGCTGAAATGGACCACATGGCTGCTGATCGGCCTGTTCACCGGCGGGGCTTGGGTGTTCTACTTCGCCGATGCGCCCACGCTGCTGCGCGATCTGGTGACGCTGGATGCCCATCCGGCCGCCTATATCACCATCGCCATCCTGACCGCGACGACCTTCTTCTTCGGCGGTTTCTTCCGCGAGCAGATCTGCATCTACGCCTGTCCCTGGCCGCGCATCCAGGCGGCGATGATGGACGAGGAGACGCTGACCATCGGCTACCGCGACTGGCGCGGAGAGCCACGGGGCAAGCTGAAGAAGGGCCAGCTTGACCCGGCGCAGGGCGATTGCATCGACTGCATGGCCTGCGTCAACGTCTGCCCGATGGGCATCGACATCCGCAATGGCCAGCAGATGGCCTGCATCACCTGCGGGCTCTGCATCGACGCCTGCGACGAGGTGATGGACCGGATCGGCAAGCCCCGCGGGCTGATCGGCTATCTGGCGCTGTCGGACGAGGTGGCCGAGAAGGCGGGCAAGCCGCCAAAGCCATTCTGGAAGCATGTGTTCCGCCCGCGCACGGTGCTCTATTCCACGCTCTGGGGCGGGGTGGGCCTTGGCCTGCTGGTCGCGCTCTTCATCCGCACCGATATCGACATGTCGATCTCGCCGATCCGCAACCCCACCTTCGTCACCCTGTCCGACGGGTCGATCCGCAACGCCTACGACCTGCGCCTGCGCAACATGGGGGGAGAGGCGCGGACCTTCTTCATCATGGCCCAGGGCAACCCCTCGCTCACCCTGACGCTGGAGGGGCTGCCGGGCCTGCTGGTCACCGTGCCGGCCGACGAACAGCGCAGCCAACGCATCTACCTGACCGCCGCCAACGGCACCCCGCCCGCCCGCGCCGCCCGCACCGAGGTCACGCTCTGGGCGTCAGAGACCGAGGGGCGCGGCCGCGTCAGCGTCGACACCACCTTCAACGGGAGAGGCCAATGACAGACCGATCCGGCACCGACACACGCGGCAAGCTCACGGGGGGCAAGGTCCTCGCCATCTGCGTGACGGCCTTCGGCATCATCATCGCGGTGAACCTGCTGCTTGCCTACAAGGCCGTCAGCACCTTTTCGGGGCTGGAGGTGCAGAACAGCTATGTCGCCAGCCAGACCTTTGACGAGGATCGCGCGGCGCAGCTTGCGCTGGGCTGGCAGGTGGCGGCCGATGTCGATGACGGCGTGCTGACCATCGCCTTCACCGATCAGGGCGGCGCCCCGGTCGAGGTGGCGGATCTGGATGCGGTCGTCGGCCGCGCGACCCATGTGCGCGACGATCAGGCGCCCGATTTCGACTATTATCGCGGCCGCTTCGCCGCGCCGGTGGACCTCGCCCCCGGCAACTGGAACATCCGGCTGGTCGCCACCGCGCCCGACGGCACGCAGTTCCGCCAGCGCGTCGTGCTTTACGTGCGGGGCTGATGTGACCACCGCGCTGCGCCCTCCGCCCTCGGCCTGCCCGGCCTGCGATGCGGTTCCTGCCGCCGTCGCTGCCGCCCAGGCCCCGGTCGAGGCGCGGCTGGTGCTGTCGCTGCCCGGCGTGCATTGCGCCGCATGCATATCCACCATCGAGGGCGATCTGGCCCAAATGCCCGGCATCCGCGATGCCCGCGTGAACCTGACGCTGAAGCGCGTCAGCATCGCCGCCGATCCGCAGATCGCCGCCACGGATGTCGCCGCCCGGCTGGACCGGCTGGGATACGAGGCGCATGAGCTTGACCCCGGCACGCTCAGCATGACCGAGACCGACCGGCAGGGCCGCGACCTGCTGATGCGCCTCGGCGTCGCCGGTTTCGCGATGATGAACATCATGCTGCTGTCGGTCGCCGTGTGGTCGGGGGCGACGGATGCGACGCGCGACCTCTTTCACCTGATCTCGGCGGTCATTGCCATTCCGACCGTCGCCTTCTCGGGCCAGCCCTTCTTCCGCTCGGCGGCCCGCGCGCTCCGCGCCGGGCGGCTGAACATGGACGGGCCGATCGCGCTGGCGCTGGTCCTGACCGTCCTCATCTCGCTCTACGAGACGCTGCAATCGGGCAAGCATGCCTATTTCGAGGCGGTGGTGATGCTGACCTTCTTCCTGCTCGCCGGGCGCTACCTCGATTTCCGCGCCCGCGCCGCCGCGCGTTCGGCCGCGCAGGAACTGGCCGCGCTGGAAGTGCCCCGCGCCATCCGCCTGACCGACGGTCAGGAAGCCACGGTGCCGGTGGCGGATCTCGCCGTGGGCGACCTAGTGCTGGTCCGCCCCGGCGGCCGCGTCCCCGTCGACGGCATCGTCACCGAAGGCCGGTCCGAGATCGACCGCTCGCTGCTGACCGGCGAGACGCTGCCCGCCTTCGCCGGCGAGGGCACGCAACTCAGCGCCGGCGAGGTCAACCTGACCGGCCCCCTGACCGTGCGGGTGACGGCGGCAGGCAAGGACACCTCGCTGCACCGCATGGCCGATCTCGTCGCCCATGCCGAGGCCGCGCGCACCCGCTACACCACACTGGCCGACCGCGCCGCGCACGCCTATGCGCCGACCATCCCGATCCTGTCGCTGGGCGCCTTCATCGCCTGGCTCTACATCTCGGGCGGCGATCTGCGGCTTTCGGTCAACATCGCCATCGCCACGCTGATCATCACCTGCCCCTGCGCGCTGGGGCTTGCCGTTCCCGCCGTGGTCACCGCCGCCAGCGGAAAGCTTTTCCGCATGGGGCTGCTGATCAAGGACGGCACCGCGCTCGAACGCCTGGCAGAGGTCGATACCGTCGTCTTCGACAAGACCGGCACGCTGACCATGGGCACGCCCGAACCCACCAACCTTGACGACCACCCGGCCGGGGCGCTGCCCGTGGCGCTTGCCTTGGCACAGGCTTCCGGCCACCCGCTCGCCCGCGCGCTGGCCCAGGCGCTACAGGATCGCGGCGTCACCCCGGCGCCGCTCGACGCGGTGCACGAGGTTCCCGGCTACGGGATCGAAGGGACGTGGCAGGGCAGCCGCGTCCGGCTCGGCCGCGCCGCCTGGGTCGGGGCCGAGGCGCGCGGCAACACAGCCGCCTATCTGGCGATGGACGGCCGGACACATGCCTTCGACTTCACCGACCGCCTGCGTCCGGGGGCCGAGGCGCTCGTCGCGGCGCTGAAGGCGCAGGGCAAGGCGGTCTGGCTGATCTCGGGCGATGTTCCCGCCGCGGTGCAGGCCATGGCCGCCCGCCTCGGCATCGACGACTGGCAGGCCGAGGCGCTGCCGCAGGACAAGGCCGCGCGCATCGCCGACCTGCACGACGCCGGCCACCACGTCCTGATGGTGGGCGACGGGCTCAACGACACCGTGGCGCTGGCCTCGGCGCATGTCTCGATCTCGCCCGCCTCGGCGCTCGATGCCGCGCGCGTCGCCTCCGACATCGTGCTTCTGGGCCGCGACCTCTCGCCCATCGCCGAGGCGGTGCGCATGGGCGGCATCGCTACCCGCCGCATCCGAGAGAATTTCTGGCAGTCCGGCATCTACAACGCCGTCTTCGTGCCGGTGGCCCTCCTCGGTCTCTGCACCCCGCTCTGGGCGGCGCTGGCGATGTCGGTGTCGTCGATCACGGTCTCGTTGAACGCGCTGCGGTTGAAGTGACCGCCCCGGCATGAGACCCTGAGCCCATGGATGTGCTGGTCTACCTGATCCCGATTTCGCTGTTTCTCGGCGGGCTGGGGCTCGCGGCCTTCTTCTGGTCGCTGAAGAACCGCCAGTATGACGACCCCGAGGGCGACAGCCGCCGAATTCTCAATCCCGATTACGACGACCGGCCGAAACGGGACTGACCGCTCAGGCCCGGCGCGCCTCTGCCTCGGCCGCCCGCTCGGCCGGCGCCGCCAGCACCATCGCGCGCGGCAGGCGCGGGATCGCGGCCTGATCCGCCGCGGCCTTGTCGATGCCGCAGAAGATCTGCACATCCTCGTGGTTGATCCGCACCGTCGCCTCGCAGGAAAAGCCGCAGCCCCGGAACTGGGCGCTGCCGGTCATCTCGCGCCGCGGCGCCGCAGCGCCCATCGAATGGGTCAGCTTCTGACACAGCCAGATCGCCTCCATGCAGGGGCGTCCGGTATGGCGGCAATCGGTGCAGGTATAGTCGTGGCTGTCGTCGTTGATGATCATCTCCGCACCTGCCCCCCGCCAGGTTCGCCGGCGTGCTGCCGAAAATTCGGGCAGATCACGCCACCTTGATGATATTGAAAATCATCCGACCGCCATGCGTCAAGGGAAATTTACACTTCACCTGTCAGCCATGCCTGACGCAACGTTCGTTTGGCCTCAGTCCTGCGCCCGCAGCACCCGCGCCGGGCGCACGGCCAGCGGGCGCAGCGCAAAGGCCAGCCCCGCCAGCAACGTCGCCACCACCCCGCCCGCCACGATGCCGATGGCCGACACCGGCTCGAACCGATAGGGCGCCTCCATGACAAAGGTCATCACCCCCCAGCCCGCCAGCCCGCCCGCGACGATGGCGACCACGCCCGCCGCCGCGCCCAGCAGCGCAGAGCGCAGGGCAAAGCTGGCCAGTATCCGCCGCCGGTCCGCGCCCAGCGTCTTCAGCACCGCCGCCTCGAACACCCGCGCGCGTTCACCCGCTGCCGCCGCGCCGATCAGCACAATGAAGCCGGTGAGCAAGGTCGCCCCCGCCGCATAGGCCGTCGCCGCCGCGATCCCCGCCAGCGCGGTGCTGACCCGGTCGATGGCATCGCGCACCCTGACGGCGGTGATGTTCGGATAGGCGCCCGCCAGATCGCGCAGGATCGCCGCCTCGGCAGCCTCCTCGGCATAGACGGTGGCGATGTGCGTATGCGGCGCACCGGCCAGCGCGCCGGGGTTCATCGACATGATGAAGCCGATCCCGCCGGTGGAAAAATCGACCTCGCGGAAGCTGGCGATCCGGGCGTCGATGTCGCGGCCCAGGATGTTCACGGTGATCTCGTCGCCCAGCCGCAGCCCCATCTCGGCCCCCGCCTCGGCGGCAAAGCTGACGAGGTTCGGCCCCGAATAGCCCTCGGGCCACCATTCGCCCGCCGTCAGCGTCACGTCATCCGGCATCGCGTCGGAATAGGTCACGCCCCGGTCGCCGCGCAGCACCCAATGCTCGCCCGCCACCTCGCGCGCGTCCTGCCCGTTGATCCGGGTGACGACGCCGCGCAGCATCGGCGCGCTGTCCACGCGGCTGACTGCCGCATCGCCGTCCAGCCGGGCGCGGAAGCCCTCGATCTGGTCGTTCTGGATATCGACGAAGAAGTAGCTCGGCGCCCGGTCGGGCAGGTCGTTCTGGATCGCGTTGCGCAGGTTGGCGTCGATCTGGCCCACCGCGGCCAGCACCGCCAGCCCCAGCCCCAGCGACAGGATGACCGACGACGCCTCCTCCCGCGGCCCGCCCACCGCGCCCAGCGCCAGCCTGAGCGCAGTGCGCCCCCGCGCCCAGCGCGCCCGCGCCCCGCCGCGCGCCAGCCGCCGCACCAGCAGCGCCGCCAGCAGCAGCACCAGCAGCGCGCCGATGATCCCGCCCGCCGCGCCGTAGGCCAACACCGGCACGCCCGAAAACCACGCCGCCGCCCCGACCAGCGCCGCCAGCATCAGCGCCGTCGCCGCCAGGTAGACAGGCCGCGGCCATTCCCGCGACCGCCCGCCGGCATCGCGGAACAGCGCCGCCGCGCGCACCTGTTCGGTCCGCGCCAGCGGCCAGAGCGTGAAGACCAGCGCCGTCAGCACGCCGTAGAGCGCGGCCTCCAGCAGCGGCGCAGGGT